>VGIC01000014.1 GCA_016867975.1 Betaproteobacteria bacterium | reverse complement strand
CCCGCTTCACCTTCCTTCAAGAAACCAATAATCTGCTCTTCTGTAAATCGACTCTTCTTCATTTCATCCACTCCTAAAAGTGGACTTTACTAACTTTTAATTGGTACGGCAAATAGGGAGCAGGTCACTCAAGCTTGAGCGCAGTCAGAATTTATCTTTATCTGAAGTGGTTAATCATGCTGTTGCGAGAAATCCAAAGCAGCAGATCATGAGGGCAGCCTCAGGCGTTGCCGAGGCCAAGAATCTGCAGGCGAATAGCCTGCTACCTGCCGCGCCTGCTGCTAATGTAGGGTTGCAGAATGATTTTATAGGAAGTAGGAATCAAAATTTTGATTATTGGGAAGTAGGTGTCGAGCTGCCTCTGTGGTTGCCAGGCCAACGCAAGGCACGTGAAGCAATTGCGCGCGAGACACAAAATGAGGTGGTGTCATCTCGTCAGAGTTTGGATTTGGAAGTGGCCGGACTCGTGAGAGATGCTGTTTGGAGTTTCTCCATGGCGAGCGGTGATGCCGAACTGGCCGAGGCGCAATATAAAACGGCACAGGCATTACAAGCCGATGTGGAAAAGCGTTGGAAGGCGGGAGAGTTGGCCAAAACCGATGTGATGTTGGCTGAGAATGTCACACTAGGTGCCAAGAACGCCTTGTTGCGAGCGCAGGCTGAGGTAAAGCATGTGGAGCATCGCTATTGGATGCTGACAGGTTTGAAAGCGTTACCCGTCTCATTCGAAGAAATCTTGAACGCGAAGGACAAAATTGATGATCGCCACCCTTGGTTATTAGAAGCTAATGCCAAGATTGAAACCATTCATGGTCAGCGGGATTTAACGCGCATTGAAAGTAGAGATAACCCACAGTTGCAGTTGAGCGCGATTCGGGAGCGTGGCGGGCTTGATAGTTTGTATAACAATCGGGTTGGGATTTCAGTGCGAATTCCCTTGGATGCACAAGTAAAATCGGCGCCTTTGTTGGCCAATGTTGAACTTGAGCACGCTCAGGCAATGGCAGAGCGGGATCGGCGTTATTTTGTGCTAGAAAGCGCGCTGCATGAGGCTGCGCATAATTTAGAAACCGTCAGTGCTCAACTGGTGCTACTCGAGCAACAGTACCAATTATCTCAATCAGCATTGCAGCTGGCAAAGAAGTCATTTGCGTTGGGAGAATCTGACCTAGTGAGCCTGTTAAGAAGTCAGGCGACTGCGTATGAATCTGAGCGAGCGTTAATGAGTCTGCGTACACAGCAGCAATGGAATATTGCTAAATATAACCAAGCGATGGGAGTGCTACCTTGAAAGTATTCGGTCATCTGAGTGTGGCTGTTTTAATGTTATGTCAGTCATGGCCTGTGATTGCCAAAGATGAGATTGAAGTGAGCGCTAAGCAAATACAAACGCTTGGGATCACGATGGCGTCTTTGGGGGTGGCTAGTGCTGTGATAAGTCGGCAGTTGCCAGGCGAAATAGTGATTCCTGTTGGGCAAGAGCGTATTGTCGGTGCGCCTCAAGCCGGTCTTGTCGATGTGATGCATGTTGCTGTTGGTCAGTCTGTTAAGCGTGGTCAGGTCATCGGGCATGTACATAGTGCTGATCTAGTGGCGTTGCAGCGTGATTATCTGCGTGGAAAAACGCAACATCAGCTCAGTAAGAATATGCTGGATCGTGACCGTGAGTTGTATAAGGACGGCATCATCGCAGAGCGCAGAATGCTGACTACGGAAAGTGGGCATCAGGAGTTGTCGTTTGAAGTCAAGCAGCTTCGGCAAGCACTCAAACTATCGGGTATGGGAGATGCTTCGATCTCAAAACTGGAAACCCAAGGCGAATTGGCAAGTGGCTTAAGCATTGTCGCGCCGATTGAAGGTGTGGTCATTGAGCAGATGGCCTCTGTAGGTCAGCGTGTGGATACCAGTACGCCCTTGTACCGGATTGCCAGAATCAAGCCATTATGGCTGGAAATACACGCTCCTCTTGATATGGTGCATCTGGCTAAAGTCGGTATGCAGGTTCATATGCCTCAATATCAAGTCTCAGGCAAGCTGGTGACGATTACACGTAGCGTCAATCGTGACGACCAAACCGTACATTTGCGTGCAGAGATTGCGAGTGGAGCAGAAAAACTCTATCCAGGACAATATGTAGAGGCTGAGTTGGTGGGTGAGAGAGCTTCGGACCAGTACGCAGTGCCTAAAGTTGCCGTGGTTAGACATGGACAGCAGAGTTATGTCTTTGTCAGGACAGCAAAAGGATTTGTGGCAACCCCTGTGACAGTGGTCAGTGAGCAGGCGACACAGTCCATTGTGAAAGGCGATCTGAGAGGTCAGGAAAAAGTAGCCGTGAGTGGTACATCTGCCATCAAGGCGGCTTGGAATCGCATGGGGACCCCATGATGTTAAGCGCGACTTTTCAGTTCGGTGAATAATTGATGCTTAATAAACTCATACAGTTTGCTTTGACGCAACGCTTGCTGGTGTTGGTTGTAACGTTGTTGTTGATTGCGGCAGGGGGGTACGCATTTAAAGAATTGCCCATCGATGCTTTTCCTGATGTTTCAACGACGCAAGTCAAGATTATTGTGAAAGCGCCTGGCATGACGCCGGAAGAAGTGGAGTCACGCATCACAGCGCCCATAGAGGTGGAAATGCTGGGCATTCCTCAGCAAGCCATGCTACGGTCGGTTGCAAAATATGCACTGACAGATATCACCGTGGATTTTGTAGAGGGAACCGATATTTATTGGGCAAGACAACAGGTGGCTGAGCGCCTCAATGCCATTTGGGGCAACTTGCCTTCGGACGTGAGTGGGGGAATTGCCCCCATGACGACCCCATTGGGCGAGATGTTCATGTTCACCGTTGAAGGCGACCATTTAACCATCGAGCAAAGGCGTGGTTTGCTTGATTGGGTGATTAGACCCGCACTGCGCACGGTCAATGGGGTAGCGGATGTGAACGCACTGGGGGGATTAGTGCGCAGTTTTGAGGTGGTGCCTGACAATGCAAGGCTTTATGCGCGAGGCATTACGCTCTCCGATCTGCAGACGGCGATTGAGTTGAATAATCGTAATGATGGTGCAGGTCGCCTGAGTGATGGTGAAGAGTCCTTGCTGGTACGTGTGGAGGGGCGATTCCAAACGGTTGATGATGTGCGCAATAGTGTGATTCATTCCGTTGGTGGGATGCCAGTGCGCGTAGGCGACGTGGCTGAGGTGAAGATGGGGGCGCTGACACGCTATGGCGCAGTCGCAAAAGATGGTAGACAAGAGGCCGTTGAAGGGCTGGTTTTAGGTTTACGGGGGGCGAATGCCCAGCAGGTAGTTCAGAATGTGCGCACAAAATTGGCAGAAATCCAGCCTACATTACCCAAAGGAGTCAGCGTACAAGTATTTTATGATCGTGGAGATTTGGTTGAGCGTGCAGTGAGTACGGTGACGCGGGCATTGCTTGAGGCAACCGTGTTGGTGATCGTGTTACTGGTGGTGTTTTTGGGGAACGTGCGGGCCGCCATCACCGTCGCCTTGTCTTTACCGCTTGCGGCATTGGTGACTTTCATTCTCATGTCAAAGTTTGGGATGTCTGCCAATTTAATGAGTTTGGGAGGTCTGTCAATCGCTATCGGTATGCTCGTGGATGGCGCTGTGGTCGTGGTGGAAAATATCGTATCTCACTTGGCGCATGGCCGTGATGGTAAATTACCAAGGTTACATTTAATCTATCGGGCGGTGCGTGAGGTCAGTATTCCTGTCACCTCTGGGATTCTTATCATTATCACGGTTTTTCTGCCTTTACTTACCTTGCAGGGCTTGGAGAGTAAGCTGTTTGGCCCCGTTGCACTGACTGTGGTGTTTGCGTTGGCGGGGTCACTGATATTGTCGCTCACGGTCATTCCTGTACTGGCGTCATTTCTGTTAAAAGAGGTGAGTCATGAGGAGCCGTGGATCGTGCGGCAATTACTCAAGTGGTATGAGCCGGTGTTGCGCTGGGCGCTGGCGAACACTAGAACCGTCACCGCCGGGGCAGTCGTAACCTTAGTGATTACGGTGTTGGTCTATGCACAAATCGGCAAAACATTCATGCCTGTGATGGATGAGGGTGACATGATCATGCAGATAGAAAAACTGCCCTCAATTAATTTGGATAAGAGTCTGGAATTAGATCAAACCATACAGCGCAGTATCATGGCGCATGTGCCTGAGGTGAAGGGAATCGTATCTCGCGTGGGCTCTGATGAGCTTGGTTTGGATCCGATGGGGCTAAACCAAACCGATAATTTTCTGGTGCTAAAACCCAAAGAGGAGTGGCGTATGGCCACGAAGGAGGGATTAACGGACCAGTTGCGTAAAGTGCTGGATGATATTCCTAGTATTAGCTATGCGTTCACACAGCCGATCGAGATGCGAGTGAATGAAATGATTTTGGGCGTACGTGGGGATCTTGCCATCAAGATATTTGGCAATGATCTGGAAAAACTAGATGAAATGGCACAGAAAACCGTAAAAATCTTGGAATCCATACCTGGTGCGGAGGATGTCTATACACCACAGAACAGTGGCGTGCAGTATATGCGTGTTGTGATTGATCGAGTGGCGGCTGGGCGATTGGGATTCAATGTATCCGAGGTGGAGCATGTGTTGCGCACCCAGTTGGAGGGACGGCAGATCGGGATTGTGCAGGAAGGCGTGCGTCGCACACCAATCGTTTTGCGCGGATCCGACAGCTTGCGATCTTCGTCAGCTGATTTCGCCAACATGATGCTGACCTTGCCTGATGGAAATAATGTGCCTATCTCGACAATCGCCAAGCTGGAGCGCATAGAAGGTCCGGTGAAGGTTGATCGCGAAAAAGGTGCGCGTATGGTAGTGGTGGTGGCGAATGTCCGTGGGCGTGATTTGGTGGGGTTCGTTGAGCAGGCAAAAGGATTAGTGGGGCAGCAGATCACATTTCCGGAGGGTTACTCTATGCTCTGGGGCGGGCAATTCGAAAATCAACAGCGCGCCGCCGCCCGCTTGGCGGTGGTCGTCCCCATCGCGCTAGGATTGATTTTCCTGTTGTTGTTTGCAACGTTCCGCTCGGTCAGGCAGTCGCTGCTGATTTTGTCAAATATTCCATTCGCAATGATTGGTGGCGTATTCGCGCTGTGGATTTTTGGCGAGTATCTATCAGTACCCGCTTCTGTGGGCTTTATTGCGCTGCTTGGCATAGCGGTGTTAAATGGCGTTGTGATGGTCTCTTACTTTAACCAGTTGTTGGCGCATGGCATGGCCTTGAGTGAGGTCGTGGTCGAGGGGGCAAAACGACGTTTGCGTCCAGTGATGATGACCGCAAATATCGCGGCTTTTGGTCTGACTCCGCTATTGTTTGCGACAGGACCTGGCTCTGAAATCCAACGACCATTAGCCATTGTGGTCATCGGTGGCTTGATCAGTGCTACGACCCTGACATTGATTTTGTTGCCACTGCTCTATCGTCGATTTGGCGTGGAACCAGTTCAAAGTATAGGAAATTTACAATGAATAATTCCAAAACGGTTAAAACAGATACAGAAGATCAAACCAATATAGAAAAGTGTCTAATCATGCTATTTGCACCCCCTGCATTTGAAGAAAGTTTAGTGGATTGGCTGCTTGAGTATGATTGTATTTCAGGGTTTAGTACGACGGAGTCTTATGGTCATGGTCAGCGGTCATCTGCAATGTCCTTACTTGAGCAGGTTGCAGCCCGTCAACGTCGTATACAGTTTGCTATTGAAATAGATAGCAAGTTGGCATCAGTCTTTCTAAAGGAGATAGGGTTAGACTTTCCAGGATTGCATTATATGGTCATGCCACTTTTGAGCGCTGGCCGATTGTGATTTCTAAAATCTCTGCAGGCATCCCTGCTTGTAGTGGTATTCGTCACCGCTTAATCTAAAAAATCAGTTGAAAAAGTAAGTTTTAAGCCAATAGAGGCTTAAGCATTGCTCCGGGGATGTGTTTTGTGTAACATCGCAAAAATCAATGGTTTTAGCCCACTGGGGAACCAACTAGGGACTAGAGTAAATGAAAAACAATTTAATTGGCGTTGCAATGGCAGCTTCCGTGGGGTTGGCGACATTTGCCGCTTCAGCAGAAGAGATGTATCGCGGTGCTTGGTATGCAGTGCCAGGTGTGAGCTATCTGAATACGGATAGCGATCTTGAGGCTGACAAGGGTGCTGGTGGTTTTATCAGTATTGGTAAAGAGTTGAGTAAGCGCTGGGACATTCAAGGTCGCCTGGGCTATCACCGTGCCGATGAAAATACAGACTTTGCCAATATCGGTGGTAGATACAAGCAAACCACATTGAGTGTAGATGCGTTGTATATGTTGCGTCGTGACCAATTTCGTCCATTTTTGCTGGCGGGTCTGGGTGTCGCACGAAACGATGTTGATTATACCAACCCAGCGGATGGTAAAAAAACCTCTTGGTTGGCGGGCGTAGGCTTGGGTGCGCAGTACTTGTTGAATGATTCGTTTGGTTTGCAGGTTGACTTGCGTCATCAATGGAGTCGTGCAAAGTTAGGTTTTAACAACAACACGCTGGGGAGCAATACTACAGAGACTGTTGGCAACACCTTATTCAATTTAGGGGGTATTTTCCGTTTTAGCGCACCTGCGCCAATGCCGGCAGCGGCAGTTGAGCCGGAGCCAGCACCGGTTGCGTCAGCGCCAGTGGCAGCACTTGAAACAGCTCCCGCACCAGCACCTGAACCATCGCCAACATCATCGCCAGTACCAGCACCTGAGCCTGTCGCATGTAAGCCACAAGTTGAAACAGTGACTGTGGGCGCTGAAAAATTATTTGGTTTCGATCAGGCACAATTGAAAGAAGAAGGTAAAGCAGCATTAGATGAAGCGGCTGCTAAAATCAAAGCGAATCCAGAAATCAGAGTGGTAATTGTGACGGGACATACAGACCGTATTGGATCAGAAGATTACAACCAAAAATTGTCTGAGCGTCGTGCTAAGAAAGTGACAGCATACTTGGTCAATCAAGGGGTAGCGAAGTCAATCATTGAGGTGGTTGGTAAGGGCGAGTCTGAGCCAGTGGTGCAATGTACTGGCAATAAAGTAACGAATAAATTGATTGATTGCTTACAACCCAACCGTCGCGTTGAAATTCGCGCTGAAGGGACTAAACAAGTAGGTTGTCACTAATTTAGTCTCTTGCAGTGACAGGCCCCGCTCTTGCGGGGCTTTTTTGTTGGTAGAATGAGCGCTATGACGATATCTGATTCATCATCCACAGCATTAACG
This sequence comes from Betaproteobacteria bacterium, assembly GCA_016867975.1. Taxonomy (GTDB): domain Bacteria; phylum Pseudomonadota; class Gammaproteobacteria; order Burkholderiales; family Methylophilaceae; genus Methylotenera. The sequence goes on along the minus strand of VGIC01000014.1, from coordinate 37,024 downwards.
CATGTAGACGCCGTGATTGAGGCGCGCTGGGTCGTGACTGTGGATAGCAATAAGCGTTTGCTGGAACATCACTCGGTGATTGTAAAGGATGCGGTCATCATGGGTGTGCTTCCAACAGCGCTTGCTAGATTGAAATATGCGGCAAGTTCTTGGGTGTGTTTAGATGAGCACGTGTTGATTCCGGGTTTGATCAATTTACACACGCATGCCGCCATGAGCCTGATGCGTGGCATAGCAGACGACCTGCCTTTAATGCAGTGGTTGCATGAACATCTCTGGCCAGCGGAGCGCGCGGTGGTGGATAGGCATTATGTAAAAGATGCTTCATTGCTGGCTTGTGCAGAAATGTTAAGTGGCGGCACAACCTGTTTTAATGATATGTATTTTTATCCAGAAGCGACTGCTAGCGCTGTGGGGCAGGCGGGTATGCGAGCCAACCTAGGGCTGACCGTGCTTGAGTTTCCAACCCATTACGCCAGTGATGCCGATGATTATTTGCAGAAAGGCTTTGAAGCGCATGATAGCTGGCGTGGAAACGCGCTGATGACTTCCTCTATTGCCCCCCATGCGCCTTATACCATTTCAAACCAGACCTTTGAAAAAGTGCTGACCTACGCCGAGCAGCTAGACCTTGGCATACACACGCATTTGCATGAGACCTTGGATGAGATTGCGCAGAGTCACGCGCAGTATGGGATGCGACCGATGCAGCGTTTAGCAGAACTGGGATTGTTAGGTCCCAATCTTGTTGCGGCGCATGGCGTACATCTTTTACCGGCAGAAATCGAGATACTCGCCGAGTTCGGCTGTCATATTGCGCATTGCCCCACTTCTAATCTGAAATTGACCAGTGGTATTGCGCCAGTGGCGGCCTTATTAGATAGAGGGGTAAATGTATCCATAGGTACGGATGGTGCCGCAAGCAATAATCGTCTGGATATGTTGAGTGAAATGCGTCTGGCGGCATTGCTTGCAAAAGGCGCTAGTATGGACGCAACAACCTTGCCTGCGCATCAGGCACTGGAAATGGCGACTATCAAAGCCGCAAAAGCGCTTGGGCTGGAAGAGAAAATCGGCAGTATCGAGATGGGAAAACAGGCCGATATGGTGGCGGTTAAATTGAGCGACTTTGCTGTGTCTCCCTGTTATGACCCGGTTTCACATCTGATATATACCTGTGGTCGTGAGCATGTGACTCACACATGGGTTGCCGGGTCGTTACGTTATTGCAATGGTGTATACGCGAATATAGAACCCATAGAATTAAAGGAAATCATTCAAGCATGGCAACCGAAGCTAAAACAATACAAACACTGAATGCCGATACGCTGGAGCTACAAAAATTCGGCGAACTCGCGCATAAATGGTGGGATAAAAACAGTGAATTTAAACCACTGCATGAGATCAATCCGTTGCGGCTGGCTTACATAGAGAGCAGCGTAAAATTGCAAGGTAAGCGCGTATTGGATGTTGGATGCGGTGGTGGCATCCTGTCCGAATCGATGTTTCTCAAGGGCGCGGATGTGACTGGAATTGATTTAGGTGAGAAGGCACTGAGCGTTGCTAAGTTGCATCAGCTGGAGAGCGGTACAAAAGTGAATTACCAGCTTATTTCTGTGGAGCAAATGGCCATAGAGCAGCCATCCGGATTTGATGTGGTGACTTGTATGGAAATGCTTGAGCATGTGCCAGATCCAGCCTCGGTAGTCGAAGCATGCGCCAGACTGGTGCGCCCTGGCGGCTCGGTATTTTTTTCTACCCTTAATCGTAACCCCAAAGCTTACCTATTCGCGGTATTAGGAGCGGAATACATACTTCATCTACTCCCCAAGGGCACGCATGATTATGCCAAATTCATTAAGCCATCAGAGTTATCGGCTTGGGTACGCAGCTCGGGGTTGGAAGTTGCTGACTTGCGGGGGATGAGTTACCACCCGATGACCCAAGTATATCGTTTAGGGGATGATGTCTCTGTGAACTATCTTATGCACACGCAGCGGGGGTAGGTGGAATGAGACTTTTGAAAAAACTACTTCTTGTGGCGAATCACTGTGTTGCGCGGTACTCGCAACCTCGCTGTATACCACATACTATCTCGGTTTCTGCGTTCCATGCGCCTTGTGCTTCATCCACAATAAGCAGTTTTACAAAGGTCTCAGAATGATACTGTTCGATTTGGATGGCACCCTGGTGGATACCGTGCATGATTTGGCTTATGCGCTGAATCTGCAACGTGAGCGGCATGGTCTGCCTGCTTTACCGCTGGAGGTAATCCGGCCCTTTGCATCGCATGGCTCCAAGGCCTTATTGGCGGTAGGCTTTAATTTGTCCCCTGAAGCGGATCGCTTTTCAGCGATGCAGGAAGAATATCTAGCGCTTTATGATCAGGTGCTTACCCGACAGCCCATCATGTTTGAAGGTATGGCTGAATTACTCACTAGGCTTGAAGAGCGGGCAGTGCCGTGGGGCGTTGTGACCAATAAACCGCGTCGCTTCACACAGCCTTTAATGCAGAATATCGGCCTGCTTGAGCGAGCAGCCTGTGTCGTCAGTGGGGACGATGCCCTGCGTCCTAAACCCTATCCTGACACCCTACTGTTGGCTTGTACTCAAGCTGGGGTTCAACCAAAGGCCTGTTGGTATGTGGGCGATGCTGAACGCGACATTCAGGCGGGCAGGGCGGCCGGGATGCAAACAGTGGTGGCCTTGTACGGCTATTTGGATGAGGGCGATCAACCAGAAAAGTGGGGGGCAGATCAGTATATCCATGCGCCATTGGATATACTGACCCTGATGGAAGATCAGGGTCAAAGCTAGACTTCATATTCTATAAGACCTTTGCAAAAGTCCTTGAGAATCGGAGTGTTAGTCAATATTTCAAATATCTGTCATTCTGAGCATGGCGAAGAATCCAGAGAGCTTATTGATATTGCTAGATTCTTCGCCATGCTCAGAATGATGATTCATAAGTGGTAATGTGCGGGTGATGTGCAATTAAAGACCGACATAAGGGCAACCCTTAAGAATGTCATCGCTGATAAGGTCGGCACAGCGAATACCGCTCCTGACAGCACCTTCAATGGTGGCAGGGTAATCCTCATAAGTATAATCTCCCGCCAGATATAGATTGGGTAGCGCTGTTGTATTACCCGGGCGGCTTAGCCCTGCGTTGCAGGAAAAAGTGGCGCGCTTCTCCGTGATAACCTGATGCCAAAAGGGTTGGGCTAACTGCGGGAATACCTGTTTTAGCTCCTGCGCAACGACGAGTGCCAGCTGCGCTTGTGACATTTGCTGATGCGCACCTTCTGCGCTGATGATCACGGCCAGCAAGCCAAGCTGCTGGCACAGCCTGCCACGATCAAATACCCATTGCGCCGTTGTTCCGGTGAGTCCTATCATTGAAGAGGGGAGTCGGGTATCCGCCGGATATTGCAGATATATCGTGTAAATCGGTTGAAACGTAAAGGCTTGGGTTTGCTGTGCCGTGTGTCTGAGTTGCGGGATATCCGCGATGAGTTGATCAACCGTGGCTGGTGAAGTGGCAACCACCACGTGACTGAAAACATGGCTGAAATGGCTAGTGCCTTGACTGGTTTCAACACGCAATTCGTCATTGTCAGCATGGATGCTGCGCACACGATGTGAGCATTGAATCGTACCGCCTTTAGCTTGAATGTAGTGCGCAAGTGGCTGGGCGATGATCTGGGATAAATCCAGTCTAGGTAACAAGAAATCACTGTTGTGTTTATCGCTACTGAAGCTGTCTTTCAGCACGTTAAGAAATATCCGGCTACTTGCCCGATGGATAGGGGTGTTCAGCGCGGCCAAGCAGAGTGGTTCCCATAGCAGAGTCATCAATCTTTTGCTTTGACGATGCTGTTCTAGAAAAATATCCAGAGGGATGTCTTCTTTGATGAGCTCACTTGAGCTTTGCAGGCGATGCATGAATCTCAGTGCAGTGTAACGTTCACCTAGATGGAGGCCCTTACAGCACAGGAACCCCATCAGCAGATTAAAAGGCGCTGGGAGCTTCGTCCATGATTGCAGGGAAAAGTCGGTTTGACCAGTCCCTGATTTTATGTGCATGGACAGCGGTAAGCGTTCGAACGCCTGTGCCACATTCACGCCAGCTTTCTCCAGCAAGCCGAGCGTTTCTCGATATGCGCCGAGCATGATGTGCTGACCGTTATCGAGCGCTTGGCTCAGGTCTTTGTTTTCTATCGCTACCGAGCGGGCACGTCCGCCCAGTTGTGGGCTTGATTCAAATAAAGTTACCGCATGACCGCGTTCAGCAAGCGTGGCGGCGGCACTCAGTCCGGCGCAACCGCCACCGATGACCGCAATAGGTTTCGTGCTCATTAGAGATTCTTAAGCCAGCAACCTGTGGCAATCAGGATTTTTCTGAATGGGCCAAGTGAGATACGTGCGTTTAGGACTTTTTCAGCGCCACCGGCTTTGATTTCGCGCAAGAGTGTACGGTAGATGGCCGTCATGATCAGCCCCACGCGTTGTTGTTTGCGATCCTCTGCGGGTAAGGCTTGCAAAGCCAGATCATAATAGCGTTCTGCGCGCTCAATCTGATCACCTAGCAGTTTTTTCACTGACGCCGATTCACGACTACGCAGAATGTCTTCTTCGGTCACATTAAAGCGTGCCAGATCATCCAGCGGAATGTAAATGCGGTTGCGTCTAGCATCTTCCCCGACATCGCGCACGATATTGGTTAATTGAAAAGCAATACCTAGATCATGGGCGAATTTGAGTGTTTTCCGGTGGGTGAATCCGAAGATTTGGGCCGATAGGATGCCGACTACGCTTGCTACACGGTAACAATAGAGTTGCAGTTGTTTGAAGTCTTGGTAACGGTTGAAATTGAGATCCATCTCCATACCGTCAATGATTTCATTGAAATGCTCTTCACTCAGTTGATAGTCGGCGACAACAGGCTGCAATGCTTGGGTGATCGGATGGATAGGTTTTCCCTGGTAGAGGTTGCTGATCTCATCTTTCCACCAGGCAAGTTTGACTTGTGCCACTTTGAGCTCGGTACACTCATCGACCACATCATCGACTTCGCGGCAGAATGCGTATAGCGCTGTGATAGCTTCACGTTTTTTTCTGGGCAGGAACTTGAAGCTGTAATAAAAACTGGAGCCGCTATTGGCGGCTTTATCTTGGCAGTATTGTTGGGGGGTCATCTTGTTGAAGGCTTTCTTTCAAAGACTTTTACAAAGGTCTGTTGTTATCGCTTTATAAGTGCTTTTAAAAATATCATGAGCCAGTCCCATCGGTTGAGCGTGGGTCTGTGGTTAAAAACATCCCCATCGGCGTGACTGATCTTGTTGATGATGCACTCTCCGCCAGAAATGATCATGCGCATCTCTAGCCCGATGCGACCTTGCAGAATACGTCCCAGCGGCTTGCCGGATGCCAGCAGGGCCGACACTCGGCGCAGATTGAAGTGCATGAATCCTTGCCAGCGTTCATCGACCTGACTTTGCTTGCTTGCATAGGATGCGATCACGGTTTCGTCTATGCCAAAGGCCTCGAGTTCGTCCTGACACAGGTAAATACGTTTTTTACCTTCGTTCTTTTCAAAATCGAGGGCAATATCCTGTAGAAAATTGATGATCTGCAAGGCACTACAAACATTATCAGCATAGTGCAGGTTGGCGGGTGTCGCTGCACCGTATAAGTGCAACAATAGCTGACCAATTGGATTGGCGGAACGTTGGCAGTAATCTAAAACTTCATCATAGTTTTCATAGCGCGTTTTCACGACATCCTGACTGAAAGCATCCAGTAGGGCATAAAACGGCGCTAACGGTAGTTTTCTGCGCTTGATCATTCCGCCTAGTGTGGCAAAAAACGGTGTTTGCGGCTTGATATAAGCCTGTAGCAGATCAAGTTCATCTTTGAATTGGCCAAGTAAATGCAGACGCTGCGCTACAGATAAGCTCCCCTCATCAGCAAAGTCATCCGCTTGCCTAGCAAAATGGTAGATGAGCGCAATGGGCTGGCGCAGATCGGGCGGGAGCAGAAAAGAAGCCACCGGAAAGTTCTCGTAATGGCTGTGCGCGTGCTGGATGCTGCCTTGAATGATCTGTGCTGATTGTGATGACGGAAGTGTTTTGTTTTGCATCATGGCGTGTGAATAACCAGCTTTTTGCACCAGTTGCTACTTTAGTGGCGTTAGATTGCTTTAGGTGAACTCTTTTAATAATGTTTTCACAAAATCCGTGCGATGGTTAATGGATTCTATCGATATCGTTACTCTTAGCTTGTCGGGTCCGTTCATGCGGCATCTCCTGTCGCGCTGTAGTAAATTGATCAATTTTAGCGGATCGATATCAGCCTTGGGGTTGAATTGTAACTGAACTGCGGCATCGCTGGCATCAATCTTGATAATGCCTAGTGGTTTGGCAGCAATACGCAGTCGATGACAGGCCATTAGTGCTTCACCCTGTACTGGCAGTAAACCAAAGCGATCAATAAGCTCTTCCTGCAAACTGTCCAATACCTCGTCATCGTTGCAGTTGGCGAGGCGTTTGTAAATCACCAGCCGCTCATGCACATCTGGGCAGTAGTCGTTGGTGAGTAGGGCAGGGGTGTGCAGGTTGATTTCTGTTGTGACGCCCAAGGGGGCATTCAGGTCTGGCTCTTTGCCTGCCTTGAGCTGTTTTACGGCGTGATTCAGCATGTCAGCATAGAGGTGGAAACCAATCTCTTGCATTTCTCCGCTTTGTGAGTCGCCCAACAACTCACCAGCGCCTCGGATTTCGAGATCATGCATGGCTAGGTGAAAGCCCGCACCGAGGTCTTCCATCAGTTGAATGGCATCCAGACGTTTTTGCGCCTGTGGCGTGATTTTTCTACCGGCTTCCGTGAGCAGATAGGCGTAGGCTTGATGGTGTGAGCGGCCCACACGACCTCGTAATTGGTGCAGTTGCGCTAGACCGAACATGTCAGCCTTGTTCATGATGATGGTGTTTGCGGTAGGGACATCAATCCCAGTTTCAATGATAGTCGTGCACAGCAATAAATTAAAACGTTGGTGATAAAAATCACGCATGACGTGTTCCAACTCGCGTTCGCGCAATTGTCCATGTGCGACCGCGATACGGGCATCGGGGAGCATCTTTTCCAGTTTTTCGCGCATGGAGTGTATCGTATCTACCTCATTGTGCAGGAAGTAAACTTGACCACCACGTTTAAACTCACGCATGGCGGCTTCACGGATGATGCCTTCTGAGTATTCAGCATGAAATGTCTTGATGCTTAGGCGTTTTTGCGGTGGTGTGGCAATCACGCTAAATTCACGCAATCCTTCCATCGCCATGCTGAGTGTGCGTGGAATTGGTGTGGCGGTGAGTGTGAGTACGTCCACCTCGGCTCTGAGTGCTTTTAGTTGCTCTTTCTGACGTACGCCAAAACGGTGTTCTTCATCAAGAATAATCAATCCAAGATTCTTGAATTTCACATCTTTCTGTATCAGTCGGTGTGTGCCGATGATGATGTCAATCTCACCGGCTTCCAGCCCGCGTAGCGCCTCTTGTTGCTCCTTGGCGGTTCTGAAGCGGGATATTTCCGCAATTTTGATGGGCCATTCGGCAAAGCGATCGTTGAAGTTGTTGAAATGTTGCTCGGCGAGCAGGGTGGTGGGCACTAGAATCGCGACCTGTCGGCCGCCCATAACGGCTACAAACGCCGCACGCAACGCGACTTCGGTCTTGCCGAAACCCACATCCCCACAGACTAGTCTGTCCATCGGGCGACCTGACTGCATGTCTTTGATGACGTTTTCAATGGCCTCTAATTGATCGGGGGTTTCTTCAAAAGGGAAGCCGTCACAGAATGTTTCGTAGTCTTGTAAACTGAGTGTGAAAGCATGCCCACGTCGCGCTGCACGTTGTGCGTAGAGATTGAGTAGCTCTGCGGCCGTGTCGCGAATCTGTTTAAGCGCTTTTTTCTTAGCCTTTTCCCAGCTGCCACTGCCCAGGCGATGCAGTGGCGCACTTTCGGGTGGCCCGCCAGAATAGCGGGATATCAGGAATAACTGTGAAACGGGAACGTATAATTTGTCGTCACCGTAATATTCCAATAGCAAGAATTCAGTTTCGCCTTCACCCAAGTCTAAATTGATCAGTCCCTTGTAGCGCCCCACGCCATGTTGCTCATGTACCACTGGGTCGTTTAAGCGTAGCTCGGATAGATCTTTGAGCATGCCTTCAGTGCTGCGAGCCTTTTCTTTTTCACGACGTCGTTGCTGGCGCACTGTTGCGGCATAGAGTTCTGCTTCGGTAATGATAGCAATGGCTGATGCATCATCCATCAAGGCAAAACCGGCATGGAGTGGTGCGATGCCTAGCATCACAGGTGTTTGACTGGATTGAAAGTCACGCCATGTGTCACATAGACTGGTTCTTAGACCTTGCTCTGCAAATAATTGCGACATGGTTTCCCTGCGTCCTAGACTCTCTGCCACTATCAAGATGCGGCCCGTGAACTGATGAGAAAAATCCATTAGCTTATGCAGCGGATGTTCTGCACGCCTTTCAATGTCGAGTGCTGGTAGACCATTGCCTGCGGTAGCGTCTATCAATAGGGTGATACGAGGAAAATTATGTGTGGCAGAAAAGAAGTCTTCTGTTTTGATCAGTAGTTTCTCTGGATTGAGCAATGGGTGTTCGGAGTCATGCGCTAGGGTACGGTAGCGAGATTGTGCCTCTCGCCAGAATTGCTGAGCGCTGGCGTCTAGGTCGCCCTGTAGGCACAGTACGCTATTAGCAGGCAAATAATCGAGTAGCGTGGCGGTTTGTTCGAAGAATAAAGGGAGATACCACTCTATACCCCCTGAAGCGATACCTTTACTGACATCCTTATAAATCTTAGCCCTTTGCGGGTCGCCCTCAAATGTTTCGCGGAACTGGCTACGGAACTGCGCGATGCCGGCTTCATCCATTGGAAACTCTCGTGCAGGTAATAGGCGGATTTCAGGAACAGGATAAAGGCTACGCTGGGTATCGACATCAAAGGTGCGGATGGTTTCGATTTCTTCATCAAACAAGTCAATGCGATAAGGCAGGGTAGAACCCATCGGAAATAAATCCACCAGACCACCACGCACGCTAAATTCGCCATGGGAAATCACCTGTGTGACATGATGATAACCCGCCTCAGCACACTGGGTACGCAAGGCCTCAATATCTAGTTGCTGTCCTTTTTTGAGCATAAAGGTGTTGGCGCTCAGATAGGTCTTGGGACTTAAACGTATCAGTGCAGTGGAGACAGGGACGAGAGTGACATCACAGGCATTTTGTGCGATGTGATAAAGCGTCGTCAGTCGTTCGGAGATTAAATCTGGATGAGGCGAGAATTGATCATAGGGCAGGGTTTCCCAATCGGGTAAAAGGTGAACTTTGAGCTCAGGTACGAAATAAGGAATTTCCTCCAGCAGGCGCTGAGCATCGAATGCATTGGCGGTGATGATCACAAGCGGTTGACGCGATAGACTGTTTTTCAGGCTGAGTGCGAGATTAGCGAGTGCCAGTGCATCTTTGCCGTTGGCGCTGAGCGTATGGCGTGTTGTTTGTGTTGCGGTTGGGGTGGGTAGAATGGGGCGCATCATAAAGTTTACTGCAAAGTCGTTGTGTATTTGAGAGCGGGCGTCTCACCCGTCGCGATGAGAGGCAACGGAAAAAACACGGCGCCTATTGCTAGACGCTATAAGTTGTAAAGCTGTGGATCAAGTGAGTCTCAGGTCTGGCCCAATTGCGTTAGCCCCCTTTTTTTGTGATCTCTGCTTCAGCAGCAATCCAATAATCGACAGGATTGCCGGAGAAGCCATCTTTTTCAGCGATGAAATAGGCCGAGATCTCGATCCTTCGATAATGTAACTGAAGGTCAGTAGTGCTAGACTTCTCTTTTTTTGGCGCTGTTTTTTTTGCCGAGGCGGATTTTTTAGCCGCAGACTTTTCTGTGGCGGTTTTAGTCGTGGCCACTTTTTTAGTTTTTGTTGCTTTAGGTGCTGGTTTGACGTCTTGTTCAGCCATTTCATACTCCTTCTCAGAATGTATCAATATTAAACTTGAATGTTATGTGTCCGTGGTTATGTCCCCGTACCGCCCACAGTCAAACCATCAATTCTCAAAGTGGGTTGTCCAACGCCAACGGGAACGCTTTGCCCTTCTTTGCCACAGGTGCCTACACCACTATCTAGCGTCATGTCATTTCCCACCATGCTAACACGTTTTAATACTTCCGGTCCGTTGCCGATGAGTGTGGCCCCTTTTACCGGGTAGGTAATTTTGCCATTTTCTATCATATAAGCTTCTGCTGCACTGAAGACGAATTTTCCACTGGTAATATCGACTTGCCCACCGCCGAAATTAACCGCGTAGAGCCCATTTTTGACAGATCGAATGATTTCTTCTGGCGGGTGTGTGCCGTTCAGCATATAGGTGTTGGTCATACGGGGCATGGGAATGTGTGCATAGCTTTCGCGGCGCGCATTGCCAGTTACAGACATATTCATCAGTCGTGCATTCAGCGTGTCTTGCAAATAGCCGCGTAATATACCATCTTCAATCAGGATCGTTCTCTGAGAGGGGTTGCCTTCATCATCGACACTTAAAGAGCCTCTTCTGTTGCTAATCGTGCCATCATCGACAATGGTAATGCCTTTTGCGGCCACTTGTTGACCAATCATATTGCTGAAAGCAGAACTGCCTTTGCGATTAAAGTCTCCCTCTAATCCATGACCAATGGCTTCGTGTAATAGGATGCCAGGCCAGCCAGCCCCGAGTACGACCGTCATGCTGCCTGCAGGCGCAGGGCGGGCATCTAAATTGACAATGGCCTGATGGACCGCTTTTTGGGCATATTCATGCAGTATCTCGTCAGTGAAATAACCATAGTCGAAACGTCCGCCACCACCCGCGGAACCTTGCTCTCTTCGACCATTGCTTTCTGCGATGACATTGATGCCAACGCGCACCAACGGGCGGACATCGGCTGCTGTAACGCCGTCATGTCGCATCACCATGACGACTTCGTATTCGCCCGAAATTGAAGCAGTCACCTGCGTGATACGTTCATCCAGTTTTCTAGCAAAAGATTCCAATCGCTCCAGTAGTTTAACTTTTTCCTCAGCAGAAAGAGAGGCAATCGGGTCTTGCGGTAAGTAGAGTGGAGTATGCTCACGTTTGAGCATGTTGCCACAAACTTGCTGATTTCCAAGGCTGGCAATCGATTTTGTTGCTTTGGCTGCTTGTTGTAATGCATCTAATGTGATGTCATCAGAATAGGCAAATGCCGTTTTTTCATCACTGACTGCACGAACCCCTACACCTTGGTCAATAGAAAAATTGCCTGATTTAACTTGTCCTTCCTCCAGCCCCCAGCTTTCAGAACGGCTGTACTGGAAATACAGGTCGGCGTAATCAATCTTGTGTGACATGATGTCGCCCAGCACTTGCTGCAATTGGTGGATTGCTAAGTTGGTGGGCTTAAGGAGCACTTCCTGCGCGATGTCAAAGTGCATTGCTGTTGGGGCGCTTGAGTGTTGCGCTGTTGCTGGATTATTCATAATGGTTTTTGTTTGCTCTGAGTGACTGGGATATCCTATTCACGATACGATAGTCTAGCCGATAGTCTTAATGGTGCGGTGTTTCAAAGCAGGTAGGCTTTTTCTCAGGCTTTCCTGATACTTGAGGTTCATCGTGGCGATGACAACACCAGAGCCTCTAGGCAATCTGTCCAAGATCACGCCCCATGGATCTACAATCATGCTGTTGCCGTGCGTCTCGCGCCCGGAAATATGATAGCCACCCTGCGCTGGAGCAATGACATAGCTTAAGTTTTCAATGGCGCGTGCGCGGATTAAACTTTCCCAATGTGCTCTGCCAGTGGTGTCGGTAAAGGCCGATGGCACCACGATGATGTTAACCTCTCCCATGGCTCTGTATAACTCTGGGAAACGCAGGTCATAGCAAATTGAAAGGCCTATTTTGCCAAAAGGGGTGTCAACTACTTTAACTTCACTGCCGGACTCTATTGTTCTCTCTTCGTGGTAATGCTCATTGCCTAAATCGAGACCAAATAAATGAATCTTATCGTAACGTGCCTGTAGTTGACCCTTGTCATCGTACACCAAGCAGGCATTGCGTACCTTGTTCGGAAAATTGCTGACCAACGGCACCGAGCCGCCAATGAGCCATATTGCGTGCTTTCTGGCGGTGTTGCTTAGAAACTCTTGAATCGGACCAGTGCCTTCTGGTTCACGCACGGCTATTTTGTCGGTTTCTTTTAAGCCCATGATCGCAAAGTATTCTGGCAGGACAATTAATTTTGCCCCTTGATTCACCGCGATTTCAATTAAACGTTCAGCTTCACTAAGATTAGCACTCACTTGCGGGCCAGAGGCCATTTGGATCGCGGCAATTTTGATGGCATCTTGGTGAGTAGCTGTTTTTCCTAGGGTGGTTTTGCTTGTTCTTACGCGAGAGTTAATCGCCATATTTAGTCCAATTTAGTGATGGTATCGGTTTAGGGGGGCTTCTATACATTTAACTTCCGTCGTGATACGGCGTTGCCAATAAAAAGTTAATTACCGATCTATCACATAGATACCGCGTCATTATTTTTATTTGCGCCTTGTCTGACTTAGTAATTTGAATTTATAAAGCGCCCTTTAGTTTAAGGGTGAAACATTAGCCGGGGGGCTGTTTTTGTTGTCCTCTTTAGAGGTTACTTCCTGAGGGTTGTCCCACGTGCCAATAATTTCATACTCGCTGGAAGCAATCTTGTTCAAAGGGTCTTTTAATATCTTTTGAGCGAGGAAGGCAACAGCACCGGCCAACGGCCCTCCCGCTAATGCGGCGAGCGAGACACTGTCGCTGATGCGCGGCAAGACCTTGACAAACAGATGCTGGGTTTCTTCCTGTAGATGAGTCTCTCCTTTAATAGCGACGTCTGCAGCTGGTCCAGACATGTTAAAGTTGTCGCTACGCATCACACCCTTTTCGATTCTAACGGTTGCATTGATTTTGTCAAAAGCAAAGCCACGATTGAAGAGGTCTCTGAAGTCTAATGTGAGTCTTCTAGGTAGGCTTTGTAAGCTAAGTAATCCTAATAGGCGACCGACACCTGGCTTGACTTGCAGGATTTGACCCTTGCGCACGTCAATCTGCAAATGGCCATCTAGCCTTGTTGCCTCGAATTGATGCGGACTGCCAGGCCAATACAGTTTTCCGCTCAGTGTGCCTTCCCCATCTTTAATGGTGTCGGGGTATCCAAGACGTTGTAAGGTTTTACCTAAATCTTTAATTTCCCAAGACACATTCAGCGCGGTGCTCGGGTTCTTTTCCCAATTGTTCCACTGACCTTCGGCACTGATGGTGCCTTCAGGTGAGATGAATTTGAGTTTCTGAATGTTCCAGTTGTCATGTTGAGGGTTGGCAATGAGTTCTAAGGCGCCGAAATTCTTTTTGTTGAATTCAAAGTTGTCTGCTGTGATATCAAGCGCAGGATAATCTTGGTTCAGTTTCGTGAATTGCGGTGGGGTTTTGGTCTCAGTATTGATAGCCGTGGAAATCTTATCGGGAGCTGCTTCAGGAATCGTCAGGTTACTGAGGCGACCAATTAGCTTTCCATTATTGTCGCTGATCCACTGCAAATGCCCGGTGATTTCACGGCTTTGCAGGTCGGCTTCAATACCATTGGCAATGCCTTTGTGTAAGATGGTTAATTGATTAAGGCGCCTGTTGAAGATGTCCAATGCATCAATTTTGAGCGCCACTTTTTGTAGTGAGATTGGATTGGGATGTTGTGCTCCGCTGAGTTGTTGCATTACGCTACGCCATGCGTCGCCATCCAAATAGTCCAGATTGCCTGATACATCGACACCTTTTGTTTTGCCAGTATCATATGTTGTTTTGCCGGCATCATATGCGGTGCTCTGTAAGCTTCCTTGATTCGCACCTAGAACGATATTGGCGTAATCTAAGGTCATCTGTCCGTTCATCATCGAGCGGGCAATCTTGGTATGGATTTGATTATTCAGATTCATGAATAAGGTGTCACCCTTCGCACCCAATTTTCTATCGATGCGAATAGGAAAGGATTGCGCCGCCGATTTGCTGAGAGGCAGAGGAAGATGGGAGGTGAGCCCCACTAAGTTGGATCGGATGCCAATCGAGGCTTGGGAGTTCTGTATCACAATGTCGCCAACCCATTCGGCCGTGCCACTGATGTACTGTGTCAGTTTCGGCATATTTTGGTCAATCAGCATTTGCCTAATGCTGTCATTGCTGAGTCGGCCTCTGGCTGAGACGCTAATAATCTTATCTTTACCAGAGGATAGGTTTAACGTGAGCGGTGAGCCGAAGGCTGATGCTTTGATGTCTTTTGCGGTTAGGCTACTTTCAGTGAATTCCAGCGCACCATTTATCTGACTCAGTGAGGGAATTCCGTCACTGGCCAGCGAGGCGTTGGTAATTTTATAAAGACCTTTGTACTGCGCCGCTTCCAGCGCCTGCATTGGAATTTTTAGGCTAAGATTTAACTTGCCGTTTCCTTGGGTTTTAAAATGTTGTGTCAACCCCTGGGTGGCTTCTTTTACCGGGCTGTTGTTCACAAAACGTAGAGCCTCGGCTACGGGCCCCGTGACCTCGGAGTTGATGTACAGCATGGGATAGTCTGCATCTAACTGAGGGATTACCGTGTTGCTTTTTATGATGCGATTGCCCAGAACATGACCTGAATGGGCGTTGAGCACCATGCGTTTCCCTTCGAATAGCACGTCAAGCGCAAGTTTTTCTACTTCAGGCCATCCGGTGCCATATTCCAGAAAAATATCGCTTAATTTTGCCGTCACTTTGAAAGTGCCTAATGTAGGATCCGGGATGTTCTTGCTGTTGACATACGGAAAATCAGCTAAGCGTCCTTTAATGGTGAGATGGATGTCCTCTGCTCGTCCTTCCAGAATAGAGGTGTCCAGCCAGTGCAGCGTTGTTTCACCCAGCATAATGGGATAATAGAACAGTGCATACTTCGCATTGCCCTGACCAAATTTCCCTGTTAAATCCAGTAGCCCACCTTTGTTGCCATCCATGATGTAGTTGGCATTTACAGTGCCGCTAATGTGAGGGTTTGCGATGCTTAGATTGCGGATGTCAACAGTTGTTACCTTGTTGTTGGTCTTCCAGGCAACGTCTCCATTGAGTGTGTCTACAGGAATGGGCCAGCGTAGGATATCTTTAAGATTAAGCGTGGCATTTTGTGTATCCAAGCTTAGTAGACCGGATTCCTGATCGCCTTCAATTTGGCCGCTGAAATTAGTAAAACCGGGTATGTTTTCGTAGGGTTGGATCGAAAGTTGACGAAAGCGCGTTTTAATTTGGTATTGGCTTGTGACATCGTGTTGCGCTTGCCAGCTGACTTTTAAATCATCCAATGCCCCTGTGGGGGCTGCCGTGGTGATGCTGAGTCGTAATTTTTCGGACAGGGGCAGTTGTGCGATAAAAGGCTGTATCAATGACAGATCAACATGACCTACGTGTAGCGAGAGCGTCTGCTTGCTGGCATCGTTGTGGCTGTAATCGACCGACACATTGTTGAGACTGAGGCCATTGTCTGCCAGCAGCGAGAGTTTCTCTACTCGAATCTTATGGGTATAGCCTCCTGTTATTTTCCCCAGTAAGTTTTTTTCTGGCTGATAGTGCCAATTCAGTTTTCCCTGCAATTCTTTTAAAGTAATCGGGCTGGCGTCAGCCTTGGCTTTTACCATCAGGTTCTTGATGGTCAGGGTGCTGTCTACGGAGTTGATCAGCTGATTGTCCAATTCAAGATGAAACTCAGCATGGCCAGTGCCGGACTGCAGGTCGATTGGGTAATCGAGCCAGGGTTTGAATGCAGCCAAGTTGGTATCGGTCAACTTGACATCAATGCTGCCATGCCATTCATCCCGCTTGCTAACATCATCACCGCGTAAGTCCGCACTGATTAGAATCGGTTGTTGAGATGCAACAGAAGGGGTAGCGCTGATTTTGAGCGAGTGTTGTTTGAGGAAACCTCTCCATGGAGGACTGGAGAGCGTGATGGATACATCATTCAGACTCAAGCTGGGCGCATTTCTTTTTTCATCCAGCCAAATAATTTTGGCATGCTGGATATTCAGTTTATTTTGCCTGAGGAGCCAGTTGACCATGGTTGGGTCGGATTGGCCAAGCACACTGATGCCTGCTACGAATATCTCACCGTCAGCGTCGCGTCGTATTGTGAGTGCTGGAGCATGGATCGAGATTTTTGATAGATGAGGCTCTAGCAACGGGATGCTGAGCCAAGATAAAGTCACATCGGTATTGTGGAGTTGCAGAGAGGGGCGATTCTCGGCATCGTAGATGTTGATGTTGCTAATCGTCAGGTAGGGATTGAGTGCGTGCCAACCCGCTTTCAGGTCGCCGATAGTCACCTTCTGTTGCATTGCTTGGCTAGCATAACGGGCGATGTCGGCTTTATATTGACCGACATTCGGCATTAGCCAGAAATGGATGGTCAATGCTGCAATCGCGAAGAGTGCGAAGGTAGCGGCGGTCAGCCAAAGCATGACCTGATAAACCCAAAGTAGGGATTTTTTTATCATTCTTGGCTCGGGTTTAAAACGTAGTTTGACATTGTGGTGACATTTTACTGCAATATATGGCGATACAATGACTTTTGCGGCAGTTATGCTCAAGTAATTGCCAAACTTTAAGTATTTTCAATCTAGGCGTGAATGTTTGACTGAATCATTTAGAATGTCGATTTTTCGTACATACACCAATCGCAAACTCAACGTGTTTAACTGCTTTCTCATAGATTATGATTCAATTCAAACAACTCACCCTCGCCCGTGGCACCAAAGTGCTTATTCAGAGTGCTTCCATGCAGCTGCACCCCGGTCACAAAGTCGGTCTGACTGGTGCGAATGGTGCGGGAAAATCCTCTTTGTTTGCGATGTTGCGGAGGGAGGTGCATCCGGAGAAAGGTGATTTGGAAATCCCGGTCAGTTGGGTGATCGGTCATGTATCTCAAGAAACGCCTGCCTTGCCGCTGCCGGCGATTGAGTTTGTACTGGATGGCGACGTTGAATTGCGCGAGATCGAAGCGGGACTGTTGGAGGCTGAAAACAGCCATCAAGGAGAGCTTATTGCCGAACTGCACCAGCGCTTAGCCGATATTGGTGGATACAGTGCCAGAGCGCGTGCTGCAGAGTTGTTGAATGGTCTTGGTTTTAGCCAGATGGCAATGCAACAGGCGGTTTCCACGTTTTCGGGTGGGTGGCGTGTTCGCCTGAATCTGGCGCGGGCACTTATGTGTCGTTCTGATTTATTATTGTTAGATGAGCCGACCAACCATCTTGATCTGGATGCGGTCATCTGGCTGGAAAGTTGGTTGCAGTCTTATCGTGGCACTTTGTTTCTCATCTTGCATGATCGGGATTTTCTAGATGCGATCGTGAATCATATTGCACACATTGAGCAGCAGACACTCACCTTGTATAAAGGGGGGTATTCAGATTTCGAGCGCCAACGAGCCGAAAAGCTTGCGCTACAACAGGCCATGTTTGAGAAGCAGCAGCGTAAGGTCGCACATTTGCAAAGTTATATTGATCGATTCCGTGTGCAGGCAACCAAGGCGCGCCAGGCACAAAGTCGTATCAAAGCGCTAGAGCGTATGGAAATGATTTCGGCTGCACATGTAGACTCACAATTTAGCTTTGAATTCAGACCACCTATTGCAGCGCCTGATCCACTGTTGGTGTTGGATGATATGAGTGTCGGCTATGATGGTGTCCCCCTCATCAACAGTATCGAACTGGTCATCAGCCCTGGAGAGCGTATAGGTCTGCTTGGCAGAAATGGGGCAGGAAAAACCACCCTGATCAAATTGCTGGCTCAAGTGCTGCATCCGATGTCCGGAAAGTGGGTGGAAGGCAAAGATCTGAACATTGGCTACTTTGCCCAGCATCAGCTTGAGCAATTGCGTCTGGATGAGTCACCCTTACAGCATATGATGAAGCTGGATCCGCTCTCACGAGAGCAGGAGCATTTGAATTATTTGGGAGGATTTGATTTTAAAGGGGATATGGCTAGATCGCCATGTGCTAATTTCTCAGGGGGGGAGAAGTCACGCCTAGCGCTGGCATTGCTGATTTGGACGCGACCGAACCTGCTGTTATTGGATGAGCCTACCAATCATTTGGATCTTGAGATGCGCTATGCATTGACCTCTGCACTGCAAGATTACGAGGGCGGAGTGATTCTGGTGTCGCATGACAGAGCTTTGTTACGTGCCAGCTGTGACCGTTTTATTCTGGTGGCGGATGGCGTTGCCACGGAATTTGATGGAGATCTGGAGGAATATAGCCGGTGGCTGAATGAGCAGCGTCTAAAAGAAAAACAACTATTACAGTCGCAAGCGACAGAGAAGCCGGTCAAGAATGACCGCGCAGCCAATAAAGTAGAGCGTCAAGCCAGAGTCGCAGAGCGTCGCCCATTGTTAAAGGAGTTGGAGCAGATAGAGCGCGATATGGCGAGATGGCAAACAGATAAGAGCAGTTGTGATGATCGCCTGAACGATGAAGCACTCTATACAGAGACAGATAAATCGGCATTGCAGCAATTATTGAAAACGCAGGCAGAGCTGACTAGTCGTCTGGAGACCGCGGAAGGAAGATGGTTGGAGTTACATGAAATGCTGGAAGCGATTCCAGTGATTGATTAACAGAGACCTTTGCAAAAATGCTTATTGTGGATGAAGCGCGAGGCGCACGGAACGGAGAAACCGAGATAGTATGCGGTATACAGCGAGGTTGCGAGTACCGCACAACGCAGTGATTCGCCATAAGAAGTGGTTTTGCAAGGGTCTCTAACGATAAGGAAACGATATGGAAATACAATATTCAGATAGATTAAAATTGATGCATGCACTCTGCGTGGCGACGACAGCGAGGCATGATGAAACACCCATTACCGATTTAAGTGCTTATGATGCGTTGAGTGCCGCAGACTATTTGAGCTGTTATGTCACATTCAAAGCGATTCTGTCCGCAGGGCGTTCCCCCTCAGCGGAGCGTACGGAGAATTTTGATATGCTCAGCGTATATCAGTGCTACGCCTTGATGACTTACGCGTTCTTTACCTCGCCTTTAGTGCAAGAAGGGGTAGAGCCGGATTTTAAAACAGCACAAATTACCATAGCCAAGACTTTGTTTGCTGGCTTGTCAGATGCTGAGTTGATTGAAATTTTGGAATCAGGATTCAACAAATTCCAGCTTATCGCTGAGGCTGAGGTTGATCATTGGAAAGCGTTCAGGGAGAATCTGGATAAAGTAGCAATCTCATTCGTGATTGCGGGCACAGAGGATGATAGCCCGCATGATTCAGACGAGATTTTGCCGATTTTTGGTCAACTATTGAGCCAGTTGTGCGAGGCTTTTGAGTCGGCTTAGGTGTATGTGAGACTGAACTGATACTCGGTATCGGACAAGCCAAACTCTGCTTAAGATCCATTCTGCCATTATTCAACAACTGCTCTCGGTAGCGTAGCCATTATCTCATCTTCTTTTTGTCACCCAGTGGGTGAGTATCTTTGATAATCACGACTCTACTGGAATCTAAGATTGGCGGGGCTTTTTCTGTGAATGTGTAAAATTAATCGCGGGATTTGTGAGATAGAATAGTTTTCATTCGGGATCGAATCACTTTCGGTTAAACTGGCGATTTATTCTTGGCAGGATTGAGCATGTCATTCAAGCACATCACATCACGCGATAATCCTATTTTTAAGCAGTTAAAGAAATTTTCCGACCATGCCAAAGAGCGTCGCAGCGAAAATAAGACGCTGCTTGATGGCGTGCATCTGATTGAGTCGTATATGGCGATTTTCGGCCTGCCTGATGTGGTTATCATTCCTGAAGGCAAAAGCAGTATAGAAGCTACGCACCTGATGCATGAGTTGGCAGAGGTCTCGACTGTCATGTTGCCGACCTTGATGTTCTCAGAATTGACGCCAGTGGCTAATTCGACTGGTATTCTGGCGTTGGTGAAGATGCCGCAACTACCATTGCCTGAGCATCCAGAATTTGTTTTGATGCTGGAAGATATTCAGGATCCGGGCAATATGGGTAGCATACTACGGACTGCAGCAGCCTCTGGGGTTGAGGTGGTCTATCTGAGCACCGGTTGCACGGACGTTTGGTCACCTAAGGCTCTACGCGGAGGGCAGGGGGCACAGTTTGTATTGCCTGTGGTAGAGCGCGCTGATCTGGTTAACGAGATTAAGGCGTTTGATGGCAATTGCTATGCAACGACAATGCAGGGAGAATCGCTCTATTCACAGAATTTGACTTTGCCGAGTGCGTTCTTGATTGGCAACGAAGGCGCAGGTCTGCGTCCGGAAACCATTGCCGCAACGAGCAAGCAGATCAGCATACCCATGCAAACGGATTCAGTCGAATCACTAAATGCAGGGGTAGCTGTCGCAGTGTGTCTGTTTGAGCGTGTTCGTCAGATCAAGTCAAAAAACTAATGGACGTTTGAGTTTAGCTTGGTTGACGTATCGCTAGCCAATAACTGAGCAGCATCTACCGGATCAAAACGGTAATGCGCATTACAAAAGTCACAGTTCACTTCAATTTTACCCTGTTCTTCAAGGATGCTATTGATTTCATCCTGTCCCAGCATACGTAACATACTGGCGACGCTGGTGCGTGAACAACTGCAAAAAAACTGTGTGTTGCTGGCTTCAAATAGCCGGACATCTTCTTCGTGAAACAGGCGTTTCAGGATAGTTTCGGTTGGTAGATCCAGTAACTCTTTGTCACGGATGGTTTCCGCCAGATGGCAGATGCGATTCCAAGCATCATCATACTCATGGTGCTCATGATTGATTTCCTGGTGGGATGCTTCAGGTAATTTTTGTAGCAACATACCAGCAGCAGAGTTGCCATCGTAGCAAAGCCAGATTCTGGTATCAATCTGTTCTGAGCGTAGCATATAGTTCTCAAGCATCGCGCTGATGTTTTCGCCCTCGAGTGGGACGATGCCCTGATAAGTTTGTCCACCGTCTTTAGGGTCAAGTGTGATGACGAACTGACCGTGCTCTAGCAAGTCGAACAAAGTTTGATCGTCCTTGACGTCTCCACTCCATTTTGCAGTCGCACGGATGCCGAACGTAGCATTGCACTCTACAACCAGTAGTTTGAGGATGCCTTTACTTTGTAGTTGTAGAATCAGAGATCCGTTCATTTTGAGCGTTGCGGTGAGCAATGCGCTAGCGGCCATCAGCTCACCCAACGCCTGCTTGAGACCTGTAGGTAGGTGTTGTTTGTTGAGCGCTAGCTGGAGTGTGTTTGTAAGGTTGACGATGTTGCCACGGATGGCGGTATGCTCAAAGAGGAAGCGTTGTAAGGTGTCATGGTCATTTTTCATGCGCACATTTTAACCGCAAAGCGAAAATTTCGGGGGGTTGGCTCACGAGTTGGATAGCTTACAATAACTATTTTTTCATTGTGAGGTATCCAACTGATGGATATACGGAGAACACGCATCATAAACTCGGTTGCTTGCGGCCGAGTAGTTTATCAACCGTTACCAAGCTACTGGCTACGGTAAGTGAAGTTCTGGGAGAGTGACATGCATTTTATTCAACCCAATTGGCCTGCGCCGGTCAATGTGAAGGCGTTGCAAACCACGCGCCATGGCGGTGTGAGCGTTACGCCTTATGCAAGCTTGAATTTAGGGGCGCATGTGGATGATGCACCTTTAGCGGTTGCACAGAATAGGCAGTTGTTAAGTGCATATTTGCCGAGTGAACCAGTATGGGTCAATCAGGTGCATGGGATCGAGGTGATTGATGCGGCTAGCAGCACTTGCCTACAGGATGCAGATGCTTCATTTGCCACGAGACCCAACGTGGTGTGTGTGACGATGACAGCGGATTGTTTGCCTGTTTTACTCTGTGATAGCAAAGGCACGGTGGTGGCTACGGTGCACGCCGGTTGGCGGGGATTGTGTGATGGAGTGGTTGAGGCGGCAGTGAACCAGATGGAGGTGAATCATGCGGATATTCTTGCATGGTTAGGCCCCGCGATTGGCCCGCATGCATTTGAAGTGGGCGGTGATGTGCGCCAGCAGTTTATGGCGAAAGATGTTCAGGCAGTATCAGCGTTTAAGCCGATTGCTGGGGGCCGTGATAAATGGCTGTGTGATATGTATGCAATCGCCAAGCAGCGTTTGGCAGCAATTGGTGTGACGCAAGTATATGGTGGTGGTGTGAATGAAGATTTTTGTACTTACAGTGATGAAGCACGATTCTTTTCATTCCGACGTGATAATGTGACGGGGCGTATGGCGAGTTTGATTTGGCTGGAATAGCCTGCAGAAGAGGCGTAGCCTAAGTTATAATGCCACCTCATTTTGTGAAGAGTGCCGCATGACCATTCCTGATTTCTCTGTTTTAACGTGGATCGTCCTCACCAGTCTGGTTGGTGGCGGACTCAGTATTGGGCTGGCCGCTATGTTTGCGTTGAATTTACGCACGACATGGGTTCCGATGCTGGTGAGTTACGCCATTGGTGCCATGCTAGGCGCAGTTTTTCTGGAAATATTACCGCATGCGTTTGCTGAGGCCGGCAATATCGAGGCTATTTCTGCTACCTTATTGTTTGGATTGCTACTGTTTTTTGTATTGGAAAAGCTGGTCATATGGCGTCATTGTCATGGCGATCACTGTGAGGCGCATGCAATCCACACGGAGCAGAACTGCCCAGAATACCGAGCGCAGGAGGGATGTGCTAAGTTTAGATCAGTAACGGCACATGCGCCCTCTGTGATACATAGCCATCATGCCCATCCTCATGACGGTGGGCGTAGCGGCATGATGATCATGATAGGCGATACTTTTCATAATTTTGTGGATGGCATCTTGATTGCGGCGGCATTCTTGCTAGATGTCAAACTGGGGTTAGTGACAGCGTTGGCGATCATTTCACATGAGATTCCGCAGGAGGTGGGCGATTTTCTGATCCTGTTGCATTCCGGCTATAGTAAGCAACGGGCGTTGATTTTTAATCTGGTGTCCAGTCTGGCCACCTTACTTGGTGGCTTGATTGCCTATTTTGCCTTACAGCACGTCATGGCTTGGATTCCCTATATTCTAGGGTTGGCTGCGGCCAGCATGTTGTATGTGGCCGTGGCAGATCTGATTCCAAGTTTGCACAAGCGCACTGAGTTGAAGGCGACAGTTGGTCAGGTATCGCTGATTGCCTTAGGGGTCAGCACGATGTTCATTATGCATCGGCTCTTCAGTTGAAGTTTGTTTGTGATGGTGGCGATGTTTTGTTCCCAGTAGCCATAAGAGCAGCGCACATGGGAGTAGACCGTAAAAGACGAAAGTGAGCAGTCCAGCAGTCAGTGTTTTTTCAGTGGCGGCCATCAGCAAGGTGACATACAGCCAGGCAATTGCAATAATGTACATAATTTTCATTGATGCCACCGCAGAGTGTGGCTAGTCAGGTTTAGAGGTTGTTATGAGTTTATCAAATCCTAAAGTCGGTTTCGTGTCATTAGGTTGCCCCAAAGCAGGGTCAGATGCAGAGCGTATTCTTACGCAATTGCGCGCAGAAGGCTATGAAATTTCCGATACCTATGAAGAAGCGGATTTGGTGGTGGTGAACACTTGCGGCTTTATTGATAGTGCGGTGGAGGAGTCACTGGATGCAATCGGGGAGGCAGTCAGTAAAAATGGTAAAGTCATTGTCACCGGTTGCCTAGGTGCTAAAAAGGGTGTGGTGGAGGCAGCTCACCCCAGTGTGCTGGCTGTGACTGGTCCGCATGCGCTAGAAGAAGTAATGACTGCAGTGCATGCGAACTTGCCTAAGTTGCATGACCCTTATGCCGACCTAGTGCCACCTCAGGGGATCAGGTTGACGCCTAGTCATTATGCTTATTTAAAGATCTCGGAAGGCTGCAACCATCGCTGCAGTTTCTGCATTATTCCAAGTTTGCGCGGTGATTTGGTGAGTCGGCCGATCGGGGATGTGTTGAACGAGGCGGAAAATTTGGTCAATGCCGGGGTGAGTGAGCTGTTAGTGATCTCGCAGGATACGTCAGCATATGGGGTGGATGTGAAATACCGTTCCGGTTTTTGGAATGGTCGTCCGGTAAAAACGCGCATGACCGAGCTGACCAAAGCATTGAGTGAGCTTGGCGTCTGGACTCGCCTGCACTATGTCTACCCTTATCCCCATGTAGATGAAGTCATCCCGTTGATGGCGGATGGCTTGATTTTGCCGTATCTGGATGTGCCTTTTCAGCATGCCAGTCCGCGCATCCTGAAAGCCATGAAACGTCCGGCTAGCAGTGAAAATAATCTAGCCCGTATCAAAGCATGGCGTGAGATTTGCCCTGATATTACCATCCGGAGTACCTTTATTGCTGGTTTTCCTGGCGAAACAGGAGACGATTTTCAACAGTTGCTGGATTTTCTGGAAGAGGCTCAGCTCGATCGAGTGGGGTGCTTCGCTTATTCTGCAGTGGATGGGGCTACCGCGAATGCCTTGCCAGACCAAGTGCCGGAAGAGTTAAAACAAGAGCGCCTAAGCCGCTTTATGGAAGTGCAGGAGCGGATCAGTGCTGCCAAGCTACACGCCAAGATCGGTACTATTCAAACCGTGTTAGTGGATGAGATTGTCACCGATGTTGGGGGTAATGTCGAGGCGGTTGGTCGCACTCAAGCAGATGCCCCTGAGATCGATGGTGTGGTGTATCTAGAAGATGCTGAAGGGCTAAATCCGGGCGACTTTGTTGAAGTTGAAATCTACAGTGCTGACGGTCATGATTTGCACGGTGGTCCGCCAAGAAGTTGATGGATGGGCGGTCAATTTAGCTGAACAAATCAAGTAGGATAGGTGCCGGTCGTTGGCTGTCTGCCCGTTCTTCCAGAAAATCGATGGTGTGTGGGCAACGTGTAGGCTTACGCATGGTCTTTTTACGTTTTTGTGTGGTGGAATTTAAATCGACATAAGGCGTTTGGCTAATGCGAACATAGCCAGAGGCGGCCAGTTTTTGTTCTGTCGTTTCGAACAGACTAAGCGGATTGTCTATATTTTGCAACGTGATGGAAGACTTGCTGACCTTCAGCACGTTATACATTACCAATTTATTTGCGGTTTGTTTACCGTAAATTTCGCCAGTTAGAATAGCCACACATGTCCTTGCCTTGAGTCTCAGCGTATAGTAGCGTTAGAGTCGGAGATTAACAAGCAGATCATAAAGCAAACGAAAGCCCTCTAGTCTTGCTCATAAGCAGGGAGGTGTTGCTCGTGCTAAAATCATGCACTTTATTTTAAGAATTGATAGACATGAAAGTACGTACTAGATTTGCACCTAGCCCAACGGGCTTCCTACATATTGGTGGAGCCCGTACTGCCTTGTTTTCGTGGGCATTTGCAAAGAAACATGGTGGTCAATTCATTTTGCGCATTGAAGATACGGATGTGGCGCGCAGTACGCCAGAGGCTGTGCAGGCTATTTTGGATGGAATGCATTGGTTAGGCTTGGACTATGACGAGGGACCTTTTTACCAGATGCAACGTATGGATCGTTACAAAGAAATGATTCAGAAGATGCTGCAGGAGGGAAGTGCGTACTATTGTTATTGTAGTAAGGAAGAGCTGGATATGCTACGTGAGTCTCAAATGCAGCAGGGACTGAAGCCACGCTATGACGGTCGTTGGCGCCCAGAGGAGGGTAAGCGCTTGCCTGATGTCCCCGTTGGGATCTCTCCTGTGATTCGTTTTAAGAATCCTCTGGATGGGCATGTAGTATGGAATGATTTGGTTAAAGGTGAAATCAGCATTGCTAACCAAGAGTTGGACGATCTCATTATTGCTCGTGCAGATGGTACGCCTACCTATAATTTCTGTGTAGTGGTAGATGATTGGGAAATGGGGATCACGCACGTGATTCGTGGTGACGATCATGTCAATAATACGCCACGACAGATCAACATGTTGCAAGCTTTGGAGGCGACTATCCCGCAATATGCGCATTTGTCCATGATATTGGGGAGTGATGGGCAGAAGCTATCCAAACGCCATGGCGCAGTGAGTGTGATGCAATACGATGACGATGGCTATCTGCCGGAGGCTGTGTTGAACTATCTGGCCCGTTTGGGTTGGAGTCATGGGGATGATGAAATCTTTAGTATGCAGCAATTCTGTGAATGGTTCGATTTAGATCACATCACGCCATCCGCAGCGCAGTTTAATACGGAAAAACTTAACTGGCTTAATGCGTACTACATCAAGCAAGCAGACGCTGAGCGATTGACAACCGAGACAAAAACTCGATTAAAGGCTATGGGCGTAGTTGTCGATGGAGATGAGCATTTGTCAGCAGTCGTGGCTTTGTATAAAGAGCGCGCAAATACCTTAAATGAATTGGCAGAAAGTGTCGCATATTTCTATCGTAAGCCTGTCATTGATGCCACCGCGGCTGAGAAACATCTAACGCCGGAAGTCAAACCTGCGATTGCACAGCTGGCTGAGGTGTTGAAAGCTATCAATTGGCAGCCTGAATTGATCCATCATGCCATCAATGAGGAAGTGTCGCGGTATCAGTTGAAGTTTCCTAAGCTGGCAATGCCGCTTCGCGTTATGATGACGGGCATCGCACAGTCTCCGAGTATTGATCAGGTGATGTATCTGCTAGGAAGAGATGAGGTTTTGTCTCGAATCGTCTGAGTGGTGGTTGGGGTGCGTAAGCTATAGCGATGAGCGAAATGTTATTGAGATTGCGCTTAACCAGAGTAATATCACCCCTACGGCAGTCAATTATTTTATTTAACTCCAAGTAATAGGAGATATCATGAACCAAAAAGGGCAAATGCTACAAGACCCATTTCTTAACGCTTTACGCAAAGAACACGTTGCAGTTTCAATCTATCTTGTCAATGGCATTAAATTGCAAGGTCAGGTTGATTCGTTTGATCAATACGTCATTTTGTTAAAAAACACAGTCACGCAGATGGTCTATAAACATGCGATTTCGACCATCGTGCCTGCGCGCGCGGTCAATATCAGCTTGTCAGAAGGTGATGAATAGGCGTTGAAAGATCTGTTTGAAAGGCCGAGTGGCGGCGAGTCTGCTATTCTGGTGAGTGTTGACTTTGGTGAAAGTGATTACAAGGAAAGCTTGGATGAGCTCTATCAGCTAGGCTCAAGCGCAGGCTTGATCGTGCGCGGCACGGTTGAGGGTAAGCGTTCAAGCCCAGATGCCAAGTTTTTTATCGGCAGTGGCAAGGCGGATGAATTGGCGCAGATGATGCAGACCAGCGAGTCGCATGTTGCTGTATTTAATCACGACCTTACACCTTCGCAGCAGCGTAATCTGGAGCGGCTGTTGCAGGCGCGTGTGGTGGATAGAACAGGCCTGATCCTGGATATTTTCAGTCAACGTGCGCAAACCCATGAAGGCAAATTGCAGGTAGAGCTTGCTCAGTTAGAGCATTTGTCCACACGGCTAGTACGTGGCTGGACTCACCTTGAGCGCCAAAAGGGTGGCATTGGTGTGCGTGGTGGCCCAGGTGAAACGCAGCTTGAGCTGGATAGGCGCATGTTACGGGTGCGAGTAAAACAGTTACGCGAGAAGTTGTTGAAACTCAAAGATCAGCGAGGGATGCAGCGTAGAGCACGTAAACGATCAAACGTCATGACGGTCTCTCTAGTGGGATACACTAATGCGGGCAAGTCCACGGTATTCAATCGGCTTACTAAGGCCAATATCTATGCGGCTGACCAGCTGTTTGCAACACTGGACACCACGACACACAAGATTTTCATCCCTGATTGCGGCTCGGTCGTGCTGTCCGATACCGTAGGTTTTATCAAGCATCTTCCTCATGCGTTGGTGGAGGCTTTTGGTGCTACGCTTGAGGAAGCGGTGCAAGCCGATTTGTTATTGCATATCGTCGATACAGCAAGCACGAATCGTGATGAACAGATCACAGAAGTGAATAAGGTACTCATGGAGATCGGTGCGGCAGGCGTGCCACAGATTTTGGTGCACAACCAAATTGACAGAGTAGGGCTTGAGCCGTCAATGGCGCGTGATGAATATGGTAGAATCACCAGCTTGCATGTTTCCGCAAAAAACGGATATGGCATGGATTTATTAAGACAGGCAATGGCTGAGCACTATCAGTTGTTAAAGCGGCAAAGTACAGAAGAATCAGCGTATTTGTAGCAGTCTGACAAGTAGCAACTATATGAGGTATTAAATGATTAAATTTCCTGGCTGGAGAGCACAAAATAACGAAGGACCCCCTGATTTGGATGAGGTGATGCGTGATTTAAGTCGGAAGATTAATGCGCTATTTGGCAAGACCGGCGGACATCACTCCAATGCTCAGCCTAATCGCCCACAGCCAGCGGGTTCGACTTTTCCTATACTGCCTATTATTGCCATTGTGCTGTTGATCTGGCTGGCGACAGGGTTTTATATCGTGGATCAGGGGTCAATAGGCGTAGTGCAACGTTTTGGTAAAGCGCTGGAAGAAACGACTCAACCAGGGCCACGTTGGCATTTGCCTTATCCGATTGAAACTGTAAAAGTAGTCAATATGGAGCAAGTGCGCAGATTGGAAGTGGGGTATAGAAGTAGTGCGGAAGGTAGTGGTGGCAAGACACGTTTACCTAAAGAAGCATTGATGCTCACAGAGGACGAAAATATTATTGATTTGCAATTTGCGGTGCAATACAACCTCAAAAATGCAAAAGACTATCTTTTCAATAATCGCTCAACCGATGATGCGGTGATGTCTGCTGCAGAGACTGCCATTCGTGAAGTGGTCGGTAAGAATAAATTAGATGATTTGCTGCAAAAAGGCTTGGCTGATACATCCGAGCGTATGCAAATCATATTGGATAGCTATAAGTCTGGTGTAAAAATTATCAGCGTCTCATTGCAAAGTGCGCAGCCACCCGAGCAAGTGCAGGAAGCTTTTGAAGATGTGAATCGCGCTAATCAGGATAATCAGCGTCAAATCAATGAGGGTCAGGCTTACGCGAACGATATCATACCCAAAGCGCGCGGTACTGCCTCTCGTTTGTTAGCGGAGGCTGCTGGATATAAACTGAAAGTGGAGAGTGAGGCGCGGGGTAATGCCAGCCGTTTTGACCAGATTCTGGCGCAATATAACAATGCGCCTGAAGTGACGCGCCAGAGGCTGTTCTTGGATGCGCAAGAACAAATCATGTCCAATGTGAGCAAAGTGATCGTTGATCAGAAATCCGGTAACAGCCTGCTTTATCTACCATTGGATAAGTTATTGAGTGCCGCTGGTGCTACTGTGCCGCAAGTTTCGTTACCGCAGGTAGAAACTCAGGCTACGGCAACGCCTGCAGCTACCGAGCGCACTCGTGACACATTCCGTAGTCGTGACAGAGAAAGCAGATAAGGAATCCTCATGAATAGTGCAAAAAATATGCTTTCAATGATCATTGTTGGCCTAATACTGTTATCCGCTTCAGCATTTACTGTGAATCAGACGCAATACGTGCTGGTGCAGCGATTGGGTGAAATTGTTGATGTGAAAAAAGAGGCTGGGTTGTATTTCAAATTACCTTTCATTGATAACTTGAAATACTTTGATAACCGCATCCTGACTTTAGATTGGGAGCAACCGGCGAAATTTATCACCAGTGAAAATAAATACATGATGGTAGATTCTTTCATTAAGTGGCGCATTTACGATCCCAAAAAATACTATGTTTCCATCAAGGAAGGTGGCGAAGCCGCAGCGGAAGACAGATTGTCTAAAGTGGTGAATGCAGGTTTGCGTGCTGAGTTTGGTAAACGTACCGTGCGTGATGTAATTGCCGGTGAACGCGGCGTGATTATGGATAATCTACGCAAACAGGCCGATGTGGAAGCGCGTCAAATGGGTATTCAGGTGGTAGATGTGCGCTTGAAGCGCGTGGACTATTCTGAAGAAATCAGCAAGTCTGTATTTGACCGCATGATCGCTGAGCGTAAGCGTTTAGCCAATCAGTTAAGATCTGAAGGTTCAGCTGCGTCAGAGAAAATTCGCGCAGATGCAGATAAACAACGCGAAGTGATTGTTGCTGAAGCCTATCGTGATGCACAGAAAATCAAGGGTGAGGGGGATGCAAAGGCGGCAGAGATTTATAATCAATCGTACAGCCGTAATCCAGAATTCTATGCATTCTATCGTAGTACAGAGGCTTACAAGAGTAGCTTTAAGACGAAGAGTGACGTGATGGTGCTGGATCCAAGCTCAGACTTCTTCAAGTACATGCGTAGTCCGACTAAGAAGTAGTAGACCACTCAATGAATGGCACTTTTCTGACGGCGCTTGGATTAATGTTGGTATTGGAAGGGGTGCTACCTTTTTTGATGCCCCAAGCCTGGCGTGATACTTTTAAGCGCATGATAGAACTTAAGGATGGGCAACTGCGTTTCGTTGGTTTGATCTCAATGATCGGTGGTTTGATATTAATTTTAATGAGTAAGTGACCATACTTACTTGAAGTGAAGATGACGATGCATAACTGGTTACTCCCTGAATATATCGAAGATGTGTTACCTGCAGAGGCGGCACGCATCGAAACACTCCGTCGCACATTGTTGGACTTGTTTAAGGTGCATGGCTACCAGTACGTGATTCCACCCATGTTGGAGTATATGGAATCTTTAACGACGGGTGCCGGTCATGACTTGGATTTGGCTACATTTAAAGTGGTAGATCAGCTCACTGGGCGTTTGATGGGTGTGCGTGCTGATATGACGCCACAAGCCGCACGTATTGATGCACACTTGCTGAATCACCAAGGGATTACCCGTTTATGTTATGCGGGGAGTGTATTACGCACTCAACCAGATGGCTTGGCGCGATCACGCGAGCCCTTACAGTTAGGTGCAGAGCTATACGGACACGCAGGCGTGGCGAGCGATATTGAGATTCAGCGTCTCTTAATCAATGCGTTGCATGCGATCGGGATTGACCAGCTACATATGGATTACAGTCATGTCAATGTGTTCGGTAGTTTGATAGAAGCCAGTCAGATTGATCGCAATTTGGAGCAGGCTTTGTATGTGGCTTTGCAAAGTAAAGATGCATCAGCAGTTGCTGCATTGGCGACAGGCTTGGATAAGGCTACCAAAGAAGCCTTGATTCAATTAACGACTTTGCATGGAGATAAAGCCATTCTACAGAAAGCGGCTGAGGTGTTGCCGGCAACACCGTCAATACGACTTGCTTTAGAAAGTTTGCATCAAGCTGGCACGGCCTTGGAAGCAATGGGCGTGAAGGTAAGTTATGACTTGAGTGAGTTGCGTGGCTATCATTATCACAGTGGAGTGGTATTCGCAGCTTACGCGCAAGGTTACAAGGGGCCATTGGCTTTAGGCGGTCGTTATGATGAGGTTGGTTTAGCTTTTGGCCGTGCCCGCCCGGCAACTGGCTTCAGTATAGACTTGCGTGGCATTGTAACGGCATTGCCATCTGTTAAATCTACGTTGGCTATTTATGCGCCAGCTGTAAGTGATCAAACTCTGATTGATAAAATAGAAGATTTAAGAGCGAGTGGGCACGTGGTTGTACAAGGGTTACCGGATGAAGCTGTCGATCCAAATTATGGTGAGTTAAGTTGCGATAGGAAATTGGTGCATTACAACTCAGGTTGGCATGTAGTGAGCATAGATAAAAATTAAGATTCAATTATAAAAAGTCAAAATCATGGCAAATAATCAAGTGGCAAAAAATGTAGTCGTCATTGGGACACAATGGGGCGATGAGGGGAAGGGAAAAATCGTTGATTGGCTTACCGATCATGCGCGTGGCGTTGTCCGTTTTCAAGGTGGCCATAATGCAGGTCATACTCTAGTTGTCGGTCAAGGGGATGCACAACGTGTTTATAAGTTGAATTTGGTCCCGTCTGGTATTGTCCGAGCTGGTGTGAATTGCTATATCGGCAATGGTGTCGTGCTGGATGCAGGTCATTTGCTTTCTGAAATTTCGGCACTGGAGCAAGACGGCTTGGAGGTAAAGGGACGCCTCAAAGTGAGTCCAGGTTGCCCGTTGATCATGAGTCACCATGTTGCTGTAGATTTGGCACGTGAGGCCAAGCGTGGGGAAGGAAAAAAGATTGGTACGACCGGCAAAGGCATTGGTCCGACCTATGAGGATAAGGTGGCACGCCGTGCATTGCGTGTCTATGATCTATTCTATCCAGAGCGTTTTGCAGAGAAGTTGCGTGAAGTGATGGATTACCATAATTTTGTCTTGGCAAACTATCTTGGTGCAGAAACTGTGGATTTTAATCAGCAGTATGATGCGAGCATGCAGCACGCGATTGCTTTGAAGCCAATGGTGACAGATATTTCAGCTGAATTATATGCGGCAAATGCCAGAGGTGAGAGTCTACTGTTCGAGGGGGCGCAAGGAACTTTACTTGACATCGATCACGGTACATATCCTTACGTGACTTCGAGTAACTGTATTGCTGGTCAAGCTTCAGCTGGTACAGGTGTTGGGGCTCATATGTTGAATTATGTACTTGGCATCACCAAGGCCTACACGACCCGTGTTGGGGGTGGGCCATTCCCAAGCGAGCTGGACATTGCAACCGAAGGTGCGCCTGGCTTTCAGATGTCTAACAAAGGCAAGGAAATCGGCACAGTGACTAAACGTAAGCGTCGCTGTGGCTGGTTCGATGCAGCCGCGTTACGTCGCTCGGCAATGATCAATGGTCTCTCCGGTTTGTGTATCACTAAGCTGGATGTGTTAGATGGCATTCAAGAGCTCAATATCTGTACAGGTTATGAATTAGATGGCAAGAAGGTCGACTTGTTGCCAATCGGCGCCGATGATGTTTCGGGCTGCAAACCTATTTATGAAACAGTACCAGGTTGGTCAGAGAACACTTTTGGTGTGAAAACCTGGGAGGGGCTACCTAAAAATGCGCAGAACTACCTAAAACGTCTGGAAGCCTTATGTGGTGTGCCAATTGCAATCGTTTCTACCGGCCCAGAGCGTGACGAAACCATTGTGATCGAACACCCATTTGCGTAAGCGCTTGCTGTGGCGAGTATTTCAAATAAGCGCTTAGCATGGGCGATAACAGGTTCGGGACATTATCTGCGTGAATCACTTGCGATTCTAAATGCCCTTGAAAATGTAGATGTTTTTCTGAGTCGTGCTGCGGCTGAAATCATTCAGCAATATGGTTTTCAGGAGTTACTGAATGGTGTAGGGCATCGTGTCTATCAGGATAAAACTGCCAGCAGTGTGCCAGTCGAGCTGTTTTATCAGGGAAAATATCACACGCTGGTCATCGCGCCTGCTACCTCCAATACCATTGCCAAAATGGCTTATGGATTTTCAGACAGTCTGGTGACAAACTTGTATGCGCAGGCTGGCAAAACGCGTGTTCCAAGTGTCGTGTTTGCCTGTGATACCGCACCTGAGTTAGAGTCGGAGGCCCCGCGTGACAATGTCGTTAAAGTATATCCGCGCAAAATTGATCTGGATAATATCGCCAAGTTGAAAGCATTTGAAGCGACCACTGTGGTTGAAGATATGCAGAGTTTGAGCGAAAGTATTCAACAAAGTATCCAGCAAAGTATATCTCAAGCAGATCAGCCCTAGTGTATGACCAACAACTTACTTTTTTTGACAGGTAAGCTTGCTGAAAAAAGCCTGCATAAGGTGCTGGAGGAGGTGCAGAATAATCCTAAAACCCCGCCATTCAAGTATCGTGTTGCGCAGATTGGCGTCTCGGTTGCAGCCTTGATGACGCCTGAGCTGATTGCACGCAGGGTAAAAGACACCGGTGATGCACATAAGGTGATCGTGCCAGGTTTGTGTCAAGGCGATTTAGCCATGTTGCAGGCGCAATATGGTGTGCCAGTAGAGCGAGGTCCGGAAGATTTGAAAGATTTGCCACAATACTTTGGGCATCAGGGGGTGGCACCTGACCTGAGTCAGTATCGAGTCAACATATATGCTGAGATTGTAGATGCACCATATCTGAGTGTTGAAGGCATTCTGCATAAAGCGCAACACTACCAGTCACAAGGGGCGAATGTCATTGATCTGGGTTGTTTGCCGACAGTTCCTTTTCCACATTTGGCAGAGGCAATACAGGCGTTGAAACAGCAAGGTTTTCAGGTCAGTGTTGATTCACTGAGTACGGATGATTTACTGACTGCGGGACGTGCCGGTGCTGACTATTTGCTCAGCCTGACTGAAAAGACGCTTTGGATAGCCGATGAAGTTGCATCAACCCCCATTTTAATTCCGGCCAAACCACATAGCTTGCCCTCGTTGTATCGCGCGATAGATGTCTGTATTCAATCCGATAAACCTTTTATTGCGGATGCAATTCTTGATCCGGTTCATTTTGGACTGACTGATTCGATCGTCCGTTATCAGAAATTACGCAAAAAATATCCGGACATTCAAATCATGATGGGTGTCGGTAATTTAACTGAATTGACGGACGCTGATACCACCGGCATCAATGCCTTATTGTTCGGCATCATCAGCGAGCTCAATATCAATGCAGTACTGGCGACATCTGTGAGTCCGCATGCAGTCAATGCGATTGCAGAAGCTGATATTGCAAGGCGCATGATGTATGCCGCGCAACTGGATGGCCGCTTGCCACGTGGATATAGCAATGGTTTGTTAGGGTTGCATGACAGGCGACCATTCGCCTACAGTGCGGATGAAATCAGGGAAATGGCCGCGCTGATTAAAGACCCTAGTTTCCGCATTCAGGTCAGCGAACAAGGAATGCATATCTATAACCGTGATGGTCTTTATCAGGACATTGATCCTTTTGCCCTGTATCCGTATCTCAAGGTGGATGATGATGCTTCACACGCATTCTATCTGGGAGTTGAATTGGCGCGGGCGCAGATTGCTTGGCAATTAAAAAAACGCTATGTGCAGGATCAGGAGCTCAGTTGGGGCGTGCGAACATCATCTCAGCATAAAGACGCTAAAGTTGCACATCGTGAAGCTTCATTAAAAGAAAAACGTGCTAAGAAAGATAAAGCTGAATAATGCCTTTAGAAACAAACATTTATGAAACAATCGTCACAACAATCGATGTGCAGGGTGTTGCCCATGTCACACCATTTGGCATACGCATGCAGGATGATCTGGTGGTGATCTCCCCATTTAAGCCATCAACAACGCTCAATAATATATTATCAACGCAGCATGCAGTGGTGAACATGACAGATGATGTAAGAGTGTTTGCCGGAGCTTTGACGCATCGGCATGTTGGGGAACTGGTTAAGGCTGAGCAGGTTAATGGTTATCGCCTTGCCAATACCCTAGCCCATAAGGAATTGAAGCTATTGCGCTTCGAAGATGACGATATCCGACCGCAACTTTTTATGCAGGTCATCCATGAAGCTCAACATCAACCTTTTCTGGGGTTTAATCGTGCACAAGCCGCAGTCATTGAGCTGGCTGTGCTAGTGAGTCGATTGAAAAGGCTGCCTATGGAGAAGATCACTCAGGAAATGGCGTACCTGAAGATTGCAATAGAAAAGACAGCCGGGCGGCGTGAGTTGGAGGCGTGGGGTTGGTTGGAAGAGGCAATCAATAATCATTGGGCGGCGATGAATAATGAAAATATTGCTTAGCCGGAGTGTTGCATGACTAAGTTGTTAGTAAGTGTGACCAACGTTGAAGAGGCGCAGTTAGCCCTTGAGAATGGTGCTGACATGATAGATCTGAAGGACCCTGCTCAAGGAGCACTCGGTGCGCTACCAATAGAGATCATTCGGCAAATTACGGATTATGTGCATACTAAAGACAGCATTGAAACGAGGTATGTCAGCGCCACAATCGGTGATTTGCCAATGCAAACAGCACTGGTTTATCAGCGAGTATTGGAAGTTGCCAGTGCCAAGCCGGATATCGTAAAGATCGGTTTTTTTGAGGCGGATGATTATCAGCCATGTCTTGATGCACTAAAGTCACTTGCAGATTCTAAAGTAAAACTAATCGCCGTACTGTTCGCAGAATATGAGTATCCGGACAATTTGATTGCAGCGATTGCAGATGCTGGGTTTTATGGTCTGATGATAGATACTGCACATAAAAATGGCGAAACTTTTATGCGCTATATTCCGGATGAAAAAATGAAGGCACTTTCTTCACAGATAATTGAGCGCGGGTTGGTGTTTGGTCTTGCTGGGTCTTTAAAAGTAGAGCATGTTGCCAAAGTGAAGCAATACAATCCCGGCTATATGGGATTTAGGGGGGGGGTGAGTACCCAGTTACAGCGGAATATGCCGCTGGATGGTGAAAAACTTAGACAATGCCGTCACGAGATAAGACGATAGTGACAGGCGGATTAGGCTACCCCAGCCCTTTATAAGCTTAGCAAATAGATAAAAGCTAACAACTGGGACAACAACAGAAATGCTCATCGTTGACCAAAAGCCCATCCGTTTGAGCAGCTATGGGAAAATCAAAAACATCGGTAATGTTGGGACGACATACCAGAAAGTGAACCAAGCATGATTAGCGATTTTTTCAGTTGGGTGATTTTCCAAAAACAACCAAATCAAGGTCAAGCCCTCTTTTTTCGCAAATCCTTCGCCCGTATATAGCACACAATATTGCTATCAATGTCGCACCAATAATTGTGTGAAAGAACCGATGCGCTGGATTCAGAGTAATCAGGCAATAGGCGACAGGCTCAATGTCCATGACAACATTAACCAGTGCAAATACGCTCCAACTAAACCTTCTCTGAGCGATGGCTTTAATCGGTGTTGCGGCTAAAAGGTGAAATGGTGTTATTGACATCTAATTTGACATTACAGTATTCCTGTCAGGCTAAACGATTTGAATCCCTTTTTCATACATGCTAGGCAGGGTTAAACCGTGTGCGAACACATCGTAATCATGTTTATTCAATAAATAGGTGTGG
>VGIC01000013.1 GCA_016867975.1 Betaproteobacteria bacterium | reverse complement strand
TTGGTAGGGGATGCGAGGCTCGAACTCGCGACAAACGGATTAAGAGTCCGCTGCTCTACCAACTGAGCTAATCCCCCATTGAGGTCAAGAATTATCAAGAGAATGATACGATATGTCAATCCAAATTAGCGCTGTTTAAGGCAGTCCTCAAGCCCAGTGTTGCCGCCTTTGAATTCGGGCTCGAAATAGAATTTGTGAAACCCCCACTGCCCTTTTCCATTCTTTTTCATTTCAGCAATGCCGGTACCGTAGTCTTTGGTTTTTTTATCGGTCAGCGCAAAGTGCATGGCCACATGGTTGCCATTGGCTGCCGCATGCCCTAAATATGTGCCGTAACCAGGCACCTCGAGCTTAAAATCATAACTGGCATAGTTGTCGCGACTATGCTCTGGTTTGAGTGTCATCGTGACACGCCCACTGTAGCCCCCCTCATGAGCATCATATCCAGTACAAGCGTAAACTCCGCTGAAATCCTGATAACCAGGCTTGCCGGCTTGGCAGTTCAAGCTCAACAAGCCCAGTATGATCGTTACAACTAATTTCAACATTGCTTTTTCCTTTCCGTTAGATGGCTGTCATAAAACGTTCACGCAGCGATTCTAAATTCAGTGCCTGCAAAATAGAGGCAATGCGCTCGTTCGCGTTTTTACGTGGCTGACCAGTGTATTTGGCGATGATGAGCTCATTTTTCATCGAATGCTCCCAGCCGACCAGTTCCGTGACGGTTAAACTGTAACCTGCCGCCTCTAACTGCAAGCAACGCAGGACATTCGTGATCTGACTACCGAACTCACGCGTATGAATCGGATGGCGCCAAATCTCACTCAATGGCGTTTTAGCAAAACTTTCATTCTTATGTTGTCGCATCACCTCAGCCACTTCTGCCTGGCAGCACGGTATCAATACCATATATTTCGCACGCTTTTTTAAGCCAAAACGTATCGCATCATCCGTCGCGGTATTACAGGCATGCAAGGCGGTGACAATATCAACGGTCTCTGGAATCGCATCTGAGACTATCGACGCTTCTACACTGAGATGCTCAAAACGCATGCGGGAAAATCCTAGCTGCTGTGCAAGTTGTCTAGATCGTTCGACCAGCTCTGTACGCGTTTCGATGCCTATCACCTCTCCTGTGGTGTACTGCTTCAATAACAAGTCATATAAAATAAAGCCCAGATAGGACTTCCCTGCACCATGATCTACTAGCACGGGGTTTGCGTGCTGCTTGAGCACATCACCGAGCAATGGCTCGATAAAGTTGACCAGATGGTACACCTGCTTGAGCTTGCGGCGACTATCCTGATTGAGCTTGCCGTCACGCGTCAGGATGTGCAGCGCTTTGAGTAGCTCAATGGATTGGTTGGGGCGAATTTCAGGGATATTAGTCATGGGGGTATTTTAACCTAGATAAAGCAGTTAAACGCTCAATGATGCTATCAGCCATTTATGCACTTTCTACATTTTAACTTTAACTCAAATCACCCAGTGGGTGAGCGCGCTTTCACATCGATGATACGATTTTTGAGATGTCTGACTGCGTTACTCTTCGTTGCAGGGGGCGACCATGCTGCCTCATCTCGCCTTGCCATACACCCCAAAAACCGCACCCTCAATGTGTTCAACTGCTTTTTCTAGGTTTAACCCAGATAAAAACTTGAATCTTATCGGTCAATGCTAAAATACGCCTCTTCAGTGAACCTCCGTTTCAAAATCAAAAAAGACACGAGGGCGAGCCAAGATGTAATCCATTTCGCTTCATCATCATCGAAAGATGATGAGGCGACTAGGCGCAGGCAACAAAGTCAGAATTGATGAGGAAGTGAAATAAATGGCAATTCAATGGTATCCGGGTCATATGACCCAAGCACGCAAAAAAGCGGAAGAGACCATGGAGTTCACCGACATGGTCATCGAGGTGCTGGATGCTCGTGTGCCCGCTGCCAGCCATAATCCGATGATTGATGAGATGCGCCTGTTCCGGCAACGCCCCCAGCTCAAGATATTAAACAAGGCCGATCTGGCCGACCCTGCCACTACGCAGGCTTGGCTGAATCACTTCAATGCACAACCCAACACCAAAGCGGTTGCCCTGTCGTGCAAGAAGCCAGGTGATGCTAAAAAAATCCCTGCCTTGTGTCGCAAAATCACACCGCATCGAGGCACTCACCTCAAGCCTTTGCGCATTATGATTATGGGCATTCCCAACGTGGGCAAATCTACCCTAATGAACGCCCTGCTCAACCGGCGAGTGGCCAAAGTTGGCGATGAGCCAGCAGTCACTAAAAGCCAGCAGCGCTTTGATATTGACGACACGATGAGTATCACCGATACCCCCGGCATGATGTGGCCAAAAATTGCCTACGAGTCGGATGGCTACATGCTGGCCGCCAGTCACGCCATTGGTCGCAATGCGGTAATCGATGAAGATGTCGCCACATTTCTAGCGGACAATCTGCTCAAGCACTACCCTGCCTTATTGAACACACGTTACAAACTGGAAGCGATGCAACTCAACGTCGCAACAATGGATGGCGTGGATCTGCTCGAAGCGATCGCTAAGCGCCGCTCCTATAAACGCCATGATGGGCTGTGGGACATGGAAAAAACAGCGATTGCCTTCTTGACCGATTATCGTAGTGGTGCGATTGGTCGCGTGAGTCTTGAGACCCCAGTCTCAAGACAAGAAATGATGGCCAGTACCCAGCCTAACGATACCGACCCTACAGAAAGCGACACAGACATAGTGAACGCTTCTGAAACACCTCAATAGT
The DNA here is from genome assembly GCA_016867975.1 of Betaproteobacteria bacterium. Taxonomy (GTDB): domain Bacteria; phylum Pseudomonadota; class Gammaproteobacteria; order Burkholderiales; family Methylophilaceae; genus Methylotenera. The sequence continues at coordinate 43,170 of VGIC01000013.1, read as the reverse complement.
TTTCCGCAATGCTTAACTCAATGAATGCGCCTCAACGCGAGGCAGTTAAATATCTGGACGGTCCTTTATTGGTACTCGCTGGTGCAGGCAGTGGCAAAACACGCGTTATCACGCAGAAGATCAGCTATCTGATTGACGAGGCGGGTTACCAACCCAAAGAAATTGCCGCTATCACCTTCACCAATAAAGCCGCGCTCGAAATGCAAGAGCGTGTCACCAAACTCATGCAAGGCAAGAACCTCAAAGGGCTAACCATTGCCACTTTCCATTCACTCGGTTTGCAAATGCTACGCCAAGAGGCGGCATTACTCGGTTATAAACCGCAGTTTTCTATTCTGGATTCTTCCGACAGTTTTAAGATCTTGGCTGATGTACTCGCCACCACAGACAAACCACTGCTGCGCAAGACACAATGGCAAATTTCTCACTGGAAAAACGCCTTTATCAATCCGGATCAAGCCAAAGCGCAGGCAGAGGAAGAGCTCACCCATGCGGCGGCTAAGGTTTACCAGATTTATCAGCAGACGTTAAAAGCCTATCAAGCGGTTGATTTTGATGACCTGATCAAACTACCGGTCGAACTGTTTGCAAGGCATGAAGAAGCGCTCAATAAATGGCAGCGTAAACTGCAATATCTGCTCATTGATGAGTATCAGGACACCAATGCCTGCCAATACAAACTGGTGAAGATGCTCACGGGTGTGCGCGGTCAATTCACCGCCGTAGGCGATGATGATCAGGCAATTTACGGCTGGCGCGGTGCCGATGTGGAAAACTTACGCCAACTGACTGAAGATTTCAGCAAGCTCAAAGTCATCAAACTGGAACAGAACTACCGTTCTACCGTGCGCATTCTGCGTACAGCTAACCATGTCATTGCCAACAACCCGAAATTATTCGAAAAGAAACTGTGGAGCGAACACGGCACAGGGGAGCTGATTCAAGTGACGGCAGCGCAGAGCGAGGAGCATGAAGCCGAAAGTGTGGTCATGAAGTTGCAAGCACATAAATTCGAAAACCGCACCTACTTCAAAGACTATGCGATTCTGTACCGCGGCAATCATCAGGCTAGAATCCTAGAAGAGCATCTGCGCAATCATAAAATTCCCTACACCATATCTGGCGGTCAATCGTTCTTTGATAAAGCGGAAATCAAAGACCTCATCAGTTATTTACGTCTGATTCTCAATGAAGATGACGACCCAGCCTTTATCCGCGCTGCCACCACCCCCAAAAAAGGCATAGGCAACACCACCCTGGAGCGCTTGGGTGAATATGCCAGCACGCACAAAATCTCCCTGTTCGCCGCCGCATACGAAGCGGACTTTCAAAATGAAATCGGCAATAAGCAACTGGAAGATTTGCTCAACTTCTGCCAATATATCAACAAGTTACAGGAAAGATCTGTGCGCGACCCGGCTGGAGACGTGCTGAATGATTTACTCGCTACGATTCAATATGAAGCTTATTTGTATGACTCAGAAGAGCCGCGGGCAGCAGAAGTTAAATGGACCAATGTGCTCGATTTCATCCACTGGCTCACCAAAAAAGGCGAAGCCAGCACCGAATTTGGCAATGAGGACAACGGTAAGAATCTGCTTGAACTCACGCAAATGGTGTCACTGATGAGCATGCTGGAAGGCCGAGAAAATGGCGAACCAGACGCAGTAAAACTCTCTACACTACACGCCGCCAAAGGTCTGGAGTTTGGTCATGTGTTTTTAATCGGTGTAGAAGAAGGTATTCTCCCCCATCGTGAAAGTGTAGATTTGGCCACTGCCGACCCCTCTAAGATTGAAGAAGAGCGGCGATTGATGTATGTCGGCATTACCCGCGCACAAAAATCACTAAATATCTCTTGGTGTAAAAAACGCAAACGCGCCGGTGAAATGGAAATGTGCGAGCCCAGCCGCTTTATTGCCGAAATACCTAAAGATGACGTACGCCATTTTGGCAACCCGTTCAACAAAGATTCGGAAGCCAGCAAAGACTTTGGTAAATCCAGAATGGCCAATATCAAGGCCATGCTGAGCAAGAATCAATCCGTTTTAGATTAACCTACGGAAATCTTTACAAAAGTCTTTTAAAAACGGAAATAAAGAAAGTCACCAATGCCCTACATCACCCTCAATAACGCCTGCCTCGCCTTTGGTCACCACGCCCTGCTCGATCATGCAGATTTTCAGCTCGATGCCGGAGAACGCGTCGGACTGATTGGTCGTAATGGGGCGGGCAAGTCCAGTCTGCTAAAAGCAATTGCCGGCACAATCAAACTCGATGATGGCACCATATGGCGCGCGCCAAATGCGCGAATCGTGTACGTCCCTCAAGAGCCGGAGTTGGCCTCAGATCACACAGTATTCGAGGCGGTGGCAGAAGGCTTAGGTGACCTCCAACAGATTCTGGTGGATTACCACCAAGTGACCCATGATATGGGCATGCCGAACGCGGACGTCGAACAACTCATGGAAAAGATGCAAGGACTGCAACACGATCTGGATGCACAGCATGGATGGGCAGCACAGTCACGAGTTGAGGCCGTTCTGAGCCGATTAAATCTGGATGCAGATATCCTGATTAGCACCCTGTCAGGAGGCTGGCGCAAGCGCGTCGCTTTAGCCCGCGCACTGGTAGCCGAGCCTGAAGTGTTGTTATTGGACGAACCCACCAACCACCTGGACCTTAGTGCGATTGAGTGGTTAGAAGACCTGTTGCTAGGTTTTAACGGCAGTGTGCTGTTCATTACCCACGACAGACGTTTTCTGGACAAACTCTCGACACGCATCACTGAACTTGACCGAGGACATCTCACTGACTTTGTAGGCAACTTCAGCCAATATCAAGTCAAGAAAGAAGAACTGCTGGCCGTCGAAGAAACACATGCCGCCAAATTTGACAAAGTACTGGCACAAGAAGAAGTCTGGATACGTCAAGGCATCAAGGCTCGCCGCACGCGCAACGAAGGTCGGGTACGCAGATTGGAAGCACTACGCCTTGAGCGCGCAGCACGGCGTGAGCGTCAAGGCAATGTCAAGCTGAACATTGACGCCGGTGAGCGTAGCGGAAAATTGATTGCAGCGCTGGAAAATGTCAGCAAGGCCTATGGTGACAAAGTACTCATCAAGCACTTCCGCACACGTATCCTGCGTGGTGACAAGATTGGTTTACTCGGCCCCAACGGCATTGGCAAAACCACCCTGCTCAAGCTGATTTTAGGCGACATTGAACCCGACAGTGGAAAGATTGAGCGCGGCACCAAGCAAAGCGTGGCCTATTTCGACCAGATGCGTGAACAGCTCAACGAAGAAGCTACCCTAGCCGACACCATTAGCCCTGGCTCGGATTATGTACAAATCGGGGATGAGCGCAAACACGTCATCAGCTATCTGGAAGATTTTCTTTTCCCGCCACAGCGCTCACGTTCTCCCGTCAAATCCCTCTCGGGCGGCGAGCGTAATCGCCTGCTACTGGCACGGCTGTTTGCCCGCCCTGCCAATATATTAGTACTGGACGAACCGACCAACGACCTAGACATTGACACCCTGGAGTTATTGGAAAATCTGCTGCAAGACTTTAGCGGTACGCTGTTTTTGGTGAGCCATGATCGCGCCTTTTTAGAAAATACCGTGACCCAAGTGATTGCCTTTGAAGGCAATGGTGTTTTAACCGAATTTGGTGGCGGTTATGACGACTGGCAACGTTTTACACAACAGCGTGAAGCCGAAAAATCCGCCAAAATAAAAACTGACACTAGCAAAGCCCCCACAAAAGAGACTCCGGCAAAAAGCGCCGCCAACAAACTCAGCTTTAAAGAACTGAAAGAGCTGGAAACCCTGCCACAACAAATTGAAAAACTGGAGGCGGAACAAACTGAAATCAATTTGACGCTGTCCGATGCCAATCTCTATCGTAGCGATCCGGAAAGGGTGAAAAAATTACAATCCCGACTAACCGAGATTGATCAGGAAATCGAAACCTGCCTGCTACGCTGGGAAGCGCTCGATAACAGACATCAGTGATCGCTCATCCTAGAAAACGTCGTTGAAAATAATATAAACCACCGCTATGTGTCGCTTGATGTATGGAAAAACGCATACTTGAATGCCTTTTGTTTTGATTTTCTTGATATAAGTTAATGTGTAACGCGAGAACCATGATTTTATGCACATCTAATTTCCGCACGACCTGTTAAAAAACGCTTTATTTAGGGAGTGGGGTTAGGATATATTGCCTAAAATGTGTAACTAATTTTATTGATTCGGCAAGAATCAATAGGATGCGAGTATAAGGGGACGTGTCTGGATGGTGTCCCCGACAGGAATCGAACCTGTAACTGACCCTTAGGAGGGGCCGGTGATATCCAATTTCACCACGGAGACAGCCAGGCGGTATTTTATCTTTTTTATCGTTATCTGAGGAAGCATTTAGTCATGTAACGCTATTGATTACCGCATTTCTTGGGTGTTTTTACTGAACCGTTTATTTTGCGTATATTCTGATGTCAGACGTGTGCTTAGACTGTGGTGCGTGCTGTGAAACGTTCCGGGTTTCTTTTTATTGGGCAGAAACAGATGCGCATCCGCAGGGAAGAGTGCCGCATGCGCTTACGACAGCAATCAGTCCTTATTTAGTGTGCATGAGGGGCACTGAGCGTAAACCATCCCGCTGCGTTGCCCTGCTGGGTGAAGTAGGACGTGCAGTCAGTTGTAATATCTATGAGCAGCGTTCCAGCACTTGTCGTGAATTTGACGCGGGCACAGAGGCCTGCAATCGTGCTAGGCAACAACACGGTTTACCGTCACTGAGACTAAAAAAATAAGTTAAAACAGCAGGTTATGAAGCCTAAACTAAGTTAAGTAAGGTTTTCTCACCCTCTCCCTGCGGGAGGCAATCTGGGAATGAGCTAGTCATTGGCTTCCCCGTGGAATATATGCGCTCAAGCGCATGATTCGCATGTAAAGGGATTGCGGTGATTGATATTATTCTCAACTGCTTTTTCTAGGATAAAGTCACCTTAATACTCATCGAGACTCACCGTCGCTAGATATTCTGGAATGTCTACCTGCCAATGTAATTTTTCTACGATATGGCGACGCATGGCATCCGCCGCGACTGGTTCGCCATGCACAATAAACGTTTTCTTAGGGGCCACTTCACAGCCACCGAGCCAATCCAGTATCTCGGCATAATCCGCGTGAGCAGAAAGATTAGATACGAACTGCACTTCTGCATTTACCGGCACATATTCACCATGGATCTTGATGCTTTCAGCGCCATCTAGCATCGCTGCACCGCGTGTACCGGCTGCCTGAAAGCCAACAAACAGTATGGTGTTGTTGGCGTGCGGTGCAAATGCTTTCAGGTGATGTACCACGCGCCCGCCTGATGCCATGCCGCTGGCAGACAGAATAATCATCGGGCCTTTTTTATCGTTGAGGGCTTTGGACTCTTCCACACTATTGACCATATGCGCGGTGCGACTCATCGCCCTGCACTGCTCTGGTGATAGCCGATGCTCTTTGCGGTGATGTATGAATATCTCTGTCGCATCCACGGCCATCGGGCTGTTCAAATACACGGGAATATCCTGGGCGATTGCCCCTGAGGACTTGAGCAAATTAATGTAGTACAACAACTCCTGCGCTCTGCCGACAGCAAATACCGGAATCACCACTACGCCTTTGCGTTTGACTGTTTTATTGATAATGGCGGCCAGTTTTGCTTGCGGATCATCTTTCTCATGCAGGCGGTTGCCGTAGGTAGACTCTATCAACAAATAATCAGTTGATCTGATGGCTGCGGGCGGTTTCATCAAAATATCATTCGAGCGACCGAGATCGCCTGAAAACAGTACCGATGTTTTTTTGTTATGTATGCGTACAAATGCCGAACCCAGTATATGTCCATTGGGGAAAAATCTGAGCGTCAGATTATCGTCCAAATACACCTCCTGCTCATAATCCACCGCAATCAATAGCGCCAGTGCTTTTAGCGCATCCTCACGCGTATAGAGCGGCAATGCTGGATGATGTTTGGAAAATCCGTGACGATTGGCATACTCAGATTCTTCTTCCTGCAAATGCGCAGCATCCGGCAACAGTACCTCGCACAAATCACGTGTCGCCTCGGTACAGTAAACTCTGCCTGCAAAGCCATTTTTTACCAGTAACGGCAGATAGCCGCTATGGTCGATATGTGCGTGCGTCAGCACTACCGCATCAATCTCACTGGGCTTAAAAGGTAGTTTTTCCCAGTTTCTAAGACGCAACTGCTTAAGTCCCTGAAATAAACCGCAATCTACCAGAATACGTTTATCTCCACTTTTAAGCAGATATTTAGAGCCGGTCACCGTGCCTACGGCACCTAGAAATGTCAGCTGCATCGATACTCCCTATTCATGCAAATAATCGCAAGGTTAGTTGTTTTGCGCTTTAAGGAAGCACTATGGTGCTTTCTTAACTCAAACGCTACTTGGTCTTGGCAAGTGCCGGATTAGCGGCAAAGTATTTTTTGATACCGCTCAGAATGGACATGACCATTTTATCCTGATAGGCATCATCATTGAGTTTACTCTCTTCTTCCGGATTACTGATAAATGCAGTTTCAACCAGAATAGACGGTATATCCGGTGATTTCAACACGGCAAACCCCGCCTGCTCAACGTGATTTTTGTGCAGCTTATTGATTTCACCAATATGTCCCAGCACGGCTTTGCCTAGCTTCAAGCTATCATTGATGGTTGCAGTTTGCGACAAGTCCAACAGGGTTCTTGCCAATACCGGGTCTTTGACATTCAGGCTCACGCCCCCAATCAGATCAGACTCATTCTCTTTCTTAGCCAGATAACGCGCACTGGCACTGGTGGCCCCTTTTTCAGATAGGGCAAATACAGAAGAACCTCGCGCCGCCGGATTAGTAAAGGCATCCGCATGAATGGATATAAACAAGTCAGCCTGGAACTTACGCGCCTTCACTACCCGTCCATGCAAGGGAATAAAATAATCCCCATCGCGCGTCAGCACCGCACGCATATTGGGTTCAGCATCAATGATTGTCTTCAGCTTCTTGGCGATGGTTAAGGTGATATCTTTCTCATGACTGCCACTCGCGCCTCGCGCCCCTGGGTCTTCCCCCCCATGTCCGGCATCGATTGCGATCGTGATTTGCCGCAAGTCTTTATTCAGTAACTGGATATCCTCCTCTGGCTGAGGCCCGATACGATGTTCAGACTTGGCGGGCTCTACTACTCCAGACATTTCACTGGGGTTTTTCTCTGACGCTGCTGTCACGGCTGGGGATGCTGCTACGGGCCGTACTTCTTCTAAGACTACAGTTTCAGCCGCTTTTTCAACTCCTCCCTTAGCTTCGGTGGCAGATGGCGTGCTGGCAAGCTCTGTGGATGGCTGCAATATCGTTTCTGGTAACTTTTCCCGCTCGGCCAGCATGGTCATTAGCGAATCTTGCGCAGGATAAACGTCGAGCACCAAACGATGTTTGTATTCACCCGCTGGTGGCAAGGTGCTCATGGTCGGTTTAGCCTCTGTTTTCAAGTCCACCACCAGTCGCACCACGTTAGACTTATACTGCGCTACCCTCACCTGTGTGATGTAAGGATCTGCACCTGAAATTTTCTCACTCAGTGATTTCAACACGGCGTTGATCTCAACGTTTTCCAGATCCACCGCCACACGTTCTGGATTTTTGAGCAAGGTCATTTTATAGGTGATGGGGTTGGCTGCCTCCAGTGTGATACGGGTATAGTCCTGCGCCGGCCAAACACGGATTGCAAGTACCGTATTATTATCTTTGTTGGCTGCATAGACCGTGACGCCGAAAACAACACTGAGCAACACACTGAAATAGAGCGCGATAATAGCGATACGTTTAATCATAGAGCATTCTAAATATCTTTATTAGAAACCTTTGCACGAAGCAGTTTAAGTGAGCAATCATAACAAATCTCGTCATTCCAGCGGAGGCTGGAATGACGGTTTTTTGGTAATTTACGGAAATTCACCCGAATCTTGATTCTTGAAAAGGCCTCTATTAGCTTTAATAAGGCTGCTTAAGTCTTTGCATGCACTGCCTTGCGTGCTGAGAGTGCAAGGTGATGCGCACCGACCGCCCTACCCCCTGCATCAGAATGTACACATCAATATCGGGGATGGGTAACAAATGCGCTGCCCGCTCCGGCCATTCGATTAGGCAGATGCTCTGCGCATTAAAATAGTCTCTGAACCCAGCAGATTCCCACTCTTCTTCATCATTAAATCGATATAAATCAAAATGATAAATATTCATCGCTCCCTGACTTGCACGATTGACCTCGTAGGGTTCAACAATAGTATAGGTCGGACTTTTCACTTTTCCCTGATAATCTAAGCCTTGCAACAAACCACGCACTAAAGTCGTCTTGCCCGCCCCCAAATTCCCATGCAGATAAATCGTCAGATTCGGCTCCATCACCTGTGCAAGAGCGGCGCCTAGTGCAATCGTCGCCGCTTCATCGGCTAAATCAAGTGTAAAATCATCCATCATGAGCAATTCTACTAAAAACTTGAATGCGTTGAGTAGTGCCATCAAACGCTGGGGAGCGGAGCTCGGCTTCAATCATATCGGTATCACAGATACTGACTTGAGCACCGCAGAATCTGAACATCAGGCTTGGGTTGAAAAAGGGTTTCATGGTGAAATGGATTATATGGCAAAACATGGCACCAAGCGCACTCGCCCTGCCGAATTAGTGCCTAATACGATACGGGTGATTTCCGCTCGGATGGATTACCTCCCCCCGCATGCAGCTGACAGTGAAAGTATTCTGCAAAATCAGGATAAGGCCTTTATCTCGCGCTACGCACTTGGACGTGACTATCATAAAGTCATGCGCCATAAGCTGCAAAAACTATGCGAAAAAATTCAAATGGCACTTGCATCGCATCAAATCCATGATTTTGAATATCGTGCTTTCACAGACAGCGCACCCGTTCTGGAAGTGGCACTAGCTGAGAAAGCCGGGCTAGGATGGCGTGGCAAACATACACTGCTGATCAATAAAAATCGCGGTTCATGGTTCTTTCTAGGCGAGATCTATACCAACCTACCTTTAACCATAGATGAGCCAGCACTTAACCATTGCGGCACCTGTACCAACTGCATCGACGTCTGCCCCACAAACGCCATTACCGCCCCTTATGAGGTCGATGCCAGACGCTGCATCTCTTATCTGACTATTGAGCTAAAAGGCAGCCTCCCGATTGAATTTCGCCCTTTGATTGGCAACCGTGTTTACGGCTGCGATGACTGCCAACTCTTCTGCCCGTGGAACAAGTTTGCCGAAACCGCCACAGAAACTGACTTTGCCGTTAAACATGGTCTGGATGATATCAGCCTGATAGATTGCTTTAACTGGAGCGAGGAAGAATTCAAGGCAAAAATGGCCGGCAGCGCGATTTACAGAATCGGTTATGCACAATGGCTGCGCAATATCGCAGTGGGGTTAGGTAATGCGAGAAAATCTCCCGCAGTCATGCAAGCGCTACAAGCACGCGCTACAGATGAAAATGCCATGGTGCGTGAACATGTCGCATGGGCGCTTAGTCAACACAGTAACAGTTAAGGAAGCACGCTTACCGTTATCGTTCATACCAACACTTACTACGATTCACAATAGCGACGATCGAAAGCATCACCGGCACTTCAATCAACACGCCGACCACCGTCGCCAACGCCGCGCCTGAGTTAAAGCCAAACAATGCAATGGCGGTTGCAACCGCCAGCTCAAAAAAGTTAGATGCCCCAATCAAGGCCGAAGGTCCTGCTACACAATGCGCGACTTTTAATTTCTTGTTTAGCCAATAAGCCAGAAGCGCATTGAAATACACCTGAATCAGAATAGGCACTGCCAACAAAACAATAACCAGCGGCTGACTGACAATCTGCTCCCCCTGAAAAGCAAACAGCATGACCAATGTGATCAACAACGCACTTAAGGATAGCGGCTGCAAAGTCTTTAGCGCTGAAGTTAATGCTTCACTATTTCCCTGAGCCAGCAGAATTTTTCTTAAGCCCTGACTGATAATGACAGGCACCACGATAAACAGCACCACAGAAACCAGCAAGGTATCCCACGGCACAATAATGCTGGACAACCCAAGCAATAATGCAACAATAGGCGCAAAGGCAAACAGCATGATGACATCATTGATGGCCACCTGCGACAGCGTGAATTTAGGCTCGCCATTGCAGAGATTACTCCATACAAACACCATGGCCGTACAAGGAGCCGCCGCCAGTAAAATCAGGCCAGCGATATAACTGTCAATCTGATCCACCGGCAGCCTATCGGCAAACAAGTGCCGAATAAAAATCCATGCCAGCAATGCCATTGAAAATGGCTTGACCAGCCAATTAATAAATAGGGTGACACCTATGCCTTTGGTGTGCTGGAACACCTCACGCATGGCTGAAAAATCGATCTTCAACAGCATGGGGATAATCATCAGCCAAATCAGCATGGCCATAGGCAGATTGACTTCGGCCACTTTAATGGCAGCAATGGCTTGGAATAATTCCGGCATCCGCTTGCCCAGCATAATGCCAACGACGATACAGCCGAACACCCACCATGTTAGGTTACGCTCAAAGTTGCTGATTGCAGCTTGTTTGTCCATCACTTATTTGTTTCCATCAATTTAGGGCACTTTTATCAGTGAGCAACGCAATAATCTATGGAAGACATGCCAGCATCGCCGCACCTATCATGCCAGCCTGGTCACCGACACTAGAAATGCGCACATTGACTTGACCACGCAGTACCGGAATAAGATCCTGACCCAGTTGCTGGTCAAAAGCTGGCTGCATATACTGCCAGCCAGCACTCATGCCACCGCCTATCAAGACATCTGTCACATCGATCACTTTTAGCATGTGCGCTAATGCCTGAGCCAGTGACTTCCCCGCCAGCTGATATGCCGCTAGCGCGTCATGATCTCCCTCACCTGCCAAGTGCGCTATTTCGGCTGCGGTGCGTTGCTGATTGGTCGCTTCAAAATAACTGATGACCACACCACTGGCAGAAGCATATTGCTCCATACAGCCTCGATTACCACAGCCGCACAACCTGCCCTCGGGCTGCACGATGATATGCCCCACCTCCATCGCCACGCCATGCTGACCTTGGAACGGCTGGCCATTCAAGATCAATCCCCCGCCGACCCCAGTACCCAAGCCTATGTAAATCAGATGCTTACTTTGCGTCGGCTGCAAGGCATACTCACCATAGGCTGCGACCAAGGCATCATTCTCGGTCACTACCGGAAGTTTGATCAAAGCACTCAAATCTGCACTTAAATCGACGTTCGCTAAACCTGGCAAATTGGGTGACTGAGAGATGCTTTGTGAGACGGGATCAATGAAGCCGGGAAATCCTATGCCAATCGCTGATATATCAGGGTAACGCGCCAGTACCTGTTGAGTTGCATCAGAAAGTGTTTGCAGAATCTTCTGCCAGGCCAACTCCGGCGTTTGCTGATACTGCTTACAAATACCAGAAAAATCCGCCTGAAAACGCAACTCATCCAGCAAAGTAGGCGCAGATTGGGCAGCATAATCCACAACGCCTACTCGAAGGTTGGTACCCCCCACATCAATGCCAATCAAATGCGCCATATTAAACCCAGATTTTCCATGAGGCGACATTCATCTACTTGGACGCCAACTTGTTCATTTTGCGCCTTGTTGTGCGCAATTTTTTTGTCAATAGAGTGACTATTCACGCAAAATTTGCGCAAAAAATGCATCAAAATGCCCAGCGTTGTCATTCCAAGTCCTAATAGAAAATCTGGGTTCAACGCCTGGAGCGTTTAATCACTTCGGTCATATGTGCTTTCTGCTCTGGCTGTAATTGTTGCCAATCAAAGCGCCAATGCCAGTTTCCAGAGGCAGTGCCAGGCACATTCATGCGGTGATGGGTATCTAACGCCAGAATATCCTGCATGGGAATGATGACCAATACACCTTGAGACATGAGCGCCATGTCCATTAAGTCATTCGGCATGCTCACTTCGTGCGGAATAAAGCGGTTCTTTTGCAGATAGGCATAAAGATGCTTACGCTGATTGTCGTCCAGCGCATCATACCAACCCACGGTAGTATCATTATCATGCGTGCCGGTATAAACCACGCTGTTTTCTTCAATATGGTGAGGCAGATATGGATTATCCTCTTCACCGCCAAAAGCAAATTGCAGAATCTTCATGCCTGGCAAATGATATTTGTTGCGTAGCGCATCCACCTCGGCAGTGATAATGCCTAGATCCTCTGCCACCAATGTGATGCTGGGCAAGGCCTGCAAAATGGCGGCCAACAAAGCCTCTCCAGGCGCTGCTACCCACTGACCATTGATGGCGGTCTCTTCACTGGCAAGGATTTCCCAAGCGGCTTCCAGCCCCCTAAAATGGTCAATCCGCACGATATCAAACAGTGCATTCTGCGTAGCCATGCGGGAGATCCACCAACGATACCCCTCCTGAGCCATCGCCTCCCAATCGTAATGCGGGTTGCCCCAGCGCTGACCTGTCGCAGAAAAATAATCAGGAGGCACGCCTGCCACAACCGTCATCTTTCCCTCAGCATCCAGCTTGAACAGGTGCGGCTGAGCCCAAACATCTGCGCTATCATAAGCCACAAAAATCGGGATATCCCCAAACAACTTAATCTCTTTACTGGCAGCGTAGGCCTTGAGCGCTGACCACTGTTCAAAAAACACAAACTGAATAAACTTGTTAATGGCAATTTCTTGTGCCAGCTCTTTTTTCACCCGAGCCAGTGCTTTTTTTTCACGACGCTTGTATTCATCAGGCCAGTCGTGCCATCCCGCTAGATTGAATTTCTTGCGCAGCCCGATAAAGAGCGCAAAGTCGTCCAACCAATGACCATGATGGCTACAGAATGCCTCAAAATTGCGCTGCTGCTCAGCCGTCGCCTGCTGATGGAACACAAGGTAGGCCTTAGCCAGCAGATGGGATTTATCTTGCGATTTATCTGGGGAACGACTGATCGCAAAAGCACGCAAGTCTTCTTGGGTCAGCAATTTTTGCTTCTGCAAGGCCTCTAGGCTAATAAAATCAGGGTTGCCGGCATGCGCAGACAAGCACTGATAGGGTGAATTGTCGGTATGGGGCATATTGATAGGCAAGGTTTGCCATACCGTCGCCCCGATTTCATGCAAGAAATCAATAAAACGGTAGGCTTCTATGCCAACATCGCCGACATAAAATGCACTGGGAAGAGAGCTGACGTGCAGCAAGACCCCTGCTCGGCGTTGCGCTAGTAGCAATGAGCCTGAAGTGGTATTGCCTGTATTCGTATTGTTAGATAAGTTAACCATCATCAATCAACCATCGTCATCAAGCCTGTCCACGGCGCATGGTGCCGGAATTTTCAGCATGCCCGCCACCAGTGCTGATAGCCCTGTACAAGATCTCTGGAACCGGTTGCGCCATGAGCGTGTACAGGTTAATCAAATTACGGCGATACAACAAGTCAAAACTGGCTACGCTGTCAGATGAATTGTAGTCGCCGAACCACCAGAACCAATCCGAACCTTCACAAATCGCTAATTGACGCTCACAGGATTCCAGCTGTTTGACGCTGATTAAACCTTTAGACACCACCCTGTCGTACACCTTTTTCGCCTCACAGAGCAAGTCCCAGGCAAGGTTCTTTTCTTGACTGCCAATCCAAGTGCTAAATGTTCCATAGACCCAGCTACCCGCCGCCACCTGCGGCAATATGGGCACATTTACACATTGCGCTTGGACATCATCCGCCTTACACATATCGACGATATCACTAAAGGTCGTCATCTCAATGTCTGGATGACTCACTAACGCTTCATACAACTCTTTAAGGAAATAATAGCCATTGTAAGGATAATATTCCCACGCATTCTCACCATCTAGAATCACGCTGACCACTTTAGCCTGGTCGCTGTGGTTAGACTGATGAATATGCTCCAGCGTGCCGATGAAATCATTCACCGCATCGCGCGCAAATAAACCAGAATATTCAAAGCCGATTTTGTCAGATAAATGATCATCCCTAAAGAAACAGAAGATGTCATGCTTGCCATTGGTTACGCGATATGGCTGGTAGAGATACGCATACTTATCATCTGCATTGAGTTGGGATTTCCTTAAGCTATTCGCCAACACACTTTGCCCGGTAGCCGCCCACTCAACGCCATTTTCAGCCATCAACGAAAGACCGGCATAGGAAACGCCGCCTTCAGCAGGCCACATGCCACGCGGTGGGCTGTCAAAATGTGCCTGATGAAAGTGATTGGCCGACTCTACATGAAACGTAGCGCGGCTTCTCCCATCTGGATATGCCGCATTCTCTGGCAATGGCGCATCCGGCATGGCATCCAAAGTCGATTGAAAATCCAACAGCAAAGGCAAAATAGGATGATAGTAAGGTGTGGTCGAGATCTCAATCTGCTTGCGCTCCATTAACGCCTTATAACGCGGAATCAGATTGGTGACCGTCTCGGCGACGACTTTGAATAACCGTTGACGATCTTCTAGCGTAAACAAAACCCCTTTGGCCATCAACGCCTGCACCACCTGGTTGTTCTGACGCAGACTCTCTCCACACCAAGCCAGATGATACCAAACCAGCAAGTCGGCTTGGTATTGCGCGTTCAAATAGACGAATGTGTCACCCTCCACATAATCCACCAACTTATATAACTGATGCAAACGCTGATAGTGTGGAAACGGACTCAGCATTTTTTCATGGTGACTCTTGAAACAACTCTCAGCAATCAAGCGACACTGTTCTTGGCTGATACTGGACAAATCCTGCTCTACCAACAACGCCAATAGTGGATCGCGCACTTTTTTCTTTTTGAATTGCAATGCATAGTCTTCTAACTGTTCCAATAGAATGGGCACAAAATTAAAAGTGACACGCGCTTTAGGATTGGCTTCCAAATGGAATGCCATATCACTGTAGTCTTTAATCGCATGCAAATAGGTCCATGGCAATACATACTCATTGGTCGCCAAATCGCGATAATCTGGCTGGTGCATATGCCAATACAAATTGAGAAATAACTTGGGACGCGCTGTACTCACTTAAAAAAACCTCGAACAAAAAAACGAATGCTCTTGATTAAGAAACCAAGATTAAAAAGCACAAAGACTAAGAAATAAGCGATTGATTAAATGGAGCGTGTAAATTGAAAAGGCTTGGCAATACCAAGCCCTTTTCAATCACATCATTTTAGATCACACGATAAAGATCCTGACCTAGCATATCGGGCGTTACCAACACAATCCCTTTTCCAGAGACGTAGAAACGCTCAGCATCCAATGCCAAATTCACACCAATCTTCATACCTTCCGGAATGACGCATCCACGATCAACCACTACATTTTTCAACACGACATTGCGGTTAATCGTACTCTTAGGCAGGACCACGGCACCCTGTATATTACAGTAGCTGTGTACGCGCACATCTGAAAACAAAATAGAGTTGGTCACACAAGAACCGCTGATCAAACACCCACCTGAAACCAATGAATCAATTGCCTTACCGACTCTACCGTTATCGTTAAAAACAAACTTGGCCGGGGGCAACTGCTCCTGATAGGTCCAGATAGGCCAGTCTCTGTCGTAGAGATTTAGCTCCGGAAGTACTTTTGTCAGCTCCATATTGGCTTCCCAATATGCGTCTATTGTACCCACATCACGCCAGTAGTAATTACCATCTTTCGCGCCGACACAACTATCGGTGAACCGATGTGCTTGAACCTTATATTTGTTGATAATGTAAGGAATAATGTCACCACCAAAATCATGGCTGGATTTTGAATCCCCAGCATCACGAATCAGCTGTTCATACAGGAACTTGGCGTTAAACACGTAAATCCCCATACTTGCGAACGCTTTGTCAGGGTCACCTGGAATATGTTTAGGGTTAGCTGGCTTTTCCGCGAACTCCACCACGCGATCAGTCTCATCCACTGCTAACACACCAAAACTCTTGGCGTCTTCCAACGACACATTGATACAGGCCACCGTCATGTCCGCATTATTCCTGACATGGGTCGCCAGCATCTTGCCATAGTCCATCTTGTAGATATGATCGCCCGCCAGAATCAGCACATATTCTGCGCCGCCTTCGCGCAACAAATCAATGTTCTGATAAACGGCATCCGCGGTACCTTTGTACCAATCCTCTGATATACGCTGCTGCGCCGGAATAATGTTGACATACTCGTTAAATTCACCGCGTAGGAAACCCCAACCACGCTGAATGTGCTGAATCAGGCTTTGTGCCTTGTATTGCGTTGCCACGTTAATACGACGAATGCCTGAGTTGATACAGTTCGATAAAGGAAAATCAATAATGCGGAATTTACCACCGAACTGCACTGCCGGTTTCGCGCGCCAATCCGTAAGACTCTTTAGGCGACTACCTCGACCACCCGCAAGAATGATTGCTGCGGTTTTTTTGGTTAAGGTACTAATAAAACGATCTGACTGCTGGTCTGTTTGTCGATTCTGCAACATGACGCCCTCCTGAAGTTTATCTAGTGACTTAATTATTTGGCTGCTAGCTGGGCCAACTAGCACTGCCTAACTTTTCCACTTTTATAGAGACCTTTGCACGCAGGAAAGTTTGAGTGAGTTTTCGTTAAAATTACCAAAAACCGTCATTCCAGAGGAGGCTGGAGTGACGAGTTTGTTATGACTGCTCATTAATCTGCCTCGTGCAAAGGTCTCTTATAGTGTGTAGCGACAGTTTAATTACTTACTAATGCAACTGATTACATTATAATCAGCTTGAAGCACTATAATCCAGTTAAAACGGAATCATTAAGCAAATTAATTATAAAAAATGCTTAAGGACTCTTCGTGTCAATATGACAATCTGCACACGTGGCGAAAGCGCCAGAATCGCAGACATATGTCACAAAACGATGCACTCAAAGCATGTGCGCCGGTAGGAAGTATCCTTAAGAAAATAACGAGGGTGACAATATGGTAAAAACAAATCCAACTCAAGCTGAATCAAAGGCTCACGCACATGCCAGAAAACTCATCCTCGAAGCAAAGCATCATGACCCATTCAGCTTTTTAGGTATTCATGAAACGCACGAAAATGGACAATACGTGCAACGCAGTTTTTTACCAGATGCAAAAAGCGTCTCTCTCAAGCTGAATGGCGCTTGGGTTACACTGGAAAAGACCCACAATCACGGATTGTATGAAGTCGTCAGCAACACCGCCATTCCTAGTCCATGCTTACTCAAGGTGGAAACAGAATCCGGTAGCTACGAAACCCATGACCCTTACAGCTTCAGTGCTACGCTGACTCAGGACGAGCTCTATCTCTATGGTGAAGGTCGTCTAAAACTGGCCTACAAAACATTAGGAGCGCACATCATGACCGTACAGGGAGTCACAGGCGTGCGTTTTGCCGTATGGGCCCCCAATGCGGAACGTGTCAGCGTTATCGGCAACTTCAACAACTGGGATGGCCGTGTACACTCAATGCGATCTCATGGCTCAAGTGGTGTCTGGGACATTTTTATCCCCAACCTGACCACCAGCGATCTCTACAAATTTGAAATGCGCAACCGCCACACTGGCGCAGTCATTGTCAAGACCGACCCTTATGGTTTTGAGTTTGAGCAACGCCCAGGCACTTCTGCCAAAATTAGCACCTGCCACCATGAATGGAAAGATCAAAAATGGATGGAGGCCCGCAAACACTGCGATTGGCTACATGCGCCATTTAACTGTTACGAGGTTCACCTAGGATCATGGCAACTCAACGCAAAAGGTCACTTCCTTACCTATCGCGAGTTGGCTAAGTCATTGGTGTCGCACGTTGCCGCAATGGGATACACCCATGTGGAATTGATGCCAATCTCAGAGCACCCGCTCGCAGAATCATGGGGCTATCAAACCACTGGTTATTTTGGTGTCACCAATCGCTTCGGCACACCGGATGATCTACGTTACATGATTGACGCCTTCCATCAAGCCAATATCGGTGTGATTCTGGACTGGGTGCCAGGGCACTTCCCTAAAGATGACTGGGCGTTAGCCCGCTATGATGGCACTGCCCTCTACGAACACGAAGATCCCCGCCTGGGTGAGCATCAAGACTGGGGAACGTACATTTTTAACTATGGACGTAAGGAGGTCAGCAATTTCTTGATCTCCAACGCGCATTTTTGGCTCAATGAATTTCATATCGACGGCTTACGCGTAGATGCCGTCGCTTCAATGCTTTATCTAGACTACTCACGCAAAGCGGGAGAGTGGCTGCCGAACAAATATGGCGGACGTGAGAATCTGGATGCCATAGAATTCTTTAAGCAACTGAACATCATGGTCGGCGAGGATTTTTCTGGCGCGCTCACCATCGCGGAGGAATCGACCGCATGGCCAATGGTCTCACGACCAGTTTATTTGGGTGGACTTGGCTTTAACATGAAATGGAATATGGGCTGGATGAATGACACGCTCGCGTACATTGAGAACGACCCAGTCCACAGACGCTACCATCATGACAAGCTGACTTTTGGCCAGATTTACGCCTACTCAGAAAACTTCGTCTTACCTTTTTCACATGACGAAGTCGTACACGGCAAACACTCTTTACTCGACAAAATGCCAGGAGACGCATGGCAGAAATTCGCCAATTTGCGCCTGCTGACCACCTATCAAATGACCATGCCAGGTAAAAAACTCAACTTCATGGGCAATGAAATTGGTCAAGGTCGCGAGTGGAACGTGAACTCCAGCATAGACTGGCATCTACTAAACGAAACTTATCCAGGACATGAATGGCACAAGGGGATACAACAGACACATACCGACCTGAACCATCTCTACAAAACGCTGCCTGCATTACATACACTGGATTTCGAGCATCAGGGTTTTGAATGGATAGATTGCCACGATACCGAGCAATCTATCGTCAGCTATATAAGACGCGGCTTAGATAGCAACTTTGTGATTATTGTACTCAACTTCACGCCCGTGCTGCGCACCCAATATCGGATTGGCGTTCCGCAAGCCGGTGCTTACCATGAGATATTTAATAGTGATGCTACCTGTTACGGAGGCAGCAACCAGGGTAATGCGGGAGATTTGAATACAGAAGCGATCGCATGGATGCATCATGGGCAGTCTATTTCAATAACCTTGCCACCTTTAGCTGGTATTGTTTTACAATTAAGATAATTTTTATACGACAACTAAAAAAGAACTTTTTCCAAATGGCAGCACTCACTTCACTTCCAGTATGGCATAAACTTTGCCAGCACCAAAAAGACATCGTTTCCTTGCATATGCGCGACATGTTCGCTACAGATCCAGACCGATTCAGCAAATACAGCCTAAAATTCACGGACATTCTTCTAGACTATTCCAAACATCGCATCACTGACAATACCTTGCCTATGCTGTTTCAACTAGCAAGAGAAGCAAGGATCGAAGAGTGGCGTGATAAGATGTTTGCTGGAGAAAAGATCAATATCACCGAAAATCGTGCTGTTTTGCATACAGCTCTGCGTAATCGCGCCAATACCCCAGTTATGGTAGACGGCCGTGATGTCATGCCTGATGTGAATGCTGTGTTGGCGCAGATGCGTCAATTTTCTGACAAAGTACGTAACGGCACATGGGTCGGCTACACTGGAAAACGCATCACTGATATCGTCAATATTGGCATTGGTGGCTCAGACCTTGGTCCAGTCATGGTATGCGATGCGCTAACACCCTACTCCAGCCCTAATTTGAAAGTACATTTTGTTTCTAACATCGATGGAGCCCACTTGATGCGCGCATTAAGCGTGTGCGACCCTGAGACTACACTCTTTATTGTCGCCTCAAAAACATTCACCACACAAGAAACCATGACCAATGCGCAATCCTCTCGCATATGGTTCTTGGAGTCAGCAAAAGACGATGCTCATGTGGCCAAACACTTTGTTGCACTATCCACCAACGCTAAGGCTGTGCAGGACTTTGGCATCGACACCGCCAATATGTTTGCCTTCTGGGATTGGGTAGGCGGTCGCTACTCGCTCTGGTCAGCCATTGGATTATCAATCGCACTCTACGTGGGAATGGACCTCTTCGAGGAATTGCTCACCGGCGCATTCGAGATGGACGAGCATTTCAAATCCGCGCCGCTTGAAGAAAATATGCCGGTCATCATGGCCTTGATTGGCATCTGGTATAACAACTTCTTCCATGTAGACTCACAAGCCATTCTTCCTTATGATCAAGGCATGGCGCGCTTCCCCGCTTACCTGCAACAGGCAGATATGGAAAGTAACGGAAAATTCATCTGTCGCGATGGTCAACGGATTCAATACAAAACTGGTCCCATTATATGGGGTGAAGCAGGCACCAATGGGCAACATGCGTTCTACCAACTGATTCATCAGGGCACACAAATCGTTCCGGCAGACTTCCTGATGCCAGTTCACAGCCACTACAAAGTAGGGAAGAATGGGCATGAACATCACAACATTCTGATTGCTAACTTTTTGGCACAGACTCAGGCAATGATGTTGGGCAAAACAAAAGAGCAGGCTAGAGCTGAGCTAGAAAAGCAAGGCATGTCCGGCGAGACGCTCGAAAATCTGTTACCGCATAAAGTGTTTGAAGGCAATCGCCCCACCACTTCTATCATGTTTGATCAGCTGACACCGAACACATTGGGCAAACTCATTGCTTTGTATGAACATAAAATCTTTGTTCAAGGCATGATTTGGGATATCAACAGCTATGATCAGTGGGGGGTTGAGTACGGCAAGCAAATCGCACAGCAGATTCTACCGCAACTCACCAATGACGAAGTCGTGACCAATTACGATGGCTCGACCAATGGTCTGATCAATCACGCCAAGTCCTTGCAAGCCTAGATAGTATCGTCACAATGTTCGAATTCAAGTAAACAACCACGTTCCATGAACGTGGTTTTTCCTTATGCTCCCTGAGGGGCGCATTCTCACTTTCGCATTCCAGATACAAGCGATGAGACATTCTTGCGTATGATGCGCTATATGACACATAGCGAAATCGAAGTGGGAAAAGCGTTTGAGCGATGTGTATTCAATGTGTGCATTCAAGCAATTTCCCATACGCGAGACAACCATCACGACGATATTTTCCGCGATAGCTAAGAATATAGAAAAACTAGCTCAACCACGCCTTACCCGAAAAAACTAGCGCAATCGCACTTCGCCGCTGCTCATCACCTGCTTGGCAAGCATCTCGCCCATGGCAGCACTCGCGCCCGCACCAACGCGCTTGGCAAGGCGACTGGCAAAATCATCCTGAAAGGTAAAATCCACGATTTCCTCTTGCTTAATCACCTCACGCGCGACGTAATCTGTACTCCCCATCGCATCGGCAAGACCAATCTTGATACTTTGCTCTCCGTTCCAGAATAAGCCACTGAAAGTCTCTGGTGTTTCCTTCAAACGTGCGCCCCTGCCCTGCCTCACCACATTTTTGAACTGCTCATGAATCTCATCCAGCATAGTCTGCGCTAGTGCCTGATGCTTAGGATTAACAGGAGAAAATGGATCCAACATGGCTTTATTCTCGCCGGCGGTCATCAACCTGCGCTCCACACCAACCTTTTTCATCGCCTCAGTAAAGCCATAGCCATCCATCAGCACGCCAATAGAACCCACGATACTGGCCTTATCCACGTAAACCTTGTCCGCTGCCACGGCAATATAATAACCGCCTGATGCACAGATATCTTCAACCACCGCATACACCGGAATTTTTGGATGCAACTTTTTCAGGCGTTTAATTTCGTCATTAATAATCCCTGCCTGCACCGGGCTACCGCCTGGACTATTGATGCGCAAAATAATGCCTTTCGTGCCTTTGTTATCGTAAGCATCATGCAGACTGGTCATTACGGCATCTGCATCCACCTCGCCACCAGCCTCAATCACGCCAGAAATATCAATCAACGCGGTATGTGCATCTGAGGCCTTCTTGGCTTCGCCAGTCACCCCTAATATCATCAGTAGAATAATGAACAGGTAAATAAACGTCAGCCCCTTAAAAAACACGCCCCAGCGGCGTGCTGATCGGTGCTCTGACAATGCAGAGGATGCCAATTTTTCAATGACATCACGTTGCCATTTACTATCTTCTGTGTGGACAACACCAGGCTGCGTATTGCTTGCAGCGCTCGTTTGCTGATTCTCTTCTGACATAATTCAAAATTTCCAAGTAGGTAAATTCTAAGGTAAAGAAACTTCTATAAATAGATAGCGCTGATTCGCTATTTTGCTACAGATGCGATATTGATGATGATCTTTCCATTTTGCTCAACCGCCTCAATCGATTTCAAAGATTTGCCTTTACATGGTCCCATCACACAAAAGCCATTATCCGGCCGATAATGCGCCCCATGCGTCGAGCAAATCAAATAGTCCTTTTGCATAGAAAAGAAATCACCCTCATTCCAATCCAGCTCGACCGAAACGTGTGCACATTGATTCACATAGGCATGCACATTCCCTTTGAAACGCACCACAAAACCCGTTACGTATTCCCCCAAAGCTGGCAAATCAAAACGAATACCTTTACCGCCATCTTCCAGCAGTGCGCTATCGAACTCAATCAAACTGTCAGTCATGCGTATATGACCCAAAGTGCAAAATTCAAGCAGAGGCAAGAAGCCACTGCGCTAAACTTGAAAAATCATCAAACTGCTGCACTGGCTGTAAATGCTGCCAATGCTCGGCAGAATGCGCACCGTAGCTCACGCCCACCGCACTGACACCAGCATTCTTTGCCATTTGCAGATCATAACTGGTATCACCAATCATCAACGTACGTTCAGGGCTAACGAACAAATCATCCATCAACTCCTGCAACATCTGCGGATGTGGCTTAGAAAAACACTCATCCACCGTCCTGGTGGCATCAAAGAACTCGCCCAAGCCAGTATGATCCAATGCAAAGTTGAGTCCTCGCCTGCTTTTTCCTGTAGCCACAGCCAGTTTAATTCCCTGCCGACTCAAGGCCGCAATCGTTTCCGCCGCGCCAGAAAACAGTAGGACATTCTGCTCACCCGCGTAGTAGTTGGCATTATACTGCTTAGCCAAGGCCTGCGCCTGATGCTCAGGAATCCCCCCATACAAAGTCCTTATCGACTCACGTAGACCAAGACCAATAATGCTGCTCGCCACTTGCGGCGATAGCGCTGGCAACCCGACATCATCAGCCGCCTTTAGGATGGCATTGGTAATCATTCCGGTAGAATCGGCAATGGTGCCATCCCAATCCCATACAATTAAATCATACTGCTTTAACATCCTTTTCCTACTTCTCTAATTTCTTTAAAAATTGATCCAACTCTGCTGGCATCGGTGCCACCAGGTTTAACTTTTCATCGTTTAAGGGATGGCGAATCCTAGTCACCGAAGAATGCAAGAACATACGTTTCAGGCCATGCTTGACCAGTGCCTTATTCAGGGCAAAATCGCCATATTTATCATCACCAAGAATGGGAAAACCCAGATGGGCTAACTGCACCCGTAATTGATGTGTACGACCGGTCACCAATTGCGCCTCCAGTAAACTAAATTTTCCAATGGCGGTACTATCGTAATTTTTTACCAATCTGAACAAAGTTTCCGAGGTCTGCCGCTCGCCCAATTTATCTTTAGCCACATCGGTCACCACATTAACGCGACGCTCACCATTGGGCAACACATATTTCTGCAAATCCAGCACCACACGCTTCTTAGGCTCCAGCCACTCCCCCTGCACCAGCATCATATAACGCTTATCCGTTTGATTATTACGAATCGCCTCATGCAAAGCCACCAGCGCCGCCCGCTTCTTTGCCAGCATCAGCACGCCAGACGTCTCTCGATCCAGGCGATGCACCAACTCCAGAAATTTGGCACGCGGGCGCTCCAAACGCAATTGCTCAATCACGCCACGGCTCACACCGCTACCGCCGTGTACTGCAAAACCAGCTACTTTATCAATCACCAGCATGGCATCATCTTCAAAAATAATGGCATGCTCAAACTTGGAAGTGGCGGGAACGACCGCCTCAGTCTTTTCTGCGGCGGACGAACGCGTAGGAGGAACGCGCACTACATCGCCCAACGTTAAACGGAAATCGGCATCAATGCGCTTCTTGTTCACACGCACCTCACCACTGCGCAATATTCTGTAAACATGACTTTTAGGCACGCCTTTGAGCGTCTTGGTCAGAAAATTATCAATGCGCTGACCTTCGCTCGCCTCATCGACTGTTAAGAATGCTGCGGCAGAAGCACTCACCACTTGCGGATGCTTGTCTGTTTTCTCTAACATTGGATACTCATATGGGCATTTCTATAAATGCATAGTTTGAGATGCAGTACTAGGCGCACACCCGCACGGGGCGTCCCCAACCTCGCTAAATGCTGAAGCATTAAGTCGGTTGTGACGGAACGCAGAAACCAAGAAAACCAACGCAGTGTTTCGGCGTAGGCTAACTCGCGAAGCGATGTTAAGCGTAGCGGCCGAAGCCATAGTATGCAGTATACAGCGAGGTTACGAGTACCGCGCAACGCAGTAATGCGTTCGAAGAATGTATTTATAGAAGTGCCCATGTTTTGCTTAATTGATTGATGTAGATTATACTGCGGGAATTCTTTTGAATTTAACGTCCATTAAATGATAGGTGGGTTAGATTTAACTAAGAATACACTATCAATAGCAAACACATCTTACCTCAGCTTTATGTGCAAATTAAGAGGTGCAGATTAAGCGCCTGTTGTGTTTGTTGATAAAACTAGTGGTCACAAAATACATTGGTTAACGCCGCTCGCCATATTATAAAGTAGCGGTTAGAGAAATGAGCGCTAAAGCCGCCGCAGACGAATAAAATAAAGCGCGACTTAACGTGAATCGTAAAATTTGACCGATTATTCAGCAGGTACATTACCCGCTCTAGAATCAGGAAAATTAGAATTATTAAAGACTGAATTTTAACGAATTTAGGTGACAAATGGCTTGAAAAGGCCGTAATTGAGCTTAACAATCGCAACAGCGTTACTTAAACGAACACATCAGTAAGCTTCAGCACCCATTATTTTGCTGAAACTGCCAATAGCACATTCACTACAAACCCAGTTTTCTCTGGGCGCGTGAATACATTAAGCGCCACTTGTTGCGCAAGTCTATTGATCGACATTCGTTGCCACCTTGCATTGTTACCGTTGATTGCCCATGCTTGAGTGTGATGATCCATGATCATCCAACCACACTAACCAGCACTAACTCGTTATCATTCTTTGGCACATCATTGCCTAAAAACCAATTGCCACTTTGATATTTCAGCCGAAACAAGGCACGTTTCACATTAAAAGACCGTACTAATTTTAAGCCACACAGGCATCACAAAACCGGTGTGACCTGTCTGCTCGCGTAGCTAGCTCGGGAGCAAACAATGAAACGCATGTTATTTAATGCAACGCAGTCAGAAGAACTACGCGTTGCGATTGTAGATGGTCAAAGACTGATCGATTTAGATATTGAGCACGCTGGCAAAGAGCAGCGCAAGAGCAATATCTACAAAGGGGTCATCACCCGTATCGAACCTTCGCTCGAAGCCGCATTTATCGATTACGGACAAGATCGTCACGGTTTTCTACCTTTCAAAGAGGTTTCACGTAGTTATTTCAAAGAAGGTGCAGATGGTCGCGCCCGCATTCAAGATGCATTGAAAGAGGGGCAAGAAGTCATCGTTCAAGTTGATAAAGACGAACGAAGCAACAAAGGCGCCGCTCTCACCACATTCATCTCTCTCGCTGGACGTTACTTGGTCTTGATGCCAAACAACCCTCGCGGAGGCGGTGTTTCCCGTCGCGTCGAAGGTGAAGAGCGTGACGAATTGCGCGATGTGCTGGCACAACTTGAAGTACCCAAAGGCATGAGCATCATCGCGCGTACCGCTGGCATCGGCCGTAGCGTCGAAGAATTACAGTGGGATTTGAACTACCTCACACAACTGTGGAGTGCGATTGATGGCGCATCGCAAATGCAGGCTGGCGCCTACCTCATTTATCAAGAAGGTAGCCTAGTCATTCGCGCTATTCGCGACTACTTTAGCTCAGACATTGGTGAGATTCTCATTGATACTCCCGATATTCATGAACAAGCCATGCAGTTCATGAACCATGTCATGCCGGGCAACGTCACGCGCGTGAAATTGTATCAAGATGAGATTCCACTGTTTACACGCTTCCAAATTGAGCATCAGATCGAATCTGCCTTTGCACGAGAAGTGCGCCTACCTTCAGGTGGTGCCATCGTCATTGACCATACCGAAGCGTTAGTCTCAGTTGACGTCAACTCAGGTCGCGCCACACGCGGTAGCGATATTGAACAAACCGCATTCAACACCAATCTGGAAGCGGCAGAAGAAGTAGCTCGCCAGCTACGCCTACGCGACATAGGTGGCTTGATCGTGATTGACTTTATCGACATGGAAAGTCAGCGCAACCAGCGTGAGGTTGAAAACGCCCTGCGCGATGCACTGCATGCAGACCGCGCACGCGTGCAAACTGGCAAGATCTCACGCTTTGGCTTGTTAGAGTTATCTCGTCAGCGTCTACGTCCTAGCCTGGGTGAAAACAACCACATCCCATGTCCACGCTGCCATGGCACGGGCCATATCCGCGGTATTGAATCAACTGCATTGCACATTCTGCGCATTACGCAAGAAGACGCCATGAAAGAAGACAGTGCCATTATTCAAGTACAGTTGCCGGTTGAGATAGCAACCTTCCTGCTCAACGAAAAACGTGCAGACATTCACAAAATCGAACAGCGCATGGGGGTAGAGGTTGTATTGATTCCAAACATTCATTTGGAAACACCTAACTACACCATCACACGCATCAAGCACGACGATGTGAACCAAGACACCAACCGTGCCAGCTATAAAATGGTAGAAATGCCAGCCGAGCCCACCTATATTGCTCAAGCGACTGAAGAGGTAAAAGCTACCAGACCTGAGGCGGCAGTGAAAGGGATCACACCCGCAGCACCTGCACCTGTCGTTACTGAAACCACTGAGCAAGAAACAACCAAACGTTCCATCTTCTCACGCATCAAGCATTTCTTTGCATCGTTCACGGCTGACAGTAATGATCAGGCAGAAAAGAAAGAGAAATCAAACGATGCCCGCCGTGAGGGTGGTCGAAATCGTGGTCGAAACCGCAACCGGACGCGTGGAGAGCGCACGGACAGGAATCATCACCAAGAGCGCACGCAGCGCAATCAAGAGCTCAAAGCTCAGGAAGCGCGCGCACCGCAAAACAAACCATCAGAACAGCGTCAGCAAAGGCAGCCACAAGCTCGCAACGAGAGCCCACGTAACGAATCCGCACGTCAACAACCGACCATAGCAACTACCGTGGAAGCTGGGGATGCACCGGAGCAACGTTCCGAGCGTGGCAACCGTCGCAATCGCAACAACCGCCGCAATCGTCGTGACCGTGATGAGTCCACGACACGTGACGCAACGCTACCTTTTGTACCCAATGAAGAATTGACGGCAAATCAAGCTAAGGCAAGTGCAGTGCCAGCACCTACCCCGGCAACCAATGAGCGAGCACTGGAAACTGCAGCCGCCCCTGTCGCGCCAACAGTTGTGCCAGAAAATATCAAAGCGCCTGTGGAAGCTAAAGCACCTAAGTCGGCTAAACGTGCATCAGCACAGCCAGCACCCGCTGAGACCATGCCTGAAGCTACCAACACGGAAGCCATCGAGAAAGGTGTTGAGAGTCACGATGAAGGCAAAGCAAAGGCTGAAAAGAAACGTCCAGCCCGTGCCCGAAAACCCAAAGCAGAAGCACAACCTGTTGACCTTTCTGCATCGGGTTTAGAGCTAGTGGAAACCAAAGCAGATACGACCCAAGCAACTGCACCGGTTGAGCAAGAAAAACCTCGCGCCCCTCGTCGTAATGCCGCTTGGCAGAAACAAGCCAAGCAAGAAGCCGAAGGCGAACCATTGGTCATGATAGAAACGCAGAACCAATAACACATCCTCTAACCAAGAGAAATATCGGGCATTCGTATTACGCGGTTAATCTCAACCGCGTAATACGAATTACGGCGCTCTAAAAAAAGTCCGTACCAGCAAGACAACAAAGCTGACCACGACACCAAGCATCAAAAACCTCATTTTTCTGCTATTTCTGCCAGGAGTCCCGTAGTGTTACAGTGCGGTTAAACACCGGATTCCCTGAAATAGAGTCTTTTCGATCGGCGACAAAGTATCCATGACGCTCAAACTGGAATGTTTCGGCAGCTTGAGCCCCTTGCAGAGACTGCTCCAGCTGCGCGGCGATGACTTTAACAGAATCAGGATTGATGTCTTCCAAGAAGTCTTTGTCTCCGCTGCCAGGGTGGGCCTCTTTGAACAATCGGTCGTACATGCGGATTTCCGCTTGGTAAGCGTGCGCGACAGACACCCAATGGATATTGCCTTTGACTTTTACACTGTCGGATCCCGGCGTGCCTGACTTGGTGTCTGGCAGATATTCACAATGCACGGTGGTGACATGACCAGCCGCATCTTTTTCAAAGCCGGTACACTTCACCACGTAGCCATAACGCAGGCGCACCAGGTTATCTGGGAACAGTCGGAAATAGCCTTTTGAAGGCGCTTCCATAAAGTCTTCACGCTCAATCCAAAGCTCTTTTGAAAGTTGAACGGTGCGCTTACCCAGCTCCGGTTTGAGCGGATGATTCGGTGCAAAACAGTCTTCACTCTGACCTTCTGGATAATTATCAATCACCAGCTTAATCGGGTCCAGCACCGCAATGCGGCGCTCGGCAGTTTCATTCAGAGTTTCACGCATGCAGTCTTCTAGAATCGTATATTCGATCCATGAATCCGCTTTTGAAACACCAATGCGGTCTGCAAATAGCCGGAAGCCTTCTGGCGTATAGCCACGACGACGCGCGCCCGCCAGCGTTGGCAGTCGTGGATCATCCCAACCAGTAACATGCTTTTCCTCAACCAATTGAATCAGCTTACGTTTGGAGAGTACGACATAGGTAAGATTCAAACGCGCGAACTCATACTGCTTGGGCAAGGGGTGTGACAGCATGCCTGCATCAGCAAGCTGCTCCAGGAGCCAGTCATAGAAAGGACGCTGATCTTCGAACTCGAGTGTGCAGATGGAATGCGTGATTTGCTCGAGCGCATCTTCAATCGGGTGCGCGAAGGTGTACATTGGATAAATACACCACTTGTCACCTGTGTTGTGGTGATGGGCCTTGCGTACACGGTAGATGGCGGGATCTCGCATATTGATGTTAGGCGATGCCATGTCGACCTTGGCACGCAACACCATGCTGCCATCAGCATGCTTGCCATCGCGCATCTCGCGGAACAGGGTGAGATTTTCTTCTACGCTACGGTTCCGATAGGGGGAGTCTTTACCTGCCTCAGTCAGCGTGCCACGGTTGGTGCGCATTTCTTCAGCCGTCTGCTGATCCACATAAGCCAGACCGCTTTGTATCAACAGCTCCGCCGCATGGTACATGTGATCAAAATAGTCACTGGCGAAATAAAGATTAGATTCCGCCCCGTTCTGCCAAGCAAATCCGAGCCATTGCACCATCTCAGAGATGCTGTCGACGTACTCTTGACTCTCTTTCTCCGGATTGGTGTCATCAAAACGCAGATGACACACACCGCTGTAATCACGCGCCAAGCCAAAGTTCAGGCAAATACTTTTAGCGTGCCCGATATGCAGATAGCCGTTAGGCTCCGGCGGGAAGCGGGTACGAATTTTTGCAAAATCTACTTGACCTGCCGCCTGATGTTGCGCATCGCCTGGACTGCCCGCCCACTTTTTGCTCGCGTATTTATGCTGGCTCAAATCTTTTTCGATGATAGCGCGAATAAAATTGGAAGCAGAAGCAGGCGTGTGTTTAGGATTTTTTTCTGAGGACATAGCGATGGTTAGTATTTGAATTTTTTAGTATTTTACACCAGCTTAGTGATTTGGCACGAACTGTCTCATACACCGCTCGGCCTAGACCTGCTGAAGACCATTGAATCCATTCATATTTTGACAAAACTCAACACAAACGGATTGGGGTAATTGATGTGCCGAATCAATAGTGAGTGGCTTCCGAAATTGACTGGGTTCCACTAGTAGATACTGTGCTACACTCTGCACATTATGAACTCGCTGACGTTCCCCATTCTAAAATTTCTGGCCGATGGCAAGTTCCATTCTGGTGGAGATATCGCCCAACATTTTGGCATCAGCCGCACCAGCGTTTGGAATGCCATACAGCATGCTGAGTCACTCGGTATCGAGGTTTTTTCTGTGCGTAGCCGAGGCTACAAACTCCCTTATGCAACGACTTTTCTTGAACAGCAGACGGTACTGAATGCACTCAAGGCTCTAGGTCATACGTTTAAACTTGAGATTCACGACCATATTGAATCGACCAACACCTACCTGATGCATCAAGCCAATGGCGAGACAGATCATGCGACTTGCGTGACCGCGCATTTACAGACCAAGGGACGCGGCAGACACGGGCGTCACTGGCAGGCAGGGCTGGGTGCCAGCTTGACGTTTTCATTACTGTGGCGCTTTCAGTGTGGCGCGGCGGCATTGTCGGGCTTGAGTCTAGCAGTTGGCTTAGCCTTGATTCGCGCTTTTCACGCGATGGATATCAATCAGGCGCAACTGAAGTGGCCCAATGATATTGTGATTAACCGCGAAAAAGTGGCTGGTATTCTGATTGAGCTACAGGGCACCATGGAAGGCCCCAGTACAGCGGTCATTGGCATTGGTGTTAATCTGTGCCTGCCGAGAGAAATCAAAAAACAGATTGATCAACCTGTGACCGATTTGGACAGCGTATCAACTCAGCCGATTGACCCGAACAAATTGCTAAGTGCATTGCTGGGGCAATTGGCTGAAGTCTTAAAAGAATTTGAGCAACATAGCCTCACTCCGCTGATCGATGAATGGACTAGTCATCACGCTTACCATTTGCAGCCGGTGCGCATGCTGATGCCGGATGGTCAGGAAGTCACCGGTGTTGTGCAGAACATTACAGAGGATGGCAATCTACTGGTAAACACCGAGCACGGGTTGCAAAAATTTACATCAGGGGAAATCAGCCTGCGAGGCGCTTAAGCGCCTCGCAGGACGGCGACTAAAGTTAATATTTAAGTGTCAAACCTACGTTTACTGAACGTCCCATTCCTGGCACTTGCACACCATGCGACACACTCGTACCCATGGTTGCCCCTTGCCCGATATAGGCACCCCCCAGCGGGTCGTAATAATGCTTATCCAAGATGTTTTCAACCCCCAAATCTAGACGCGCATTTTTCCAGTCATAGCTGGTGTAGAAGTTAAATAAGGTGTATCCGGCCGTCTTGAGCTCTTGACGTGCCGCCTGAACATTATCTTTGCTATCCACCAATTTGGCCTGAAATTTATTAGACCACCCGCCAAAACGATGCTCCACTGCAAGTGTGGCGTTGAGCGGCATGATGTTGTACAGGTCGTCATCTGTGCTGTTATTTTTGCCACGCACATAATTCAGAATGCCCGTTGCAGTAAAGCTGCCATAACCACCGCCCTCTGCCAGCAGTTTTTTGGCGGACACATCTATGCCGTAAAGGCGCGCAGACTGATTGTCTAAGCTCAAGTTCACAAAGCCATCATCTCTACTTTCACAGGTTTTGCCTACTTTGGCACAAGCGACTGCATCAATATAGTCATCTACATAAGTAAAATATGGCGTGACTTTCAGGTTCCAATTCTGCTGCGCAGCATCATGCCAATGACCAGACACACTCACAGTGTGCGCTTTTTCAGGCTTCAAGTTCAGGTTGCCTACATAGCCATTGCCATCACCATACAGATTGTTCATATTCATGACCATGGTGTTGCTATTGGACCATGCAAAACGCTCATAGACATTGGGCGAGCGGGTTTTCATGGCGTAACCTGCCTCAAAGGTTTTTTCTGCATCCGGCATATAGCGCGCTAATGCGGTTACATCGATATTATTATCGGTATTTGAACGGTCTGCGGCATTAAACGCACCCGGTATCGTTGCAGGGCTATTGGGATCACCATAACTCATCATGCCAGAGTTACTATAACCTTGCACTCTACCTGCATCCATTTTCACGGTACTACTGCGTAAACCTAGCTGGGAGAACCACTGTTTATTCCATTTTGCATCCCACTCCGCAAATACATCATATTTATCACGCTCACCGTTATTAATATTCCAAAAAGTGTTCGGGCCCATCATGTTTCCGGAGTTAGCTACTGGGTTCCAGTAATCATCTAAACGATAACGCTGATATTCACCCCCCACACGTAGTGTGTCTCGTTCGGTAAGGTTAATATCTCCTTGAACTTTCAAACCAGTAGTCTTGCCCTCTGTATCCATAGGCATACCAGCAACTGTCGGATTACCCATCATATCGTTATACCAATACTGCTTATCATCACCAAACTGCATGCTGTGGCGTGTTCTTTCGTGATAGGCACGCGCTTCCAGCTTGCCCCAATCGTATTTACCTTTGTAGCTCAGGTTATATTGCTCGGCATCATTACCCGTCATATCCATACGCTGATTCACAAAACCTTGGTAAGGAATATCTTGTAAACCTAGTTTTAATTCAACCAGATGATTTTCATGCTGCACCCCAAAAGCCAAGGCATGGTTGCGCGCCTTGTAAGCGGTTGAGCCAACCTCGTCGCCATCCAGCCAACCCCTTAAAGCGGCGGCTTGTGCGGCAGCTTTAAAGTTACTGCCAGCCTTATAGTTGTTAGCTTCAACGGTTGAGCCGGTATAACGCATATACGCTTTATCATTGGCTACGCTGGCAGATACATTCACGCCACGCGCATCATTATTGCTACGATAAAAGGTATTGATTTGCCCCTTAACTAAAAGCCCATGCCCAGCCTCTGCAAAGGTCGGCTCCTCAGAACTGACCTGGATGGTGCCGGCAATGCTGTCACCACCAATGCTGACTGGTGTAATACCAGCAAACACCTTAATTTCACCGACATTGGTCGGATCAATATATGAAAGTGGCGGGTTCATATGATTGGCACAACTTGAAATCAGATCCATGCCATCTACCTTGATGCGAATGCGGTCATCCGCCAGACCATGTATGGCCGGCAGGCTTGACACGCCACCGGCGCGGTAAAAACTGACACCTGGCTCATCATCCAGCAATCTTGCGGTATCGCTGGTGTTGACTGAGAACGTCCTCGGCTCATGAATGCGCTCTGCACCCACCTCAATATTCGGCAAATCCAAATGTTCGGCAACGGCATATAGCGGAAAAACACTCAACAAACATGAGGTCAAAACACTTGGTGATAGAATGCGGTTAATATTAGATTTATTTGATTGTTTTTTTGCTTTGAGCCGTTGCATACTCTGAACCTCGACATTGTGATAAATGCCACCATTTTAACAACTCGAATGAGCGCCGAGAATGTGACAAATTGCCGCAGGCTTTGAATAGACTCCTCTGAAGAAATATGCTTTTAACGATTGATGCCGGAAATACCAGAACCAAGTGGGCGATATTTGACCGCAATGGTGAAATCACTAGTCATGGCGCCTGCGTGAATCATCAGTTATCTGGCATTCACTTCAACCCAGCGTCTCCAGATTACGAACGCGTTATTATTTCTAATGTAGCCGGTGCAGCCCATGCCACGGCAATCTCCGATGCGCTACGCTCCTGTCGTTTACCGATTCATTGGGTTACCTCTACCGCAAAAGCATGCGGAGTCACTAATCAATATGAGGTGCCTGATACTTTAGGCACTGACCGTTGGGCTGCACTGATTGCGGCCTGGCATCATGCAAAAGCCCCTTGCATTGTTGTCAATGCAGGGACAGCCGTGACTATTGACGCCCTCGATCAGATTAAAACGGCGCCCTCTACTCAGGGAGCGTTTATTGGCGGGATGATTATGCCTGGTCTCAACTTGATGCGACAAAGTCTAGGACTGGCCGCATCTCAATTGCCAATCCTCTCGGCCGAATCATCCCCTATGCGACCAGCCATGGCTGGCACCCTACCTAAAAACACGACTGAAGCCATTTTTCACGGAACCCTGCAGGCAATCACGGGAGCCGTTTTGCAGATGAGTAGCGCATTGCAAAGACGCTGCGGTAAAACAGGCCCCATCATCCTGAGTGGAGGAGATGCCGCGATGCTCAAGAACCATTTAGAATGCGCCATGGAACAAGCCTTCGAAGAACCATCCATCGCACTCATCGAAGATCTCGTACTACGAGGCTTATATCTTATTGATCAACAACCATCACAGACTTTTAAAGAAGCCCCATAACGATGAAGAAACTATTTTGGCTATTGGTATTCATTAATCTAGGCTTGCTCGCCTACTTTAATGTCAGTCACTTATTACCTGAAAAACCGCCCATAAGCTCTCATGAAATTGACGCCCACAAGATCCAGATATTATCTTCTGAGCAAATTGCAGCACTTCCCAAAAAAACGGTCAAGACAGATTCTCCCGCAACCGTATCCACCCCGACCAAATCCACCTGCTATGAATGGGGCGTCTTTTCTGACAGTGACTTGACGAACGCGCAGTCCGCCGCCTCCAGGCTTGCACTCAAACACACACTCAAAGAGCAGTCCTATCAACAAGCAAAACGCTTCTGGGTCTATATTCCGCCACTCAGGTCCTCCACCGAGGCACAAAACAGGGTAACTGAGTTAAAAATTGCAGGCATTGAGGATCTATTCGTAGTTGAAGAACAAAAGTGGAAGAATGCCATTTCGTTCGGGATTTTTGCAGATGAGCAATTGGCCATCGAACTACTCAACACGCTAAAAAGAAAGGGCGTAAAAGAGGTTGTGAAGTCATTGCGCACACGGGGAAACAACCATTCTAGCCTACTGTTACGCGACCTTAACGATACAGAGCTAGCCGAAATCAATAAACTTAAACCAGATTTTCCCGGAGCCGATCTGCACAAAACCAGTTGCAACTAAATCCGTTGCCAGAAAGGGCAAGGGGCGGATGGTTTATCCATCAAGCCCTTGTGAGAGCTTTGCAAAACTACTTCTTATGGCGAATCACTGTGTTGCGCGGTTTTTTGGTTACGACATAACCTAAAGGTTAGTCTGCACCGCAACTGCGTTGTCGCAACCTCGATGTATACCCCATACTATCTCAGCTTCTGCGTTCCGTGCGCCTTTGGCGTGTGAATAATGCGCTTTAGCGCATATATTCCACGGACATGCCCTGTACGGGTAATGCTTCATCCACAACAAGCACTTTTGCAAAGGTCTCATTGTGTAATTAAGATCTAAAAGTACCGGTAAATCTATCGCTTCTTCGGCGGGATCATGTCGGTAATTGTTCCCTCTTTTAATTCCGCTGCAAAACAAACGGTTTCAGAGAGGGTTGGGTGTGCGTGAATGGTCAGTCCCAAGTCATGCGCATCTGCGCCCATTTCAATTGCCAACACGGCTTCAGCAAGCAATTCGCCCGCATTTGTTCCCACGATTCCAGCACCAATGACACGGTGAGTTTCTTTATCGAAAATAAGCTTAGTCGCACCCTCGGTACGCGCAATTGAAAGTGCGCGACCACTGGCAGCCCAAGGAAAACTGGCCTTATCAATGGCAATCCCTTTGGCTTTAGCTTCGGTTTCGGTCATGCCGACCCATGCCACTTCAGGGTCGGTATAAGCCACTGATGGAATGACAGAAGCGACAAACTCTACTTTCTGCCCAGCAATCACCTCAGCTGCCACTTTGCCTTCATGCGTGGCTTTATGCGCTAACATCGGTTGCCCCACGATATCGCCAATGGCAAAAATATGCGGCACATTCGTACGCATCTGCTTATCGACCTTGATAAAACCCCAGTCATCAACAGCTACGCCCGCGTTTTCTGCACCTATGTTTTTGCCATTTGGTTTGCGACCAATGGATACGAGAACACGGTCATACACTTCAACGCCCTTAGGCGCATCTGCATTACCATTGACGCCTTCAAAAGTGACATGTACGCCATCCTTTTTCGGCGTCATGCTGGCAACCTTGGTATTGAGCATAATCGCTTCAAAACGCTTTTCCATGCGTTTTTGCAATGGGCGCACCAAGTCACGGTCACAGCCTTGAATTAAGCCATCAGTAAATTCAACGATGCTGACTTTTGAACCCAGCGCATCATATACCGTCCCCATTTCTAGGCCGATAATGCCACCGCCAATCACCAGCATACGTTTTGGCACATCAGCAAGTGCTAAAGCACCGGTAGAGTCCATAATGCGATCATCTTCTGGCACATTGGGAAATTTGGTTGCTTGAGAGCCCGCAGCGATAATCGCGCTTTCAAAACCCACCGTGGTGACTTTGCCATCGGCCGCAGTTACCGCAATTTGATTCGGGCTGGTAAATTTACCCACCCCTTGCACCACGGTCACACCGCGCTGTTTCGCCATTTGCGCCAGACCGCCCGTCAGCTTGCCCACCACCTCATTGGCTTTCCAATTTCGCAATTTTTCCAGATCCACCTGCGGCACACCAAAGCTCAAGCCGTGATGCGCCGAGTCTTCAACCTCGGTGATCACTTTAGCTGTATGCAACAAGGCTTTGGATGGAATACACCCCACGTTTAGGCACACACCGCCCAAGGTCGAATAACGCTCAATCAGCACCACCTTTTTGCCTAAATCTGCTGCGCGGAACGCTGCCGTATAGCCCCCAGGACCACTTCCCAACACCACCACTTGCGCATGGATATCGTTATCCCCTTTAGCCACCGCTGGCTCAGGAGCCTTGCTCTGTGGCTGGGCAGGCGCTGGGCTGGCGGAGACCGCTGGTGTAGCAGCTTCCACTTTCGCAGTTTCAGTCGCTGAGGCTGTCTCAACCAACAAAATCAGTGACCCCTGAGACACATGGTCTCCAACCTTCACCTTGACCTCTTTCACAGTTCCCGCGTATGAAGACGGGATATCCATAGAAGCTTTATCGGACTCGACTGTGATCAAAGAGTCCTCCTTGGCAATGACATCCCCTGCCTTTACCAGCACTTCAATCACGTCCACGTTATCAAAATTACCGATATCGGGTACTAATACTTCCACTATTTGACTCATGCTCTACCCTTACAGTAACAATCTACGAACGTCAGACAACATCATACGCATATGACTCGTAAAGCGTGCGCCATCGGCACCATCAATCACGCGGTGATCGTAAGACAAGGACATCGGTAAGATCAAGCGAGGCTCAAATGATTTGGTTTTTGCATCATATACTGGTTGCATGGCAGAGCGTGACACGCCTAGGATGGCCACTTCTGGGCAATTGATGATGGGAGTAAACATCGTACCGCCGATTCCACCCAAACTTGAAATAGTGAAACAGCCTCCCTGCATCTCTTCTACCTTTAGTTTGCGCTCGCGTGCTTTGGCTGATAGCTCCATCAAGTCCCGCGCGATATCCAATACATCCTTCTGGTGCGCATCGCGCACCACAGGCACGACCAAACCATCTGGCGTATCGCAAGCAAAGCCGATGTTGTAATAATTCTTAAGAATCAGACTATCCCCATCTGCAGATAATGACGCATTAAAATTTGGATAGGCTTTTAAGGCATTGACAGACGCCTTAATCAGGAACGCCAGCATAGTCAACTTCACGCCACGTTTCTCAGCATCGGTCTGCATGGACTTACGGAAGTCTTCTAAATCGGTAATGTCAGCCTCATCAAACTGTGTCACGTGAGGTGCTGTCACCCAATTACGATGCAGGTTCGCACCTGATAGTTTCTTAATGCGTGACAATGACTTGGTCTCAACCTCACCAAACTGACTGAAGTCAATCACTGGCATTGCCAACACGGCCATGCCACCGGCCGCAGCCCCCATCGCATCACTGCGTGGTTTTGCCAACTCGCCTTTGACGTAAGCTTGCACATCACTTTGTAAAATACGATTTTTAGGTCCTGTACCTTTCACTAACGCCAAATTCACACCCAATTCACGTGCGAATTTGCGTATAGACGGACTGGCATGTG
Organism: Betaproteobacteria bacterium; assembly: GCA_016867975.1. Lineage (GTDB taxonomy): Bacteria > Pseudomonadota > Gammaproteobacteria > Burkholderiales > Methylophilaceae > Methylotenera. The sequence continues at coordinate 5,002 of VGIC01000013.1, read as the reverse complement.
ACAGCTTACCGGGCGCCGTTGCCGCATGTTCACCCACTGGTGCTGGTTTCTGTACTGGAGCAATGGGTTTGGGTGGCTCCGGCGCCGGCCTAGTGGGCTCAGGAATCGCCACCTTAGGCGCTTCTTTCGCAACTGCTGGCGTCGGCATTGAGGCTGGTGCGGCAAGCGCTTCGCTCACGTCCATGGTAATCATCAGAGTCCCCTCTGAAGCCTTGTCACCTACTTTAATCTTGACTTCCTTGACGACACCAGCACATGGCGCAGGAATATCCATCGAGGCCTTGTCAGACTCAACCGTCATGATCGAATCATCTTTTGCCAGCACGTCACCTGCCTTTACCAGAACGTCAATCACATCGACGTTATCAAAGTTCCCGATATCCGGGACCAGTATGTCTTGAACTGCCATATTTGCTATCCTTAAACTGTCGTTGGGTTCGGCTTGTCAGCATTTAATTGGTATTTCTTCACCGCCTCGGCCACGGTAGTAGCGGGCAACTTACCTTCATCACTGAGTGCTTTTAATGCCGCCACAACTACGTAATAACGATTGACCTCGAAGAAATCACGCAATGCTTCGCGTGAGTCAGATCGACCAAAGCCGTCGGTACCTAGTGCAACAAACTTCGCCGGCACAAAACGTTGAATTTGCTCGGCAAAACTCTTCATATAGTCAGTCGACGCGATCACTGGGCCCTTAGCATCTTTCAGACAACCGGCCACATAACTCACACGCTGTGGCTTCTCAGGATTCAACATGTTCCAACGCTCACAATCCAAGCCTTCGCGACGCAACTCAGTAAAGCTTGGCACACTCCACACGTCAGCTGAAATCTTCCAGTCTTTCTCCAATAACTCAGCGGCGGCAATTACTTCACGCAGAATCACGCCAGAACCCATCAACTGCACCTTCTCGCCTTTAAGTTTGGATTTGCTGAACCGGTACATCCCCTTGAGGATGTCAGCCTCTACGCCTGCGGGTAAGGCAGGATGGCTGTAATTCTCATTCATCAGGGTGATGTAGTAGTAAACATCTTCCTGATTTTGCACCATACGACGCAACCCTTCTTGGATGATCACAGCCAACTCGTAGGCAAAAGTCGGGTCATACGAAATACAGTTTGGAATCGTGGCCGACATTAGGTGACTATGACCATCTTCATGCTGTAAGCCCTCGCCATTTAATGTGGTACGACCAGCCGTAGCCCCCAGCAAGAAACCGCGCGCACGTGAATCACCAGCCAACCAAGCCAAATCTCCTATGCGCTGGAAACCGAACATAGAGTAATAGATATAGAACGGGATCATCTGCTTACCAGTGACTGAGTAAGAAGTAGCCGCGGCTAACCAGCTTGAGAAAGCGCCCGCCTCGTTAATCCCCTCTTCTAAGATTTGACCATCTTTAGACTCTTTGTAATACATCACCTGATCAGAATCTTGTGGCTCATAAAGTTGGCCTTGACTGGCGTAGATACCCAGTTGACGGAACATCCCCTCCATGCCGAATGTGCGCGCCTCATCTGGTACGATAGGCACGACAAATTTACCCACTTCTTTATCTCGCACCAGCGTCGATAGAATGCGTACAAATGCCATCGTCGTAGAAATCTCGCGGTCACCCGTCGCAGCTAACATATTTTCGAATGCAGATAATGGGGGCACCGCGAGCTCATTGCCCTTTTGTCGGCGTTGCGGCACAAATCCACCCATCGCTGCACGGCGCTCTGCCATGTACTTCATTTCTGGTGAGTCATCAGCCGGTCTGTAAAAGCTCAAACTTTCCACCTGCTCATCTGACAAAGGCAAGTCAAAGCGATCACGGAACTGTTTGAGTGATTCCAAGTCCATGGATTTTTGCTGGTGCGTCGTATTCTGACCTTCACCAGCCTGCCCCATGCCATAACCTTTCACAGTTTTCGCCAGAATCACCGTCGGCTGACCTTTGTGGTTCACAGCAGCATGATAGGCTGCGTACACTTTATGTGGATCATGACCGCCACGGTTCAAGCGCCATATGTCAGCGTCGCTCATGGCCGCTACCATTGCCTTCAGCTCAGGGTATTTGCCAAAGAAGTGCTCTCTCGTATAAGCACCCCCTTTTTGCTTAAAGTTTTGATACTCGCCATCCACACACTCTTCCATGCGTTTTTTCAGCAAGCCCTCTTTGTCCATCGCCAAAAGTGGATCCCAATATGAGCCCCAAATCACTTTCAGTACATTCCAACCAGAACCACGAAAATCTGATTCCAGCTCTTGAATAATCTTACTGTTCCCGCGCACAGGACCATCCAGGCGCTGCAAGTTACAGTTAATGACAAAAATCAAATTGTCCAGCTTCTCACGGCTGGCTAACGAAATCGCACCTAATGACTCTGGCTCGTCCATTTCGCCATCGCCACAGAACACCCACACTTTACGATCACTGGTATCTGCAATACCGCGGTCATGCAGATATTTCAAGAATCGAGCTTGATAGATCCCAGCCAGCGGCCCCAAGCCCATGGATACGGTAGGGAATTGCCAGAAGTCTGGCATCAACCAAGGATGGGGATAACTAGGCAAGCCATTCCCGCCTGTTTCTTGACGGAAGTTAGCCATCTGCTCTTCAGTGATGCGTCCTTCCAAGAATGCACGTGCATAGACCCCCGGTGAAGAGTGTCCTTGAAAGTACACACAGTCACCGCCAAAGTTTTCATTCGGCGCACGGAAGAAATAGTTGAAGCCCGTATCGTAAAGGGTCGCTGCCGATTGGAAGCTAGCAATATGCCCACCTACCCCCGGCGATTTCTCATTCGCACGCAGCACAGTCATGACCGCATTCCAGCGCACCAGTGCACGCACACGCCGTTCCATTTCAGGATCACCCGGCAATTTAGCCTGTGATTGTGTTGGAATTGTGTTGAGATAAGCAGTGGTCGCTTTATATGGCAGATTGCTACCAGAGCGTCTCGCTTTATCAATCATCGCCTCGAGCAAAAAGTGCGCGCGTTCGGCACCTTCATTCTCAATAACTGCAGTCAGCGCATCCAACCACTCTTGGGTTTCTTGGCTATCAATATCTGGGGGACTCAAATGTGTATTTAATGACATTCAGTTGTTGCTCCATATGGCTATATTCGCAAAATCAATCCGCCACCTAGTATCAACCTCAGTAGGTATAATTACAGGATGGGTAAAAAGAAACCAACACGAATACAGCGGGTCTGAAATACAACACACTCTCTTGGAGGGTTGTAACTTAAAAGTTGTAAACCATTTTCAAAACCGTAGTGTGGCTTTTTTAGCGGTTTTGGTCAAGTTTAGCGGCGTTTTTTTGAAGACCAAACACCTCTATCTTTGAAAAATTTGACCAATTTCAATGAAATCAACAGGACAGGAATATGTCGTTAAAATTACATCAAAATGCATCTAACATTCACGAAATGTCATTAAAAGATCATCAACATATACTTTTTGTACTCACGCCAGACGATCTCAATGACTTCCCATACATACAACAACTGAAAAAAAAACTTACACGCAACAAAACCGCACTCAATGATCTAAAAAAAACACCCGTGACCATGGATTTACTGCACGGCGGCATGGCATCTTTTGTTGTGTTGACTGAAAAATTCAATACCTTCCAACGCCATCAACTACTACGTAAAGCGATTCAGCCGCTCTTAGAAGAATCTCCAGAGTCGGTCACCCTTTGTGTTTTTGGGGATGCGTCTGCGAGAAAGACCAATGCCTGCGCAGCCTATTATGTGCTCACAGCCAATGCAGCAAGCCTCCCTAATAAAAAGAAAGACCATAAAAAAGCCGCTCTTAGCCAGATCAACATTTACGGCCATCACGCCTCAGATGACTATGCCGATGTTAACGCCAGAGTAGCTGGCAATCTGTTATGTCGCCAACTCACGATGACCCCGCCCAACGAACTCACACCCAGCATTTATCGCAAACACATTGCCGAGCTCGCCAACACCCATCATTGGCAACATGAAGAATTTGATATGACCGCACTCAAGCAAATGGGCGCCGGAGCCTTTGTTGCTGTCGGACAAGGCTCCGATCCGCAAGATGCGGCCATCGTCCATCTAACATATCAACCTAATGACGCAAGGCGACATATAGCCATTATAGGCAAGGGAATCTGCTTCGACACAGGAGGGCATAATCTTAAACCCGCAAAATACATGTTAGGGATGCATGAAGACATGAATGGATCAGCCGTAGCGCTCGGCATCTTGCTGGCGGCGACTAAAATGGCATTGCCTGTAAAATTGGATTGCTGGTTGGCCATTGCTCAAAACCACATCAGCCCCAATGCATATAAACAAAATGACGTCGTTACTGCACTGAATGGCATGTCAATCGAGATTGTACACACCGATGCAGAAGGTCGTATGGTTCTTGCGGACACACTGACACTAGCCTCACGCACCAAGCCAGAAATCATCATAGACTTCGCCACATTGACAGGCAGCATGATCACTGCGTTGGGTGACCGTATGAGCGGCGTAATCAGTAATCGACCTCAACTTTCTGCCACTGCAGTAGGAGCTGGAGCGCATTCAGGCGAACGTGTGGTCGCATTCCCTTATGAAGAAGACTATGACAGCGATCTAGAAAGCGATATTGCTGACATCAAACAATGCACACTGGAAGGCGGCGCTGACCATATTCATGCGTCAAGATTTCTTGGCAGGTTTATTGAGAACGACATCCCCTGGATACACACCGATCTATCGTCGGCTAGTCGCAAAGATGGATTAGGCGCCATTCAAAGTGACACCAATGGCTTCGGCGTAGGGTTTGGTATCTCACTAATCCTGAAATTAATGGATACCTTGAATTGAATTTTGGACCAACTTGCAAAACTCAAATTCGATCATAATTTCTGTTAGCGGAAACTAAAAAACCTCCACGAGGGAGGTTTTTAGTTAAATAAATAGCTTGGCAGTGACCTACTTTCGCATGCGAGCTGCATACTATCATTGGCGCAGGTTCGTTTCAC
>VGIC01000012.1 GCA_016867975.1 Betaproteobacteria bacterium | reverse complement strand
CACAAAGTGGCTTTGGACTTACAATAACGAACGACCTCATTCAGCCATTGGCGGTGTCCCACCAAGGCAATTGATTGAACGTCATTAAACCCTACTTTTAACCGTGGCTAAATATGGGGGGATTACAAATAGTATCAACATGCCCTTCTTTATCGTTTACAATATCTACCAAATTGCGTTCATAACAGGCACGCTGTTTTTATTAAGAAAAATAACCCCTAATCCTAACTAACTTTCTCAGCTGTAAAATTCATATGTCGATGAAAATCACAACAAATCTATTCATTAAGTTCCTATGCCTATTTGCTTGTTTTTTCATTTTGGGCGGCTGCCTTTGGATATACAGATCATTTGGCACCACGACAATGGATCAAATCATATACCATTTACAATTTGGCTCAGAAGGACTGCTTAGTTCTGACAAAGAGGTTATTTGGAAATTTATCCGTTATTGCTTTGTATTCCCCTTTTTAATTGCTACTGCCATCTGCTTACTCACACCGGATTTGACAGTACGGCTCTACAAAGCACTTATCCACGTTAAGAATCAAACCTTTGCCCAACTTGGTAGATCCAAAATTGGCAAAAGCTTACTTCTTGCCCCCCATGTTTATGCCTTAACATCTGCGCTAATTTATGCTGGGTTCCACTTCTCAGCATACTCTTATGTTGCCTCTCAACTACTACCGTTTCATGATGACCTGTTCGAGAAACACTATGTTCCCGCTTCTGAAAAGCTAATTCAGCCAAGCTCCCGAAAGAATTTAATTCTCATTTATGTAGAATCACTTGAAACAACTTACCAAAATAGCGAGCTTTTCAAAAAAGACCTGCTACACCCTCTAGACAAATCATTTATTGGGGGCATAGGTTTTGAAAAGCAACGCCAAACACAAGGCACTGGCTGGACTATGGCAGGAATCGTTGCCACACAATGCGGCATACCTCTTAAACCTGCCTTTGGCGGGATGGGTGATAAAAGAAGAAATGAAGCCACTCAAAATAGCAATTTTCTCCCTAATGTTAAATGCTTAGGCGACATCTTAAAGGCCAATGGGTACCACAACGTTTTCTTGGGTGGAGCCTCTCTCACATTTGCAGGGAAAGGATCCTTCTTCAGAACCCACGGTTACGATGAGGTTTATGGTAAAGAAGAATTGGAAAAACAGCATACCTCAAGAATAACCATGAATAATTGGGGGCTATACGACGACGACATATTCGACATTGCTGACCAAAAATTAGCTGCATTACACAGTTCAGGCAAGCAATACAATCTCACCATACTCACTCTAGACATGCACCAGCCTGAGGGTCATCTTTCCAATACATGCAAGATGAAAGGAGCGAACAATTTCGAAGGGATTGTTGACTGTACTGCCGATATGATTGCCGGCTTCATAGAACGGGCTAAAGCAAGGGGCTATCTTGATAACACAACTGTCGTTATCATGGGCGACCATTTGGTCATGATCAATCCTATATACAATAGGATATTGCAATCACCCGAGCGTTTTGTTTTCAATCGTTACATTAGTCCTATAGATGGACTCGCCAAGAACAGAGATGAAATCACCCACTTTGACCATTTCCCCTCAATACTTGATAGCATTGGACTCAATGTAGGAGGTGGGAAACTTGGCCTAGGAATTTCTGGGTTTCAACAAAATATTGATATCAAAGATAACTCCGAACGTTTTAAATGGCTGGACGAAAACATCACTAAATCTTCTGACACCTATCAGACTTTTTGGTCTAGATAAATATTAACCAATTATGCCTGCTTGAGCGGTTTCAAGCCCCAATTGATGATTCTATTCAATATCCATCATAACTGTTGCGTGTTTCATAATGCGCTGACAAAAGGCAACTTCCAAAATCGCTCTCGCACAGCCTCATCTGAGAAAGTACCCTGTAATTTATGCAGTGCATTGGCAGTTTGACTATTTCCCCGACTAGCATACTCAGCAATAATACATTTTGCCAAAGCGTACTCATCCCCCAATGGAAATAGCTGCCCAACATCTCTAACTACTTCAGCACCACCGCCACAGTCAGCGCATATCAGTGGCAACTCGGCTGCCATGGCTTCCAGCAGCACCATACCAAAAGGCTCATGGTCGGAGGTCAGTGCAAACACATCAAATGCCTTAAAGTATTTTTTGCCATTTGGCACATTACCGGTAAATATAACAGACGCTGCAATACCTAAATCCACGGCCTGTTGTTTCAGTGTTTTTTCCAGAGGCCCTTTACCCATAATCACAAGCAGACTGCCGGCCGGCAGTTGTGGTAAGGCTAGCTTAAAACCGCGTAGCAATGTTGCCTGATCCTTGTCATGATGCAGCCTGCCTACGTTGCCCACTATCCAGCTTTGCTGCGGCAAGCCTAAAAACGCCCTTGCCGACTCTCTGGGTTCAAACTCAGCCTGTACTGCGGCAACGTTAATACGGTTATATAGAGTTTCTATCTGGTGATGCGGCCATTTTGGCAGACTTGCACGCATTTCGTCACTAACAGAGTCAGATACGCCGAGCAATAGCAGTCTTTTGCGGAACATGTTGACCAGCAAGCGACGAGTGAAACGGTCAAAGTCGTCATAATTGTGGTGTATGCTGATGACAGGCAGCTTGCTAGCAAGCAGTGCCACATAGGTCGGTTTTGATCGATGTGCAATGCAGAACTTGAACTCTCCGCGTGACAGGATTTTTCTGATTTCCGCTATTGCTTTTAATTTGAGACCTCTGACCTCGCTACTTTTATAGCCCAGAAAAATCACCTCATCGGAACATGTAGCCCTTGCCACCTCCTCACTCGGCTCACCAGTGAGATAAACGGTGACTACTTTGTATTCCATGCCGGCAAAAAGCGTTGAATATTGCCGGGCACAATCAAGGAATGGCGGATAGTAGCAATGACAAATCTGCAATACCTGCAAGAGCACTCTCCCTTTAGCTACGCCAATTTGCATGATTAAATACAATGGCTTTGCCAAGCTGTTTTTTAAGTTTCGATTCACATGCGGCACCAAGCTGACTACTATAGAAATAACCTTGCAGCAAACTTCCCCAAGCCGGTGCGCCCAAAAGCCTTATATCTTCGGGATAGCGACATAAGTGCCTGAAATTACGCACTCTGGTATTGCAAAACAATGGCCAAGGATAAATACTCATATCAGAGATATCTATCAACCCGTACCGACCATCTGGTGTCACAACAATATTACCCAGATGCAGAGAACGAAAGTGAATGCCTAGTTGATGCAACCCGGCAATATACTCGCCTAAAGCATGCGCCATGTCCAGATTGAGCGAATTCTCATCAAGTAGCTTCCTGACTGTATGGCCAACTAGTGGGGAATAAAGTACGGCCGTATCGCTGGAGTCTGCAAAATAAAACAGGCGCTTGCACTCTACAGTGCTGATGCCAAGTGTATGTAACCTCTCGGAGTTTCTGAAAAACCGCCGTGCATGTGAATAAATACGTGCACCGCTCACTTTTCGTCTTACTCTGAAAATCTTGAGCATATCGCCAGTCTTTAGTCTGACCACTTTGTAGCCGCGCTCGTCCTGCTCCAGCACCTCACCTCCGGCCAGCATTATTTCCAACACCTGCGGGGGCATCAGTTCACTTGGGCGTATCCATTTGCTTATGCAGTTAGCCATCATAGCTCCCGTAAGTTTCTGGTAACCCTTATATGATTATTGCTGCAAAATGTCTGCCAATCAGCCACCTCAGTCCACTCGCTCAAAAATACAAAATCCAGCCCTGCGCGCGTCGCGGCTTCAAAATCATATTTGCTGTCGCCAATAAATATGGCTGGCAACTGAAGATTGCCGTTTCCAATTTCTCGAGTTAACACTATATCTTTTGTATCCGGACCGCCAAAAATTCCCGCATCAAACAATGGCGCCAAGTCTCTTCTTGCAAAAATGGTGCGCAACTCGTGCTGATTACCTCCAGAAAGTAACATCCATTTACTATGCTGTGTCGCTTTCCGCAATGCATGTAACCCTGGTGCTATTTCACACTCCATCAAGGTTTTATCCAGAATTTCAGCAAATGTATGCATATACGCCTGCATCAGTTCCGGCGTGATTTCTTGTTTACGAATTTCCTTGAGGTAATACTCAATCTTTCCATTGCGAGGAAAACTGCCTTTCTGCACATGGTGATTCACTAACGCCTGCGCCTGTTCGTCTGATCCCCCATGACGTTTAGCGACTTCAAAATAGGCATTTACTTTGGTTTTATTGCTATTTAAAACCACGCCGTCACAATCAAGCACCAGTGTTTTATATTGAGTTAGATCCATGCCTTGCATTATATCTCGACAATAAAAAAGGCTTGCAATTGTTGCAAGCCTTCAGAACTCATAATTCAAATTTACTTGGCTGCTGTAATGGCACTTGCCTCTTTAGCTAATTTAGTAATGTGCGCCCAATCACCGCGTGCCACCGCGTCTGCTGGCGTGAGCCATGTTCCGCCGCATACTACCACATTTGGCAACGCTAAGAATTGTGGCGCGCTTTCCACTGTTACACCACCGGTTGGGCAGAATTTCACATCACCAAATGGACCGGCAAAACCTTTCAGCAGGTTAATGCCGCCAACAGCTACTGCTGGAAACAGTTTTAAAAAGTAATAATCATCGGCATTCGCCATCATGATTTCAGAACCAGTTGATACTCCAGGCAATAATGGCAAGCCGATTTTGCGCGCATATTGACCCAACTCACTGGTATAACCTGGGCTTACTGCAAACTGGCAGCCAGCATCTTTGGACGCTTGTGCATCTTTCAAATTACGTACAGTACCTGAACCCAGAATCGCATCCGGTACATGCTTGGCGATTTGTTCCATCCCCGCCAAAGCGCAGGATGTGCGCAAGGTCACTTCCAGCACCTTAATACCGCCTTCAAGCAAGGCTTCTGCCATCGGCACAGCATCTTCTACTTTGTTAATCACGATTACTGGAATTACTGGGCCATGATTGGCTAAATCTAATGTGTTCATTTTTTACCTATTAAATAATTTTAAGTTTTTATCAAAACCTTTTAAGTCTATCAAACCTAGACATTCGTTTTCAAAACGCATTTAGGCAAGACATTTAACCGAAGACAGTACGTTTTGTACGGCGAGGTTAAATAACGCAGCATAAATATTTTACAAATCAACTCCACTAAACTTTGATAATCAATCGAGAACTAGGCGCATGAGCGCAGACAGTACAACTTAAGTACGGCAAGCGAAATGCAACAACGTTATCGATTGATTTGCAAAGTTTAAAGCCACGTGACCGCACCTTCTTCGGCAGACAACACATTCTTACGCATCCCGCCAAACAACTCACGTCCTAGACCATGCGCATTATGGTAGCGCTTAGCATCTGAAAGCACTTCAACCTCGCGCTCTGCCCACTCATCTTCATCGACCAGCACATTGACCATACCAACAGTCGCATTCAAGCGGATGATATCGCCAGTGCGTACTTTGGCCAATGGACCGCCTGCAGAGGCCTCTGGGCATAGATGAATAGCCGCAGGAATCTTACCCGATGCCCCACTCATACGGCCATCCGTCACAATGGCCACTTTATATCCCTTATTCTGCAACACAGCCATCGGCGGGGTTAGCTTATGCAATTCTGGCATACCATTTGCTCGCGGCCCTTGGAAACGCACCACCGCGACAAAGTCTTTCTCCAGCTCCCCACGGTCAAACGCTGCCAGTAGCTCTTCTTGTGCATCAAACACAATGGCTGGGGCTTCGATGATATGACGATCTTCAGGCACTGCAGAGATCTTAATCACACTACGACCCAAATTACCCTTGAGCAAACGTAATCCACCAGACTCATTGAACGGGAAAGCAGCCGTACGTACAATTGTTTCATCACTGCTTTCTTTCGGCAGGTCTTTCCACACTAACTTATCATTTTCCTTGACTGGCAATTTTCCGTAGTCACGCAAACCACCATAAGCCACAGTGAATACATCCGGGAACATGTAACCCGCATCAATCAACTCTCGAATCACAAATGCAGGACCACCCGCAGACTGAAACTCATTCACATCCGCCTTACCATTTGGATAAACACTGGCCAGCAGTGGCGTCGTTTTGGCGAGATGATAGAAATCGGTCCAGTCAATCATGATCCCGGCTGCGCGCGCAACGGCCACCCAGTGAATTAAATGGTTGGTAGAGCCGCCTGTAGCCAACAATGCCACCATCGCGTTCACGATGACATGCTCATCTACCAATTTTCCAATAGGCGTGAAATGTGCCATTTGCGTGTTCTTCAACACCATCTTCACGGCTTCACGAGTAAGCAACTCACGCATACCATCGTGCGGATGTACAAACGCAGCCCCTGGAACATGCAGCCCCATCGCTTCCATCAGCATCTGATTACTGTTAGCGGTACCGTAAAATGTACAGGTACCCGTCCCGTGATAGGCGGCTGACTCAGAGGCCAATAACTCCCCGCGCCCTACTTTACCCTGAGCGTACTGCTCACGCACTTTCGACTTGGTCGTATTATCAATCCCCGTGCTCATCGGACCTGATGGCACAAACACACATGGCAGATGGCCGAATTGCAAAGCCCCAATCAAGAGACCCGGTACAATTTTGTCACAAACCCCTAATAACAAAGCAGCATCAAACACATCGTGCGAAAGCGCAATCGCTGTACTCATCGCTATGGTGTCGCGACTAAACAATGACAATTCCATCCCGGGCTCACCCTGAGTGATGCCGTCACACATTGCTGGCACCCCGCCGGCCACTTGTACCGTTGCGCCATGTTTATGCGCCTCATCACGAATAATCTCCGGATAGCTCACATAGGGCTGATGCGCTGAAAGCATCTCATTGTAAGCAGTTACAACCGCAATATTGGGGGCCTTTTCGGCCACTACGCGCAACTTATCATTGCCTGACATCGCTGCAAATGCATGCGCCACGTTGGCGCATCCGAGTCGATCTGCACCACGTGGGCGCTTGACCATTTCATCAATACGATGCAGATAAGCCGCGCGGGTTGGGCGACTTTTCTCGATGATACGTTCAGTAACTTCTATATGGGATTGCTTCATGCGAAAGACTCAAAATGTAGGAATATTCAGTAAAAAAACCACTAGCCTTGATTATCGCTAAACTGGGGAGTGCAGTCAAACTAAAGCCGCTTGTGTAGCGGCTGCCTTGGTAAAAACTCTCTGTTTACAAACTATTTTGGCAAGCAAGTGTATTGTGTAGGGCGCACCCACTTACGGTACGCCGCAGGTTAGATGATTTCATCTGGCGGACTGCTTTGCGAGTCCGCCCTACGAGTTCTCGAATGAGGAGTTAGGGCGCGCGCCGCTTTTGGCGCGTCCCGCTTGAATGAGAGGTTAGGCCTAGCGCTGACTCTACAAGACGTCCCGACACAAACTTGTGAAGTACGCTAGCGATTAATGTTTGGTATGACATACCCTCTTCAAGTGCGCGAGCCTGAATGTCCATCAAGTCAGGTGTAGAAAGGCGGATGTTGATCCGCTTTTCTTTAAGGTAACGGTGGTAGCAGCTTTGAATTTTGCTAATTCGCCTTTTGAGGGCGAGGTAGACTTGAGTTCGCCCTTTTCATAAGCAACTAAAATGCCCTCTTCAAACGCATCAAGTTTTTTCATTTTGGGTGCTCCTCAGCAAGTAATCTCTGGTTGCCTTCAAAACCTGCCCTCTACTTCTTGGTCACCAGCACATCTTCCATCATAAGATACTCTAAATCGCATCCATAAAACATGTTCAAAGCATCCGTCGGACTACAAATCATAGGCTCCCCACGGCGATTTAAAGAAGTGTTCAGGACAACCGCATTGCCGCGCAACTGCTCAAGGTGCTCAATCAAAGCGTAATAGCGAGGATTGGTCTCACGCGTCACCACTTGCGCGCGCGCGGTGCCGTCTTCATGCACCACTTCTGGGATGCGTGACTTCCAATACTCAGCCACATCAAAGGTAAATGTCATATAAGGTGCAGGATGTTCCGTTTGCAAGATATCCACCGCAACCCGGTCTAACATGCTCGGGCAAAATGGGCGCCAACGCTCACGATATTTGATTTGTGCATTGATGCGGTCTGCCACCCCTGGATAACTGGGATCGCCAAGAATACTGCGACAGCCCAAGGCCCGCGGACCAAACTCCATACGCCCCTGTAGCCAGGCTAGGGGATTGCCGTTTGCAAGTAATTCAGCCCCTTTTTGTGCCGCATTTTCCACACGAGTAAAAATAGGCTTGGCGGGATGCGCCTCACACGCAGCGATACATTCTTCCGTAGTGAAAGACGGCCCTAAATAGGCATGTTCCATTTTATGAATCGTGTCGCCAGCCAAGTGCGCGGCATAAGTGGCTGCCCCCAAAGAGGTGCCATTGTCACCGGATGCTGGCTGCACAAACAGCTCTTTCACATGCGGCATGGCGATAATACGCTGATTGAGTTTTACGTTGAGCGCAACACCGCCTGCCATGGCAATACGACCGGTTTCCTTAATGATATCGCCCAAATAGTAATCAATCATTTTTAACGCCACATCCTCCAACAACTGCTGAACAGAAGCGGCATAGTGAATATACGGATCGTCAATCTCATCACCATGACGCTTAGGTCCCAGCCACTCAATCAGCTCTGGCGTGAAGTAGTAGCCCTTGCCATCTTCCTTATAGCGACGCAAACCCACCACGTTCACCAGCTTGGTATTGACGCGTAGCTCACCATCTTCAAAAGTTACTAGCTTAGACAAATCATATTTGCTGGCATCGCCATAAGGCGCCATGCCCATGACCTTGAATTCGCCATCCAGCATCTCAAATCCAAGATATTCGGTAATCGCACCATACATCCCACCCAATGAATCAGGGTCGTAAAATTCCTTGATTTTGTGGATTTTGCCATTCTCGCCGTAGCCAAAGAATGTGGTGGCATATTCACCTTTACCGTCAATACCAACGATCGCGGTTTTTTCCTTAAAGCCGCTTAGGTGATAAGCACTAGACGCATGTGCCAAGTGATGCTCTACCGGCACAAATTTGGCATTGGATAACCCCAAATCCGCCATGAGCTTCAATGATTTATCACGGTTACGTCTAAAGCGACGATTGCCATTAAAAATCGCATCCAAAGCGCGATCCGGCGCATACCAGTGGCGCTTGGCGTAATGCCAACGAGCGTTGGTGCTTAATGGAATCTCTGCATAAGGGAAAGCAACAATATCGACCTGCTCGGGCTTGATGCCAGCCTGACGCATACAGAATTTCGCGGCCTCATAGGGAAAGTGATTCTTAGCGTGCTTATCGCGAATAAAGCGCTCTTCTTCAGCTGCGGCGATGATTTTACCATCGACCAAAATGGCCGCAGAAGCGTCGTGACCTAGGGCGCCAGATAAACCTAAAACGATCATGCTGTAACTTTCGAAATTTTATTTCCTGCTATTTTACTTTAGTTTAGGGAAACACTGATTAAATGTCTGCGCGAGCAAATTGCTTCGTTGCTTGGCACTCACAACCTCGCTGTATGCCGCATACTATCTCGGCTTATGCGTTCCGTGCGCCTTGCACTTTATCTCGCTCGCCGATTTAATCAGCGTTACCTAGTGTAGGCCTGCGCGATTTAAGATATGAACCAACGGCGACTGACCTGCATATTCAGTTAAAAAAGCATTTTTTAACAACATAAACGCATCGGCATCATCACGCCAATTTTGCATGAGCCGCTTAATATCCATGACGTGCTTACGCTCAAAACGCCAATCAGAAAAAAACTGGCCAAAATGTGCCTGCAAAGCATCCAAGTCAATTAATACGGGCTCAAAATTGAGTACTTTTACATTCGTCGCTTTAAAGTCCCCATGTGAAAATTTCAGCAAATAAAGCTTGTGAAACAATTTCGCAATATTCGACGCCACCAATCGACGTTCATCATCACTTTGGGTACTCGCGAAGAACTGCAATACATCCGGCGCATCCACATACTCACTCAAGTAGTAAGCTCGCCCACGCAAAAAACCAAAACGCTCTTCTACCAAAGCGAGCGGCTTGGGCGTCGCAATATTGGAGATAATGAGTCGATGCGCATTTGCCCAAGAAATCGCTGCACGACTTTGGCGAAAAGCCCGATTCAACCCATGCCAGAAATTTTTAATGTTATACCGTTTAATTACCAATAGGCGCCCAGCAATCTGAGCTGATGCTATCGTGCAAGTCCTACCGTTTTTAATATTAAATGCTGTGTTGAGCAAAAATCGGTCTAGTGATAACAAGCCACTACGTTCGACATTGAAATCGGTCGAGAATGCTAAAAAATATGTGGCATCTTGCACGACACTAACATCAGTACAGCGCCTAAATACCTTTTTATCCGCGTAACGTGTAGTCACTTGGTGACGAATTTTACTTGTTAATCTTTGCAAGCGAATCACTTCTGTCATTGAAGACTCAAACCCGAGCCGCTGACAATAAACTGAGAACAGCTCATGCAACCACTTGCCGTCTAAAACATCCATTTTAGAAAACAGGGTCGCAAGGTTTTTTAGTTGCTGCCTCCATCTAAACAGCTTAGATAGATGCCGCACACCATCACCATCAAGGGAGTAAATGGCATCATCTGCCAGCAAAAAGTTTTTAAGATATAAGTCTGTCTGAATTAAACCTGCAGCATGGTGCTGAGCGAGCACTTGCACTAGCCTTTTAGCTAAATTGAAACGTGCGTCATCCGCCAAATACAGCCAAACTTCTTCAATATTTTTGGCATTTTGAATGGCCGAGTAAATCGCAACATACTCTGTTTTCTTACCATCGATTTGGTCTTCGGCTAAAATAGCTGGCGTTGGAATGCCCGCCTTTAGCAAAGATCTAACACCCGCTAAATCTCGCTTAAAATGATGGTAAGCACGCTTTCCTTTGAATACTTTTGCATAGACCGCACGTGCCACTCCATTTGGTTGGTGCCACGAACCACACACGACTTCACGTTGCTGTGGCACAACTCTAACCACAGCCTCAACTACTATTATTGATGCGTCTTTAAGGTGAATCTGCAACGCAATTCTTAATTAAACTTTACGTAAAACGTAAACACGCCACATCGCGTAATATGGGATAAAATCTAAGAACTTAACCACTTTAAATCCCGCTTGCACAAACTCTTGTTCGATTTGTTTTGCTGGAATTAAAAAGCGATTCTGACTTTCCCCTCTAGGATGATGTTTCTCAGAACGCATGCGTTTCCAAGCCTTGTAATTGCCATCAACCCACAAAGACATAATCACGGTATCTTTTGTTACGCGATGAAACTCTTTCAACATCACCAAGCGATGCTCAGACTTACCAATGTGGTGCATTAGGCGCATACTAAAAACACTATCTACAGCTCCATCAGGTAAATCAATTGCAAAGGCCGAAGTTTGCATACCAGTAAAGCGTGATGCAATCTCTTTAGGGCAATTTTCTGTTGCAACCGCAACCATATCTGCGGAGTTATCTGCCCCAATTACGGTCCTATTGGGGTTTTCAGCCAAAGTTGGCCAAAAACGACCAGCACCACACGGCAAATCCAGCACACGCAATGGCTCCCCTGCAATTTTTAGGGCCTTACGTGCCAGTTGCACATCTCGCCAATGTGACAGTCTAGGTTCAATCCCTCTACGGTGTTTTTCGTAATAGTACTGAGAATGCTCTCTAGTATATTTATTCGAGAATTCCAACTTGACAGGCGCTTCTTTTAGCTTAGACATTACACAACCCTTAAAAATGAATTTGTGATTATTATAATAATATGCATTATAACCGCTACTTACGCTTTACTCGATTGGATCGCTTCACGATTCTACGACACAGCCATTTGGCGAACGGCGTCAATTTATCAATCCCTAGATACTGCAAATAAAATGACATGCGCCTTGACCGACTCCAACATTTAGCATGTCGATTTAAAACAGCCAGATCAATCAAGCTCCGCATCACAGCAATATAATTTATTCTCGATTTTTCTAAATCGATGACCGCCACCTTAAGCATAGTTAAATCATCCCTGTTTACAAATAGATGCTTAGGATAAAAAGAACGATGTTGCACATTGGCTGCATGCAACTTTTGAGCAAGTAAAGCCACCGCACTTACGATTGCCTTTTGCTCAGCAAGGGGCGGTCGACCATTGGCAAACAACTCATTTGTTAAGTCTTCTAGAGGTTTAAATCCCGCCAGTTCTTTCGTCAATAATGTTGTTTTAAAGTCTCCATCAGGACTGCGACCAAACAATATAACTTCAGGCGCTGACACACCTCGTTTTTCAAGATAATGCATCATTTCAAATTCACGTTGAAATGTAGGCACACCCTTAATTGGATGCAACCAAGATGTTCGACAATGATTATCCTGGCGCTTCAAGTATGCACCGATTTCAGTGCCATCATCTTGTTGCAGCACAATTCTGCCCACACCGCTCCACCCACCTCGACGCTCATTGGGCTCTTCAAACCAATCCACCTTCCGATTCCACACCTTTTCGAAACTATCAAGCTGATTGTGTTTAAGTAATTGTGCGTATTTTTCTGAAACAAAAGTAAGCAAAAACCACCCCTATCAATCTCTAATTTAGAGAGGCATTTTATCAGGCTTCTACTACAAATTTTCTCACCGATCACCCTAATCAATTAAAATAGCAGAAATATCATGCTCACACTCATTTCAAAAATCCTCTCCCGCCTCCCATTACCCATCATCCATGGTCTCGGTAAAATACTAGGCTGGCTGTTGCATCTGCTGACACCAAACACGGCAAGCCTGCGGCGCGAAAATCTACGCCAAAGTGACCTTTGTAAAACTGACACAGAATTCAAGCAGGTTATCAGAAAAAATATAGGCGAAACTGGCAAAGCTATCCTGGAAACACTTGCAATCTGGGACTGGTCTGAACAGCAGGCACTTGACCAAGTGCAATCTGCATCCAACTGGCACCTAATGGATGAGGCCCTCTCGCGAGGCAAGGGCATTATATTTCTCACCCCACATCTGGGTTGTTTTGAGATCACTTCAATTTACTACGGTCACCATCACCCGATTACCGTGCTGTTCAGGCCGCCAAAAAAATCCTGGCTGACCCCACTTATCGACAGCGGACGTACCAAAGGTAAGGTCAAGCTCGCGCCTGCCAACACTCACGGGGTACGCTTGCTTATGCAGGCATTAAAAAACAATGAAGCCATCGGCATTCTGCCAGATCAAAACCCTGCCGCCGGAGAAGGTGAGTGGGCACCATTTTTCGACAAACCCGCATACACGATGTCTCTTGTCAGCAAACTTGCAGAAAAAACTGGCGCGACAGTCATTATGGTATTTGGAGAGCGGCTACCGAAAGGCAAGGGTTACATCGTGCACTTTTCTAAACTCGAAGATCATGCCATTGCTACCCCCGCCTTACTGAATCAGGCAATTGAAGATCAAATCAGACAGTGTCCATCCCAATATTACTGGGGTTACCATCGCTATAAAGTGAGTCGCAAAGCAAAATCACAACTCACTGCTGAATAAGCGATTTTTCTTTAGCCAGCCTATTCTGAAATCTAGCGCTATTGAATTTTGCATAGAGTTTCTGCGCACGCGCTTCAACCTCCAGCCAGAACGCGCCAGATTGTGGCAAATAGTGCCGCCTGAACAACAGCCAGTCTTCTTCAGTAAATCCGCAATCCATTGCCGAAAACACCAGCCCAGCAATGTCCTTCATCACCGCGTTACCATGGCTGGATTGCCCGAGCAGCATTCGATGCAAGTCGATTAAAATGAGATTGACTTTACCTTCTGCCAACTCAGAGGCCCTCATAACAAAATGACACAGGTAAAAATCACGATGGCACATGCCAGCACCATGAAGTTTGGCCGCCAACTGCGCCAGTGCAGTGATGATGCCAACCTTTAGTGCGGGATCAGGCGGATTTTGTTTCCAGTTCGCACATAAATCTTCAAGAGAAACAATATCGCCCAAATCCTCAGTGATTAAAAACGACTGCTGCGTGGCCGGATTGATACCCTTCACCCCATAGCCAATTAAGGGGGTGGTTGAAATACCAATCAGCGCCAGCTTTTTAATCGCCTCAACCTCAGTCATTGCACCTAAAACAGGCTTTTTAAAACTGAATAGATTCTTAAGAATTTCTCGCCAGCCCACACCAAAATGCTGCTTAACAAAGTAGCTTCGGCCATTCAGGCTGACCTGTATCGTCCTGCGGCCTTTCACATCGCGAAACGCCTTACCCTGCAACCCCATGACCCCATCGAAAACGTCTTCGCCAGTTAGCACTTGCTTAATTGCATCAGGTACAAGTAGCATTGATTTAGCTGTCATAACTGTTGCTTTCTTTCGGCCAAATCAATCAGGATATTCGCTTCTGCACTGCCATCATTTGCCAGCATGATATTTTTCGCATAACTGATTCCGTTAGCAGACCACTGCGGCTTTTTATCGCTTTGCCGCATTTCCAGAAACTGCTGGTTAAACAACGCTTGATCAAAAGGTAGCGCATGGACAATTCCCGCATTTGCATCAGCAACGTGGTGTGCATAACCGCAGCTTGCGGTGACAAGGGTAGGCGCCCCGCACGCAAGCGCCTCAAGAATCACCAAACCGGTATTCTCTCGATAGGCTGGATGCACACATACCTCAGCTCCCTGCATTAATTGCGGGATATCTGGTCGACCTTTTGAAATAAGCACATTTTTTTCTAAGCCTAATTTTTTGGCCATCTGACTGAATTCTTTAGGATTATCCTGCCCTACTGCCACCAACCGTGTGGTCACACGCAAGTGCTCAGGCAGCGCAGCTAAAGCTAAAATCGCGCGATCTAGGCCCTTCATCGCAAAACCAGAGCCCGTAAGCAGATAAACGAAATCCCCTTCGCCAAAACCAAATGACTCACGCAGATGCTTGCGCATCGACTGTTTATCCTGCAACAAGAAACGCTCTGGAGATAAAAATGGCGGGATGTAGTGATACCGCTCATCTTGAATACCGTACCAGCGCTGAAAATGTGATTTCTCAGCCAGTGATACCGCCAATACTTCTGTTTTTGAGTCGGCAGAAAAAATAGCTTTTTCACAGGCAACGAACCACTTAAAACGCGGCGTCAATCGATATAAAAAATTACGCTGCTGATGCGCCCGCTCGATAAAACAGGGGTCTGCCGCAAAGTGCGCATCCAGACCAGCCATGCGGTTATAGCCAAAAATATAGTCAAACTGATCAGCGTTAATCTGTGCAAATGAAGTATCGATAAATTTTTGATAACGCTGGTAATTAAACCAACCGGTCTGCGGCAACACATGTATCGTAATGGTCGGGCTGGACTTCTGCTCAGGCTGATCACCATCCCATGACATGGTAAAAATCTCCACATCATGGCCACGCTTCACGAGCTCATGCGCGGTTCGCAACATGTCGCGCTGCATTCCACCATATGGAAAATACTTAAAAATCAGAAACGCAAATTTCAATCTGATCCCTGACTGGGCAAAAAATGTAATTGTATGCGAAAATGCGGCATATGCCGCAGATACTGCTCGTCAAAACATCATCCATGGGTGATGTAATACACAACCTACCCGTCATCGCTGACATTCGCGCCCATTACCCCACTGCATCTTTCGATTGGATGGTAGAGGAAAGCTTCGCAGAAATACCTCATTTACATTCGCAAGTGCGGGAAATTATTCCGGTTGCCGTCAGACGCTGGCGCAAGTCTTTATTCAGCCCCAACACTTGGGGAGAAATCAGGCAGCTTAATCGGCATCTAAAAAACACACGATATGATGCCATCATCGACACACAAGGCCTACTTAAAAGCGCAGCTGTAGCGACACTCGCCCATGGCGAGAGCTTCGGTATGAACTTTCACTCAGCCAGAGAGCCTATCGCCAGCCTGTTTTACCAACATACGTTTGATATCCCCCGTAATCAACACGCAGTGAATAGAAATCGTGCACTTGCGGCTTTGTCGCTTAATTATCAAATTCCTGAGTCTGCCCCTGATTATGGACTGAACTTGGTAGCACAGAGAATCAAACTTGCAGATGCATTCACCTTACCTGGCCGCTATGTCGTGTTTCTGCATGGCACAAGCCGTGACTCAAAACTATGGCCAATCGCTCATTGGATAACACTGGCTGAGCAACTGGAAAAATATGATTTGAAGATTCTATTGCCATGGTCTAATCCCGCTGAAGAAGGTCGCGCGCGCGCCATTGCGGACAATGCCAGCAATGCCATCATTTTGCCCAAACTAAGGCTCACGCCCTTAGCAGCAATACTGGCCAACGCTGAACTCAACATAGGCGTAGATACTGGGCTTATGCACCTTTCAACCGCGCTCGACAAACCGAGCATCGCCATCTACACAGACACCGACCCAGTGTATACAGGCGTACTGCCTAGTGTAAAAAATCTGGCGGTCAATATCGGCGGGAAGGCCCAAATACCTGATACCCGCAGCGTGCTTGCACTGGCGCGGACTTTTATCAATAAGGACTGACTTTGAAAACCTCAACATTTCTGGTGATAGGCGGCGCAGGTTATATAGGCTCCCATCTGGTAAAAGCACTCATTGAGCAAGAACACCGCGTATTGGTCGTGGACAACCTATCCGCAGGAAAAGCCTCCGCCGTTCTGGGGGGCGAGTTGCTGGTACACGATTTTGATGACCGTGCATTTCTGGATAGCCTATTTAAAACGCATCAATTTGATGGCGTTTTCCACTTTGCGTCACAAATCGTTGTCAGCGAATCAGTCAAAGACCCAGGTAAGTATTATCGTGCCAACACAGCGGCAACGCTCACCTTGCTTGAAGCAATGCGCGATCACGATGTTGGCCCATTAGTGTTTTCATCTACCGCAGCCGTTTATGGAGAACCGCAATACACGCCGATTGATGAAAACCACCCCACCAACGCAGTCAATCCATACGGCCGAAGCAAATTGATGGTGGAACAAATGTTGCAGGATTTTGCCAACGCATATCAACAACAATACGTCGCTCTGCGCTACTTCAATGCTGCGGGAGCCGATCCGCAGGCACGTATTGGCGAACAACATAACCCTGAAACACACCTGATTCCGCTAGCACTGCAAGCAATTACCGGCAAATGCCCGCCTCTGCAGCTTTTTGGTCAGGACTATGACACTCCGGATGGCACATGTATCCGCGACTACATCCACGTAGACGATCTCGCCAGCGCACATATTCTGGCAATGAACTATCTCATCAATGGTGGAGATTCAGGCGTTTTCAACATCGGAAACGGTCAAGGCTACAGTGTCAATGAAGTAATTCAAACAGCCTCCAAAGTTGCCGAGAAGCAAGTACCAGTCACATATGCACCACGAAGAGCAGGCGACCCTGCCCGTTTGGTGGCAGATGCAAACCGCGCCAAACAAGTGCTTGGCTGGCAACCAAAATATGCTGACTTAACTTTAATTATTCAGCATGCCTGGGCTTGGGAAAAATCCAGACACTGATTCAGAAAGTTTCTTAGTTCATGGGGAATTTTTCGAATTTCCCCATCATCGCTATTGAAAAACAAAAATACGCCCCCACTCATTCGAGTATCTTCATATATCAAGCACTTAATGCTAGTAAAAATCAGAGGACAGCCATGCAACAAGATCAAGAATTACAGCACCCAGAACAAGAAGCTTCAACAGAGACATCCGCCCCTATCACGCCAGAAGCAAAAATCACGGAACTAGAAGCCGCACTGGAAGAAGCCAAAGCCAGCGTACTTTACGTAAAAGCCGAAGGTGAAAATATTCGCCGCCGTGCCGTAGACGATATCGACAAAGCACGCAAATTTGCTTTGGAGAAGTTTTCTAATGAATTGCTAGCCGTAAAAGATAGCTTGGACGCAGCTTTACTCATTGAAACTTCTGATGTGCAAAGCTACAAAGATGGTGTGCAATTAACGGCCAATCAATTATCAAGCGTGTTTGATAAATTCAATATCGCTGAAATCAACCCAGTCGGTGAAAAGTTCGATCCTAATAAACATCAGGCAATTTCAATGCTGGAAAATAGCGGCGAACCTAATACCGTCACTCAGGTCTTGCAAAAAGGTTACACATTGAACGACCGCGTGTTGCGTCCTGCATTGGTAATGGTGGCGAAATAAATCTGCAATCAAGCACTTGAATTCAGTTAAACCACCTCCATTTAGCTATCAAGGTTAAGAACTCAAACTGCTCTCACATGGAAAGCAGTTCAACAAATTTAAATTAAAGGAAATATATATGGGCAAAATCATTGGTATTGACTTAGGTACAACAAATTCTTGCGTTGCCGTGATGGAAGGTGGCAAACCCCGCGTCATCGAAAATGCTGAAGGTGCTCGCACAACGCCTTCAATCATCGCCTATCAGGAAGATGGCGAGATTTTGGCTGGAGCACCGGCTAAACGTCAAGCAGTGACTAATCCAAAAAATACTTTATACGC
This sequence comes from Betaproteobacteria bacterium, assembly GCA_016867975.1. Taxonomy (GTDB): domain Bacteria; phylum Pseudomonadota; class Gammaproteobacteria; order Burkholderiales; family Methylophilaceae; genus Methylotenera. The sequence goes on along the minus strand of VGIC01000012.1, from coordinate 27,871 downwards.
AGTAAAACGCCTAATCGGCCGCCGTTTCGAAGAAAAAGAAGTGCAAAAAGACATTGGTCTGATGCCTTACGCCATCACAAAAGCAGACAACGGTGACGCATGGGTAGAAGTGCGCGGCAATAAAATGGCACCGCCACAAATCTCAGCTGAAGTTTTGCGCAAAATGAAAAAAACTGCAGAAGATTACTTGGGCGAAGAAGTAACCGAAGCCGTGATTACTGTACCGGCCTACTTCAACGACAGCCAACGCCAAGCCACCAAAGACGCTGGTCGTATCGCTGGCTTGGAAGTAAAACGTATCATCAACGAGCCAACGGCTGCTGCTTTAGCTTTCGGTTTGGACAAACAAGAAGGTGACCGTAAAATTGCGGTGTATGACTTGGGTGGCGGTACGTTTGACGTTTCGATCATTGAAATCTCAAGCATTGATGGTGAGCATCAATTTGAAGTACTTTCAACCAACGGTGATACATTCCTAGGTGGTGAAGACTTCGATAACCGCTTGATTGACTTCTTGGCCGATGAGTTCAAGAAAGAAAATGGTTTAGATCTGCGCAATGACTTATTGGCCAAACAACGCCTGAAAGAAGCCGCTGAAAAAGCCAAGATTGAGCTCTCCGGCGCACAGCAAACTGAAGTAAACTTGCCATACATCACGGCTGACGCTTCTGGCCCGAAACACTTAGTGGTCAAAATCACCCGTTCAAAACTAGAATCTCTAGTTGAAGACTTGATCGAGCGCACCATGGCACCTTGCCGTACCGCATTGAAAGATGCTGGCGTATCCGCTTCTGACATTTCAGACGTCATTTTAGTGGGCGGCCAAAGCCGTATGCCTAAAGTGCAAGAGAAAGTAAAAGAAATCTTCGGTAAAGAGCCACGTAAAGACGTGAACCCAGACGAAGCGGTTGCCGTAGGCGCTGCAATTCAAGGTGGCGTATTGCAAGGTGACGTAAAAGACGTGTTGTTACTGGACGTGACACCATTGTCATTAGGGATCGAAACCCTCGGTGGCGTGATGACTAAACTCATCAAGAAAAACACCACGATTCCTACCAAGGCATCACAAGTGTTCTCAACCGCTGAAGACAACCAAAACGCCGTGACGATTCAAGTATTGCAAGGTGAGCGTGAAATGGCTTCTGCCAACAAATCACTGGGGCAGTTCAACTTGAGCGACATTCCACCTGCACCACGTGGCATGCCACAGATTGAAGTGACTTTTGATATCGATGCCAACGGTATTTTGCACGTATCTGCAAAAGACAAAGCCACTGGCAAAGAAAACAAAATTACCATTAAAGCGAATTCTGGTCTTTCTGAAGAAGAAATCAAGAAGATGGAAGAAGATGCGATCAAATATGCCGATGAAGACCGCAAATTGCGTGAATTGGTAGATGCGCGCAACACGGCAGATGGCATGGTGCACTCAGTGAAAAAATCACTCACTGAACACGGTGACAAGTTAGATGCCGCAGAAAAAGAAGCCATTGAGGCAGCCATTAAAGACGTGGAAGAAGCCTTAAAATCTGACGATAAAGCAGCGATTGAAGCCAAAACGGAAGCGCTGACGACAGCATCACAAAAACTGGGTGAAAAAGTGTACGCTGAGCAACAAGCACAAGCCAACGCACAAAGCGCACAACCAAGCCCAGAAGGTGAAAAAACAGTGGACGGTGACGTTGTAGATGCAGAGTTCGAAGAAGTAAAGAAAGACTAAAAAATATTTAGCCACAGAGAACACAGAGTTCACAGAGCCTAGGCAATGTGACTTTGTGTTTTTGTGCAATGTGGCTACGTTGCTTAGCAAGCGTGGAAATTTAACTTTATTTAACTGGAATAAGAACTACAGCATGAATGGGTAAGTTTTAATACTCTGTGAACTCTGTGTTCTCTGTGGCAAACAATGGCAAGCAAAAGAGACTATTACGAAATCCTAGGTGTCAATAAAGACGCCTCTGAAGAAGAAATCAAAAAGGCTTATCGCAAGCTTGCGATGAAGTATCATCCTGACCGCAACCCGGACAATCCGAAAGCGGAAGAGCAGTTTAAAGAAGCCAAAGAAGCCTATGAAATGCTCTCAGACAGCCAGAAAAGGGCTGCCTACGATCAATATGGCCATGCCGGGGTTGACCCAAGCATGGGCGCGGGAGCTGGTGGTTTTGGTGGTGCAGGGTTTGGCGACGCCTTCAGTGACATCTTTGGTGATATCTTTGGTGGCGGCGCACGCAGTCAGCGTAGCAACGTCTATCGTGGTGCAGATTTACGCTACAACATGGAGATCAACCTAGAAGAAGCGGCTAAAGGGGCTGAGTCCAAGATCCGCATCCCGGTTCAAGCCAAGTGTGAGCCATGCAACGGTACCGGCACAAAATCAGGCAAATCCCCCGTCACCTGTACCACTTGCGGCGGACACGGCCAAGTGCGCATGCAACAAGGCTTCTTTTCAGTGCAGCAGACCTGCCCCAAATGTCATGGCACAGGCAAGATGATCAAAGATGAGGATAAATGCGGCACTTGCCACGGCGCAGGTCGCACCAAACAAAACAAAACTCTTTCCGTTAAAATTCCGGCTGGCGTGGATGAAGGCGACAGAATCCGCTTGAGTGGTGAAGGCGAGGCTGGAGTCAATGGCGGTCCAACTGGTGACTTGTACGTGGTCATTCACATCAAGCCCCATAGCATCTTTCAGCGCGATGGTGGCAATCTCCACTGCGAAATGCCCATCAGTTTCAGCACTGCGGCCCTAGGTGGCGAAATTGAGGTCCCCACGCTGGATGGCTCTGCCAAGATGAAAATTCCAGCAGAAACCCAAACCGGTGGCGTATTCAGATTACGCGGCAAAGGTATCAAGCCACTGCGATCCAGTGACCAGGGCGACTTGATGGTGCATGTCGTGGTGGAAACTCCTGTCAAACTCACGACACGCCAGAAAGAGCTACTGCGTGAATTCGAAGAAAGTACGCAAGCAGACGCTGGCAAACATAGCCCAAAAAATAAAAGCTGGGTTGATAAAGCCAGAGACTTCTTTGGTTAGCTCGCTGACTATGTCGGTGGGCTAAAAGGAAACTGCTCTGTTGCTGGCATGGCTATCGGGGATTAGTCCCCCAGTAAGGAAAAACCCTTGCCATCTCTGACAAGGGTTTCATCACTGGTGGCCCCTCTGTGAGTCGAACACAGCACCAACGGATTCTGGTTTGTGTGGCTTTCACCACTCCCTGGACTATACCTTCACCATATCTCGCGACTTAGGTGGGTGCCGTCTAGTCTCTACACGTTCAAAGTGCTTTCACACTAAGCTTCGCTCGGTATTGCCTTGTGCATCGCTGCCGTCAGGTTTCACCGAATTTGACACCATCCCATACAAAGTTTCCTATCGTATGGCACAAATTTTATGAGTCCGCTGCTCTAACCAAGCATGAGCTAAGGGGCCTTAAACTTTAACTTTCTTCCACGGTTTTGGAATTTTTACTTCCACAAAACTGTGGGAGTGGTTTTTAATCATTTACTACTTGCTAACCTATTGTTTTTATTACACTTTACACTATAACAACCTAATCTTGAATAGATTATGAGTCCACCGCGCTAACCAAGCATGGGCTAAAGGATCCAAAAGGTTGAACTAGTCTTGACCCGTTTCCAAGAAGCTTCTCAAACGCTCAGAACGGGTAGGATGGCGCAGTTTACGTAAGGCCTTTGCTTCAATCTGACGAATACGTTCGCGTGTTACATCAAACTGCTTGCCCACTTCCTCCAGTGTATGATCGGTATTCATTTCGATACCAAATCGCATACGCAACACCTTAGCTTCACGCGGCGTCAGCGACTCAAGCACTTCACTGGTTGCATCACGCAGACTGGCATAAACCGCTGCGTCTACCGGTGCTAATGTGGTGCTATCTTCAATAAAGTCGCCCAAATGAGAATCTTCATCATCACCGATTGGCGTTTCCATCGAGATTGGCTCTTTGCTGATCTTCAAGATCTTACGAATCTTGTCTTCAGGCATTTCCATTTTTTCTGCCAGCAGGGCTGGATCTGGCTCAACCCCTGTTTCTTGCAAAATCTGACGGCTGATACGATTCATTTTGTTGATTGTTTCGATCATATGTACCGGAATACGAATCGTACGCGCCTGGTCGGCAATGCTACGGGTAATCGCCTGACGAATCCACCATGTGGCATAGGTTGAGAATTTGAAGCCACGGCGGTATTCAAATTTATCCACCGCTTTCATCAAACCGATGTTGCCTTCTTGAATCAAGTCGAGAAATTGCAAACCACGGTTGGTGTATTTTTTAGCAATAGAGATCACCAGACGCAAGTTGGCCTCAATCATCTCACGTTTAGCACGACGTGCGCGTGCCTCGCCTGTGGTCATCTGCTTATTGATTTCTTTGAGCTCTTTAGTCGAAATGCCAACCTTAGCTTCAAGATCAATCATGCGTTGTTGCTGATCGAGAATGGAGTGATTAAAACGCGCCAGTTTCTCAACATAGGGCTTGTCGGCTTTTAACTCATCTGCCAACCAGTTGAGATTATTCTCGTTCCCGGGAAAAGATTTAATAAAGTGGGCGCGTGGCATACCCGATTTTTCAACGCAGAAGTCCAGCACTTTACGCTCATGGCCACGAACGGTTTCAACCATATCACGCACCTGATCGCACAACGATTCTACTTGTTTGGGTGAGAACCGGAAAGCCGTCAGTTCGGTCAGAATATCGGCCAACAATGCCTGGTATTCAGGATCTTGAGGCCCTCGAACCGGCAATATCTCCGTCATTTTGTAATGTGCAGCGCGCACTACTGTGAATCGCGTCAACAACTCATCTTTGAGCTTAGCTAAAATCTCAGCCGAGATAGCGGACGCCTTAGCGCCTCCATCATCATCCTCTTCCTCTTTATCGACTTCATCCTCTGCGTCCGATTCGGCAGTCATCGCCACATCCAAGCCAATATCAGAGTCAATCAGACCATCGACCAAGTCATCCACACTGAGTTCATCTCTCTCAACCTGCCCCACCAGTTCGAGCAAGGCTGCAACAGTTGTTGGGCAAGCCGCAATCGCCTGCACCATGTGTTTGAGACCATCTTCAATACGGCGAGCGATTTCAATTTCGTTTTCACGGGTCAGCAAGTCTACAGTGCCCATTTCACGCATGTACATACGCACTGGGTCTGTCGTACGACCAAAATCAGAGTCCACTGTCGCCAGTGCTTGTTCCGCCTCTTCGACCGCATCCTCATCGGCGACCGTCGGTGTTGCATCTGACATTAAGAGGACTTCCGCATCCGGCGCTTCTTCATAGACCTGAATACCCATGTCATTGATCATGCCGATGATGCCGTCAATCTGCTCAGACCCTTGCACATCGTCTGGTAAGTGGTCATTAATCTCAGCATAAGTGAGATAGCCACGCTCTTTACCTAGAACTATCAGGCTTTTTAATCGCGTACGGCGCTCTTCAGCATTCACTTCCTGAAGCTCAGGATTCACATAGCCCTGCGTAATTTTCTCAGCCAGCTGATCACTTTTCTTTGGTCTTGCCATCACTTACCTCTAGAATTATGCTGATTACACATCCCAACCACTGATGCGATCAATAAGATTGAGACCTTTGCACGAATATCTGCACTTGTGAATACGGTGTTAAAAATTGACTCAAAATCCTCATTTACCCCATGTAAACTCCGGTTTTTTGTCATTTTTTGCCTAGTCTTCACTGCGTTCGCCTATCCGTGCAAAGGTCTCAAGATTGTGCAACCTTTTATTATATCAGAATTAAGCTTTATTTTGACCGGATTTGTTACCAACGGACTTCAATAACGCCACCTCTTCTGCCGTGAGTGCACTCAACGGCTTCTCACTCAACTGCGCCAATAATGTAGCACTTTTTCGCTGCAAATAAATCGATTGCAATTGCGCCCTTGCACCAGCCAACTCCACCTGCAGATCTAAAGTCTCATCAATACGACTTAACTCATGCTCCAACTCACGGAATAAATGACTGGGCACTTTATTTTCAAGCACTCGCAATAAGACTACTGGCTTCGACTGCGGATTCGCAATGCAAGTTTCCACCGTACGACGCAACAATACATCCTCATCATGTTCACCAGATATCCATTCCAAATCAGCCTGATTCGCCATTGCAGGCAACATCAATTGCATAATGCAAAATCGCTTCTGCAATGAGGTCATCGTGCGTGACAACTTGGATTTTACCTGCACCGGCGATCTGGATAAATTGGGAAGCTTCAACAACGCATGCATTTCTTCCGAGGTGAGTTGCGCCAACTCAGCCACTTTTTTTCTCAGATACATTGCACTGCGCGGCGCATTGATCTGTTGCATGATGGGTTCAGCCTCGTTGAGGAATCGCACACGATCCTCTTGTGTTTGCAATGCATTATGCTCACTCAAGTGCTGCAAAATATATTGCGATAGCGGGATCGCATGCTTGATTTCAATCTCAAACTTCTCTTTACCAAACTCACGCACATAAGAATCTGGATCGTGCTCACTCGGCAAAAACAGAAATGAAAGTTTTAATCCATCGGTCAGCGCAGGCAAAGCATTCATCGCGGCACGCCAAGCAGCGGTACGCCCTGCATTATCCCCATCAAAACAGAATACAATCGACTCTGTCTGTCGCATCAACTTGGTAATGTGATACGGAGTGGTTGCCGTACCCAATGCAGCAACCGCATACTCGATTCCATACTGCGCCAGTGCCACCACATCCATGTAACCTTCAACCACCAAAGCACACCCTGCATCCCGAATCGCACGCCTAGCCAAGAACAATCCATACAACTCATGCCCTTTTTGAAATAAGGGCGTTTCCGGAGAGTTGTAATATTTGGGGGTATCTTCTGGATCAATGACACGCCCTCCAAAACCAATTACTTGCCCCTTCTGGTCATGAATCGGGAACATGATGCGATCACGGAAACGGTCATAACGGCGCCCCTGCTCATTCTCGACCACTAGCCCCGCTACCTTCATGACCTCACTTTCGTAATGCGAGAACACCCCTTGGAGGCTCTGCCAACCGGCTGGCGCATAACCAATCTGGAACTTGGCCGCTACCTGACCACTTAAGCCTCGCTCCTTTAAGTAATTGATTGCACGCTGTGACTTTTTCAGCTCCGCCTTATAGAACTGTGCAGCCTGGTGCAACACCTCCTGCAGACCGTCCGCAACTTGAGGTGACGACTGCTCTTGCTCGCGCGACTCCCGCGGCACCGTCATGCCTACACTTTTTGCTAACTCATGAATCGCATCCACAAAACTTAGCCCCTGATATTCCATCAGGAAACCAATGGCTGTCCCATGTGCCCCACAGCCAAAACAATGGTAAAACTGCTTAGTTGGGCTCACTGTGAAACTTGGAGATTTCTCATTATGGAATGGGCAGCAGGCTGAGTAATTAGCGCCTGCCTTCTTCAATGGCACACTCCTATCCACCACGTCCACAATATCGACGCGGTTAAGGAGCTCTTGTATAAAGCTTTCAGGAATCAAAATAGTGGCACTTGAAGTTTCTTGGTTAATCCAATAAAGCGTAGTTACGGATTACAGACAGCACATTTTAGCGTAAATTTAACCCAGATTTTCCATTAGGAGTGGAGATAAATATCCCCTAATAAAAAATTCAAGTTTATGCTTTGTTTAGAAAACAAAAAAGGAGCATAACGCTCCTTTTAGCATAACCTACTCACCGACTTAACCTAATTTGGCCTTAATCATGCCTGACACCTTACCCATATCAGCCACCCCTGCAACCAAGGGCCTGACCAACGCCACTACTTTACCCATGTCCTTTGCACCCTGGGCTCCGGCATCGACAATGACACGATCAATGATTTGCGCCACTTCAGCTTCTGTCAGTTGCTGCGGCAGGTAAGTCTGCAACACGCTTAATTCAAACTTCTCGACATCAGCCAGATCACTGCGATTAGCAGACTCATACGCTGCAATCGAATCGCGGCGCTGCTTGAGCATTTTCTCAATAACAGCAATCACATGACCATCATTCAACTCGATCCGCTCATCCACTTCACGCTGCTTGATGGCGGCTTGCAACAACCGAATCGCACCTAGACGCGCACTGTCTTTAGCGCGCATCGCGGTCTTCATGTCCTCAGATATCTGAGCTTTTAACGACATGAATCGACTTAGTAAAGTTTAGCAGGTAATGTTTGCTTCATCAGGCGGCGATATTGACGCTTAACTGCGGCAGCAGCTTTACGTTTGCGCTCCCAAGTTGGCTTTTCGTAAAACTCACGCGCGCGAAGATCGTTCAACAAACCTGTTTTCTCAATCAAACGCTTAAAACGACGCAACGCAACGTCAAACGGCTCATTCTCTTTTACACGTACACTAGACATTCGAACTCTCTTATTCTACATCAATGATTGGGATACTCGAGCCAAAGCCTGTTATGTAGGCGATAAACTCGAGAAAAGTTCGTTATTTTAATCGTATAATTGGTTTAGTTCAATTACTTTTATCGTTTTATATTACAAAAAGTCTTTTAGATAGAAACGGATACGCAATAAATGTTAGTTTTGGGCATTGAGTCCTCCTGTGACGAAACGGGTGTCGCGCTTTACGACACGCATCTTGGACTTTTGGCGCACACATTACACACGCAGGTAGAGATGCACGCAGAGTATGGCGGTGTCGTACCTGAGTTAGCCTCACGCGATCACATTCGACGCGTGTTGCCACTGACCGAAAAAACACTGCAGCTGGCCAATAGGACCCTGCAGGATATTGATGCGATCGCCTATACACAAGGTCCAGGACTATCTGGCGCACTGCTCGTGGGCACCAGCTTTGCCGAATCACTTGCCTTCAGTTTGAGTGTGCCAACCATCAGCGTGCACCATCTTGAAGGTCACCTACTTGCACCACTGTTAGAAGAAAATCCACCAAATTTCCCTTTTGTTGCTCTGCTGGTGTCTGGAGGACATAGTCAATTAATGCGTGTAGACAGTATTGGGCAGTATACGCTTCTGGGGGACACGCTGGATGATGCTGCCGGCGAAGCCTTCGACAAGACCGCCAAGCTATTGAACCTAGGCTACCCCGGTGGACCAGCCCTATCAACACTCGCGCTTAATGGAATAGCACGCTTCACCTTGCCACGACCACTATTGAAGAGTGACGACTTGAACTTCAGCTTTAGTGGATTAAAAACCTCTGTTCTGACACTCGTCAACCAACACGAGCCCCTTGATGAAAAAACAAAGGCTGACATTGCGTATGAATTTCAGGAGGCTGTGACCGATGTTCTTACCAAGAAATGCATGCTTGCCCTGCGCCAGACTGGTCTGAATAAGCTGATCGTATCTGGCGGCGTAGGCGCCAACACTAGACTACGGGCAAAGTTAAACGCGGCAGCGCAACGCCAATCGTGCCATGTCAGCTACCCACGCCTAGAGTTCTGCACCGACAACGGCGCAATGATTGCTTTCGCTGGCGCCATGCGACTTAAATCTGCGCCGCTAGGTCATCAGGAACAGTCTCACAGCTTTAGTGTAAGGCCGCGCTGGAATTTAAGCGAACTAAAGACACCCTAGAGACACCCTAGAAAAACCAAGACCTCCTTAGTCTATTTTTTCTTACCAAAACCAGACTCCGTCCCAGCTAGCAACTTTTGAATATTGCTCCGATGACGCCAAATCAAAAATACTGACATAACAAACACCGTCAGCACGTAATCAGAAATGCCGAGCACATTATCTGCATGTGCCACTAGGAGCCAAGCATATACGGGTGACAACAAGGCTGCAACAATCGCCGCCAATGACGAATATCGGAAGACAACAAACACCGTAATCCACGTCACGATTGCAGCCAAAGCCAGCTCAGGACTGATCACCAACATCACGCCCAATGCCGTTGCCACGCCCTTCCCGCCCTTAAAGCCATAGTAGATCGGGTACAAATGACCGAAGAATACAGCCAACCCCACCGCGCTAATGAGCCACATGGTCATACCGGATTGCAACGCAAGCCAGACTGGAAACCATCCTTTAAAAACATCCCCCAGTAAAGTCAGAATCGCTGCTGACTTCTTCCCACTACGCGCCACATTGGTCGCGCCTATATTGCCACTACCTACGGTGCGTGGATCAGGCAACCCAAAAAGCTTGCTAATCAGAATTCCAAACGCGATGGAGCCTAGCAGATAGGCCATCACTATCCAAACTACTGGTACCAAGGTTACAGGTACAAATCCTAACTCATTCATAAAGGCACCTCTAAAAAAGCATATTCTGTCATCATACTTCGTTACTCCCCAAAAAACTTGTGCTTACATATCATTTATATGCCGCGCCCAATTTTTGGGTTCGCGCCTTGCCTGATTTATCGCACCAATCTTGCAGCTTTAGTTGCCTAGATTGGTGGTGATGCCCTATACGGGTAGTAATATGCATTTTTATAGATACCTTTCAGCCACATTTATACGTTAGAATCAATCAGCCACATTTTAAACCATCACCTATGCACAGGTATCATAATTTATGGATATGATTTTTCTAAGTGAAGTCAAAGTACAAACCAAACTCGGGGTCCCCGAGTGGGAGCGCATGACGCCTCAAACCATCATACTCGACATTGAAATTGGGTACGACCTAAGCAAAGCCTGCAATAGTGATGCTATTACTGACACGATTGATTACGGCCTTGTCGTTAGTCGCATCCGCGATACTCTGGCTGAGCATCACTTTTCCCTAGTGGAGGCCCTGGCAGATCACGTTTGCCAACTGATTTTGAAAGAATTTCATGCTCTGCGCGTCAAAGTTAAGGTGGCAAAACCCATGATATTGCCCGGACTAAAAGCGCTTGGCGTCATCATCGAACGCCACAAAATAAGTTAACCTCGGGGATGATGCATGCTGTGCAGTTGCTTCAGACGCTCCCGCGCCACGTGCGTATAAATCTGTGTGGTTGAAATATCCGAATGCCCCAATAACATCTGCACCACACGCAAATCAGCCCCATGATTCAGCAGGTGAGTCGCAAAAGCATGTCGCAAAACATGCGGTGATATAGGCTTGGTAATTCCAGCCAGTAGCGCATAACGCTTGATGGCGTACCAGAAGGCCTGCCGTGTCATCGCCTCTCCCCGACTAGTCACAAATACGGCATCAGACAAACGCTTTTGCAATATCTCACCCCTCGCCTCGCGTAAGTAACGCGCTATCCAATCGGCAGCCTCCTCCCCCATCGGCACCAAACGAGTTTTGTTGCCTTTTCCGGTTACGCGAACCACGCTATCACTGACACTAACCTCTGTGGTCTTTATTGAAACCAACTCCGACACACGTAGCCCGCACGCGTACAATAGTTCTAACATGGCACGATCCCGCAGCCCAACAGGTTCGTTCAAGTTCGGGGTATTGAGTAATGCCACAACCTCATCTTCATTCAGGCTTTTTGGCAAACTGCGTGGCAATTTGGGGGCTTCTATCTGCAACGTGGGATCGCTACTGATCTTGCCGTCACGCAACAGATAACGGTAAAAACGTCTTAGAGTGGCAATCAAGCGGCTCACGCTACGAGGTTTGCTCTGGGGGAATCTAACAGCTAGGTACTGCTGGATATCGGACTGCTGTACCGATACCAATAAATTCTTGTGCTGAGCAAGCCAAAGTGCAAATGCGGTTAAATCCAGCCGATAGCTGTCCAAGGTATTTTTGGCCAACCCATCCTCCAGCCACAAATAATCAATAAAAGTATCGATCTCCGCCAAATCTTTCGGAGGTTGCGTGTGCTCACTCACATTCGCAGCCTTTCACAGCTTCATGCCGTAACAACCAACGCTTAATAGACAAGCCACTTGCCGCACCCTGCATAAACCCACCTATTCCAGTCTTAGATACCACCCGATGACATGGGATTAGTAGGGGCAATTGATTTGCACCACAAGCGTTTGCTACAGCCCGAGCCCCCGATCCCAATTGCTGCGCAAGCTCACCATAGGTAAGTGTCTGCCCACATGGAATCGCCTCTATCGCATGCCAAACCCGTTGCTGAAAAGCAGTTCCCGGCTGCACCAGCCTTGTATCGAATCCAATATGAGGGTCTTGTAGGTAGCGCACCAACTCCCCGCTGACTTCACTTAGCATAGGATGTTCTGACCGCCTTTCCCTGGCTGGAGTTTTTGACAATAGCGTAATAGTTAACTGTTCTTTGCACAAACTCAAAGCCACGGCACCGAACGGAGTCCGTATCAGCGCATCCTCAGTATCGTGGGGCATATTTTTCGAGACCTTTTCATACTACGATGTTATAACAAATTACGCCTATCGCAAATCCGCAAAAGCAAAAGCCCCAATGACTTTCATCATTGGGGCCTAACTTAACTTCTAACTCTAGCGTATTAAGCGCTTTCTGCTGGCGCCATGACTTCTTTCTCACGCGCTACCAATTTTTCCTTAATACGTGCTGACTTACCTGAACGCTCACGCAAGTAGTACAGTTTCGCACGACGTACGTCACCACGGCGCTTCAATTCGATTGAAGCGATCAATGGGGAGTAAGTTTGGAATGTACGCTCAACACCTTCACCTGAAGAGATCTTACGCACGATGAAAGATGAGTTCAAACCTTTGTTACGCTTAGCAATTACCACACCTTCGTATGCCTGCACACGTTTACGGTTACCTTCAACCACGTTTACACCAACGACCACGGTGTCGCCTGGAGCGAAATCTGGGATTGTTTTGTTCAAACGAGCAATTTCTTCTTGCTCTAACATTTTAATGATATCTGCCATGTTTTATCCCTTGCGGGTTCCTTTTAGTTATGAAGAAGCTTGTTCCTGCTCACAAGAAGTATAAACTTAAGTGCTACGCGGTTAATCTGCTACGTTGCGCGGTGCTCAGATCCTCATGCACTAATATGTACATGCGGTTTTCGCGCCCCGTGCGGATGCATCTTATTCCACTCGCTACTTAATTTCGTCCTCTTGAACTTCCTTTAGCAGCCGTGCTTCTTCTTTCGTCAACGACCTTGCGGCCAATAAATCGGGACGTTGATCCCGAGTTCTTTGCAATGCCGTTTTTAGGCGCCACTGCTTGATCTTGGCATGATTACCTGACAATAATACTTCAGGTACCTTCACACCTTTATATTCTTCTGGCCTAGTGTAATGTGGACAATCCAGCAGACCATCGACAAATGAGTCTTCAATGGCAGAATCACGATCACCTAACGCCCCTGGCATTTGACGTATCATCGCATCCATCAACACCATGGCTGGCAGCTCGCCACCACTCAACACATAGTCACCAATCGATATTTCCTCATCGACCTGCGCATCAATCAGGCGTTGATCCACGCCTTCATAACGACTGGCAAGTAATATCAATCCTTGCTTCTTACTTAACTGCATCACTCTCTGATGCGTCAGCGGCTTACCCGCTGGAGAGAGATGAATCACCCAACTCTCAATATTGGTTTCTGACTGACTCAGTTTGGCCGCAGTAATTGCCTGCTCCAGCGGCTCTATCAGCATCACCATGCCTGGACCCCCGCCATAAGGCCGATCATCAACCGTCTTATGATTGTCTACAGTGAAATCTCGCGGATTCCAGTACCGTACATCATAGATGTGCTGCTGCAACGCCCTACTCGTAATACCCTGTTTGGTCACTGCATCAAACATCTCTGGAAACAAAGTGACCACATCGAACCTAAAAGCCATCGGAGATCACGCAATCAGACTAAAAGTCCTCATCCCAATCCACCAGCATCGATTTAGCTTCTAAATCTACTTCCAGCACGACCGCCGCAATAAAAGGGATCAACCTTTCCTGCGCCCTCTCTTTTGCAGCATCCGTTGTATCTGTCGAACGCTTCACCACCATCACATCATTGGCACCTGTCTCGAACAACTCCGTGATGACACCGAAATCCACGCCTTGCAGATTCTTGACCCGTAGACCAATCAAATCGGTCCAATAATACTCATTCTCTTCAGGTTCTGGGAATTGATCTCTAGGCACCGCAACCTGCTTACCTTTACAGGCAAACGCAGCATCCCTGTCATCAATCCCCTCCAACTTGACCAAAATCACATCATTGTGAATCTTGGCGGTTTCAACCGTCATCTCGCGCCAGTCATCGCCTCGACCCAACCACCACGTGTCGTAATCAAACAACCCATCGATCGCCTCGGTATCTGGCGCAACTTTAAGCCAACCATAAACACCATAGGGCGCAACAACGCGCCCCATTACTACCATGCCATTTTCAGCCAATTGCACTCTTACTTAGGTTATCAAAACCTAAGCACTCAATTAAGCGTCAGCGGCTGGCGCTTCTGTTGCTTCAGCAGCAGCGGCTTTAGCAGCCTCAGCCTCTGCAGCGGCCTTAGCGTCAGCTTCTGCTTTTGCAGCATCTGCAGCAGCTTTAACTTTGGCAGCCTCTTCAGCAGCAATCTTAGCCTTCTTAGCTTCTACTTTTGCAGCATCCTTAGCTTTAGCAGCAATTGCAGCCTCTGGACCTTTGGTGTGGAATTTAACCAAGCGTGCAACTGTATCAGACAGTTGCGCACCGTTGTTTTGCCAGTGCGTCACACGTGCCAAATCAATGCGCAAACCTTCAGCACTCGCACCCGCTGATGGATTGTAGAAACCAACACGCTCAATGAAGCGACCATCACGACGGTTACGTGAATCAGCCACAACCACATTGTAGAATGGAGCTTTTTTCGCGCCGCCACGAGCTAAACGAATAATAACCATAATCTTTGTTCTCTTTTTAGAAAATTTTAAAGCAGAAAGGCGCGGATTCTACGTTACTTCTATCCAGTTTGGCAAGTAATTTCTCTACCCCAATCCCACGATTGATTTTCCCAAGCCAAAACTCATGTCAAACGGGACTCAAACATGTTGTATCATCTTCCTTGACAGATAATACAAACGCCAGCGTAGCGTATAGAGATTATTGCATCTCTTTAAAGCTTGAATGAAAGTACTGCTTGTGCAAAGGGAGCCTGTGCCCCGTCTTATTTCGTCACCCAGTGGGGGAATGTCTTTGATAGACGCTATTCTACTGGAATCTAAGGCTGGCGTGGCTTTGCTGTGAATGTGAAAAATTAATAGCGAGGTTAATGATCGCAAATATCAGAATCAACGCAATGCTAGCAGCCGATTGCCATGTTAGAATCACACGATATGGTATTAATCCACACGTTTTATATCTCCACTGAATAACGACGAGCATGAATTTACTTAAAGCGCTGGCTAAAGTCGGCAGTATGACTTTTGTGTCGCGTATATTGGGATTTGTACGCGACACCTTGATTGCGCGTTTTTTCGGCGCAGGGATGTTGAGTGATGCATTTATCGTAGCTTTTAAAATACCGAATCTGCTACGTAGAGTTTCCGCAGAAGGCGCTTTCAGCCAGGCATTTGTCCCTATTCTTGCGGAGTATAAGAGTCAGCGTAGCGTTGATGAAACCAAAGGATTGGTT
Organism: Betaproteobacteria bacterium; assembly: GCA_016867975.1. GTDB lineage: Bacteria > Pseudomonadota > Gammaproteobacteria > Burkholderiales > Methylophilaceae > Methylotenera. The sequence goes on along the minus strand of VGIC01000012.1, from coordinate 12,371 downwards.
GATCGCGTCGCCACTTGGCTAGGCATTATGCTAGTGGTTGTAACTTTACTCGGGATGCTTGCAGCGCCTTTTATCGTTCAGTTGATTGCACCAGGATTTAAGGCGGATGCAAATAAAATGCAGCTGACCGTAGAGTTGTTACGCATCACATTCCCTTATATTTTCTTTATCTCATTCGTTTCGATGGCTGGTGGGGTGTTGAATACCTACAACAAGTTTTCCGTTCCAGCCTTTACTCCAGTCTGGCTCAATGTGTCGATGATTATCTCGATCCTCTTCTTGGCGGATTATTTCGATGAGCCTATTAAGGCGCTGGCTTGGGCTGTATTAATTGGTGGAATCGTACAGTTGATGTTTCAAGTGCCATTCTTGAGACAGATAGGGATGTTGCCTCGCTTTGATTTTAAGCGAGATGATGATGGTGTTTGGCGTATTCTTAAGCTGATGGGGCCTGCTGTTTTAGGGGTGTCGGTGGCACAGATTTCTCTGATTCTAAATACTATTTTCGCCTCATTTTTAATCACGGGTAGCGTGAGTTGGCTCTATTATGCCGATCGGCTGATGGAGTTTCCAACAGGAGTGCTTGGCGTGGCCTTAGGCACAATTTTATTGCCCAGCTTATCTAAAGCCTATTCCAGCCGAGATGATCAAGAATACTCTCAGGTGTTGGATTGGGGGATGCGCCTTACTTTTATCCTTGCCACACCTGCAGCGCTTGCATTGGCAGTACTAGGGGCGCCCTTGGTCACTTCGTTATTTTATTACGGAAAATTCACCCCCCTTGATGTGACGATGACGCAGCAGGCATTGATGGCCTACAGTTTTGGTTTGTTAGGTCTCATTTTGGTCAAGATTCTAGCGCCTGGATTTTATGCAAGGCAGAATGTAAAGACCCCAGTCAAGATTGCAATGTTTACCTTAGTTGCCACGCAAGTGATGAACGTCTTATTTGTTTTTGTGCTGGATTTGCAACATGTAGGACTGGCCTTGGCAATTGGGTTGGCTGCATGTATGAATGCTGGCTTACTCTATCATCACTTACGTAAGGCTAATCTGTTTCATCCTCAGCCAGGGTGGGGCATGTTCATAGTGAAGTTATTGATTGCACTCATAGCAATGGGAGCGGTGCTACATTTTGCGATGGGGGAAGCGCAAGCGTGGCTACATTTTAGTATGGGATATAGACTGGCTTATATTGCAGGATTGGTGGGACTGGGCGGGATGAGTTATTTTGCGACGCTAATGTTGCTGGGATTTAAACCACGTGATTACATACGCAGGGTCAATCACTGATGCAGGTTTGTCGTCATATCCCATCTGTTCGACCGCCACCTTGCGCGTTGGCGATAGGTAATTTCGATGGAATCCATCTAGGACACCAGGCCTTATTGAACAACTTGATGTCTGAGGCCGGACGGTTGAACGCGATGGCTGCGGTAATGACTTTTGAGCCACATCCGCGTGAATTCTTTACACCCCACAATGCCCCAGCCAGATTATGTTCAATGCGTGAGAAGCTGGAGCATTTTTCAGCCATCGGTGTCGAGCGTGTGTACGTATGCCGATTCAACGAGCGTTTTGCCCAGCTAACAGTCAATGCGTTCATGCGGGATATTCTGCAGGATGGGTTGAATGCTCAGGCCATATTGGTGGGACACGACTTTCGCTTTGGCGCCAAGCGTGCAGGCAGTGTGGCTGACTTTGAGCGTGCGGGATTTCAATTACCTAGCCTGCAACAGGTTGACCTTGCCGGAGCGCGTGTTTCTAGCACAAGGGTACGCCTATCCTTAGCAGAGGGGAACTTGAAAGAGGCAGCTACGCTGCTGGGTAGACCGTACAGCATGAGCGGCAAGGTCGTACACGGCGCAAAGCGCGGGAGACAGCTTGGGTTCCCGACCGCGAATGTACATATGCGACACGAACGCCCCGCATTAACTGGTGTATATGCAGTAAAATTGGATGGTTTAAATGCGGTGGCTAACCTAGGGGTTCGACCGACAATTTCGGGTGTGCCTAAGCTGTCTCTGGAAGTGCATGTGCTGGACTTTAGTGGTGACCTATACGGGAAGCATGTGCATATAGAGTTTATGCACAAGATCAGAGAAGAAATGAAATTTGAAAGTTTAGATGCGCTAAAAGCGCAAATTGCATTAGATGTAACCGCGGCACGAGATCTTTTCTTGTATGAGTGCAATTGATTGCGCGAAATTTTCGCACGGGTAGACTTCGCGATATGAATATCGCTCCTACAAATAGCATTTGAGAGAAACATGACTGAAAATAACAAAGATTCGAAATACAGACTGAATTTGCCTGAAACAGATTTTCCCATGCGAGGAGATTTGGCAAAGCGAGAGCCTGCATGGCTGCAGCAGTGGCAAGATAAAAAGCTATATCAGCGCATTCGTAAAGCACGCGCCGGCGCGAAGAAGTTTATCCTGCACGATGGTCCGCCTTATGCAAATGGCGATATTCATATTGGACATGCCGTCAATAAAATTCTTAAGGACATTATCGTTAAATCCAAAACCATGAGTGGTTTTGATGCCCCTTATGTACCGGGGTGGGATTGTCACGGTTTGCCCATTGAGCTGGTGGTAGAGAAAAATCACGGCAAAAACATCGCTCCAGCCAAGTTCCGTGAGTTATGTCGTGAATATGCTGCCGAGCAGGTGGAAAAGCAGAAAAAAGATTTTATCCGTCTGGGGGTGCTGGGCGACTGGGATAATCCATATTTAACCATGGATTATCAGACCGAAGCCGATATCATGCGAGCCTTGGGCAATATCTATAGAAATGGTTACCTGTATCAAGGCAGTAAACCTGTGCATTGGTGCGTAGACTGTGGTTCTGCGCTGGCAGAAGCAGAAGTAGAGTATGAAGATGTCAACTCACCCGCCATTGATGTAGGTTTTAAAGTGGCAGATAACGCGGCCTTAGGCAAGGTTTTTGGAATTTCATTAGAAACCTTGAATGATGCGCTGGCAAAGTGTAGCGAGCAGTTCCAGATGCAAGGCGCAAGCCCGGTGAACGACGAGACAGTACAAGTGAGTACGACAAGGAGTGAGCCGAGTGTCAACGCCGCAGATAAAATGCGCAGTCACTTTGCCTATGCGGTGATTTGGACAACCACACCGTGGACACTACCTGCCAATCAAGCTGTCAGTGTGCATCCTGAGCTCAATTACGATCTGATTCAAACCAGCAGGGGCTTGCTGATACTGGCGCGTGAGTTGGCTGAGAAAACGCTGGCGCGCTACGGTATGGATGGGACGAGCGTGCTGGCGTCATGCCAAGGGGAAGCTTTAAAAGGGCTTCAGCTACATCATCCGTTCGATAAGCGCCAAGTTCCTGTCATTTGCGGTGAACACGTGACTACCGATGCTGGTACTGGCTTGGTACATACGGCAGCGGCGCACGGCGATGATGATTGGCTAGTGATGCGTGCTAATTTCCCAAATGAAAAGCCGCGCGTGCTTATGGGTGGCGATGGCAAGTTCTTTAATAGCGAGCTAGTTGAGCTTGAAGGTATTCGCGGTTTAAGTCGTCAGGAAGCGAATAAGGTTATTTTGGCTACCATGGCCGAGAGTAGAGCCCTGCTCGCAACTGCACGATTGCAACATAGTTTTCCACATTGCTGGCGCCATAAGACGCCACTCATGCAACTAGCAACACACCAGTGGTTTATCGGCATGAATGCACAGGATATGAATGGCAAAGCACTGCGTGAGCATGCGAATGTAGCCGTTGATAACACCGAGTTTTTCCCAAGCTGGGGGCGTGCGCGCCTGGAAGCAATGATTAAAAATCGCCCTGACTGGTGCGTGTCGCGTCAGCGTAACTGGGGTGTGCCGATGCCGTTCTTTGTACATAAAGAAACAGGGGAACCACACCCACAAAGTTTGGAGTTGTTAGAGCGAGTATGCCAGCAGGTGGAGCAGCAAGGCATCGAGGCATGGTTCAGCTTGGATGGTGACAGCTTCTTGAGGCAACGTGCTCCGCAAGCAGCCGAACAGTATAAAAAAGTTACCGACACCTTAGATGTCTGGTTTGATTCCGGCTCCACGCATGCAGCCGTGTTGAAGCGACGAGAGGATTTGGCATTTCCGGCAGACCTGTATCTGGAAGGTTCAGACCAGCACCGTGGCTGGTTCCAATCCAGTCTGCTGACAGGTTGCGCGATTGATGGGCGCGCACCGTACGAAGCCCTTTTAACACATGGCTTTGTGGTGGACGGTAGCGGCCACAAGATGAGCAAGTCCAAAGGTAACGTAGTCGCACCACAAAAAGTGATGGACACCTATGGTGCAGATATTCTGCGCTTATGGACAGCTTCTACCGATTATTCAGGCGAGCTGACCATCTCAGATGAGATTTTGAAGCGAGTTGCCGAAAGTTATCGTCGCATTCGCAACACTTTACGCTTTTTACTGGCAAATCTGGCTGATTTTGATGCCAATAAAGATTTGTTGCCTGTCAGTGAGTGGCTGGAGATTGACCGTTATGCACTGCATTTGATCCGGGAACTGCAAGCGGGTGTTTTGGTCGATTATGATCGCTATGAGTTTCATTTGGCGGTGCAGAAATTTGTGAGCTTCTGTTCGGAGGATTTGGGTGGATTCTATCTGGATATTCTTAAAGATAGGCTGTATACCTCAGGGAGAAAATCGCATGCACGTCACGCGGCACAAAGTGCTTTATATCATATTACGCATGCCATGATGCGTTTGATGGCACCGATTCTGAGCTTTACTGCCAATGAGATCTGGCAAACGCTAGGGCTGGATGCGGATAAGTCGGTGTTTGAAGATGTATGGTATGAATTGCCGGCACATGGTTTGACACAGGCTAATCTCGATGCATGGCAATTGATTCTAGATGTGCGTGCACAAGCGAATAAAGCGATTGAAGAGAAACGCTCTGCAGGATTGATTGGGTCGTCACTGCAATCAGAACTGGATATCTACGCGGATGGAGCGACGCATGATGCCTTAGCTGCACTGGCGGATGATCTGCGCTTTGTGTTGATTACATCGCGCGCTACGGTTCATCAACGTCGCGGTGCCTTGGAAATTCAGGTGTCCCCAAGCGAGCATGTGAAGTGCGACCGTTGCTGGCATTATCGTGCTGATGTCGGTGCAAATGCGGAACATCCGCATATTTGTGGGCGCTGTGTCAGCAATTTGTTCAGTTCAGGTGAGGCGCGTTCACATGCGTAAATGGTTTTTCATCAGCGCTGTGGTTGTCGCGCTGGATTTATATACCAAGCATCTGATACAACAAGCATTTGTATTTGGCGAGCACCTATCTATCGCCAGCTTTTTTGATTTAGTGCGTTTTCATAACACGGGCGCTGCGTTCAGCTTTTTAGCCGATGAAAGCGGCTGGCAGAAATGGTTTTTTACTACGATTACTGCCATTGCTGTGATGGTGATTACTTACTTGATACGTAAGCATCATCAGGAAAAGCTGTTCTGCTGGGGATTGGCTTTGGTGTTGGGTGGAGCTGTCGGGAATTTGTATGACAGATTAACATTGGGCTATGTGGTGGATTTCATTTTCTTTCATATCGATGACTTATACTGGCCCGCCTTTAACGTGGCGGATAGCGCAATCTGTGTGGGGATAGGGTTGTTATTGCTGGATAGTTTCAAAAAAGAAAAGCAGAAGTCTTAATTGGAGATATTCAATGCCAGACTGGGAAAAGCTTATCGAAGGAAAAATTGCACTGGCTAAACGTGGCACAAAGCCCAGCAAGGTGAATTCAAATGAGCGCATTCCGACCGGTCAAACGGAAGTCAAAAATTTCCCCATACTGGATTTAGGCATACGTCCTCAGGTGACCACACAGAACTGGAATCTGCATGTGTATGGCTTGGTTAAAACTGAACTAGCAATTGATTGGGAGTCGTTTCTAGCGATGCCGCAAGTCACAGACATTTCTGATTTTCACTGCGTCACTCGCTGGAGTCAGCTAGATATGGATTGGCAGGGTGTTCGGGCAAGTGAAATTCTGGCGATGGTGCAGCCCAAAGAGTCAGCAAACTTTGCCACATTATATGGTTATGATGGCTATAGCACAAACTTACCGTTAGAAGCATTGCTGGATGACGATGTCATCATTGCGCATAGTGTTTTAGGCAAGCCTTTGAGCCTTGAGCACGGGGGGCCTGTGCGTATTGTGGTACCAAAGCGGTATGCTTGGAAGGGCGCTAAATGGCTAAAGGCGATTGAATTGCATGAGTTTGATCGACCTGGCTTCTGGGAAGTGCGTGGTTACCACAATGAAGGCGACCCATGGCTGGAGCAGCGCTTTAGCGACGATTAATTTTCCACCTGACGCATCATAGGCGCGAAACTAATACGAGATCGTATTAGGGGTTGCTTGCACTTTTAGTGCACTTCCAAGGTGGCGGCCAAGGTAGGACTTATTCATTAATCACAGGGCTTGCACTGGGTTTCTTGCCCAGCTTTCTTTGCAGCGTGCGACGATGCATATTGAGGCTGCGGGCGGTAGCCGAGATATTGCCATCATTCTCTGCCAAAACACGCTGAATATGTTCCCACTCCAAACGATCTACGGATAAGGGGTTGTGTGATAGTTCAACTTCTTCATTGCCGGATTGTTTAGCAAATGCGGCAACGATTTCATCGGCATCTACAGGTTTTGCTAGGTAATGTGTAGCCCCCAGCTTGATCGCTTCAATGGCTGTTGCAATGCTGGCATAGCCAGTGAGCACCACAATCTTGGTCCCGGCATTAAGACTGGCAAGTTGTCTGACGAGCACCAACCCTGAGTTGCCCGACATTTTGAGATCAACCACCGCAAATTCAGGGGCTTCATTTTGGGCTAATTCAAAAGCAGTTTCTGCACTGTTGGCGAGTGACACATGAAACCCACGTTTACGCATCGCAGAGGCTAATACTTGCAAAAAGTCTGCGTCATCATCTACTAGGAGCAGTGTGGGGGCTTCATCTAAATTGAGATCAGAATTATAAATAGTCATGGTGATGTGTTTGAATAGATTGGGTTGAATCAATACGTAACTTTTTGAGTGGTAATCTGACTGTGGTGATTACCCCTCCTTCAGGATGATTGTTGAAAGTGACATCGCCATCGTAGCGAGTCAAGGTCAGCTGTGTCAGATAGATGCCTAGCCCCATACCCTTTTCATTTTTAGAGGTAAAAAAAGGAGTGCCAAGATTCTTTTTAATTTCGTCACTGATCCCACTGCCATAATCCCTGATTTGCAGTTGTAGCAAGCGCTCATCCCATTCTGCATTTAATAAAACCCGCTCCGCAGAGGCATCGGCAGCATTGTCCAGCAGGTTTTGTATTGCCTGCACTAGTGTTCTGTCGGTAAAAATGGCCGGCGTATGCAGGTCACCGTGTAAATTAATGACTAACTCGGTAGCTGGTCTGGTGTCACGCCAGCGCAGAATGACCCCCTGTAAGAAATCATGCAACGGCTGCCCCTGCCCGCCATCCACCCGCTCCTGCCCTGCGTTGCGTGTGATGGAAGAAAGGATCTCTTTGCAGCGACTGATTTGTTTACGTAGAATTTCGAGTTGCTGAAGTTGTTCTGGCTGCTGCGCAAGGTCGCTCGCCAGCTCTTTACTAACTACGGCCATGGTCGCCAACGGCGTACCTAGTTCGTGAGCTGCACTGGTCGCTAGGGTGCCTAATGCGAGTATACGCTCACTTTCGAGCGACTTTTCCCGAACAGAAGCAATGAGGTGATCATGTTCGCGCAAACTTTGTCCAATTCTACTGATAAAAAAAGCAATGATGCTCGCGCTAACGACAAATCCAAACCACATTCCAACCAAATGAATGTCCAGGGTCTTTCCAATGACATCATGCATATGCATGTGTGAGAGCGGCACATAATAAAAGACAAGCACCGAATAGGAGCTAATCGCCACTGCGACCAGTAACCAAACATATCGTGGTCTTAGGGCGACAGCTGCTACGGCAATAGGCAGTAAGTACATCCAGACCAGCGGATTACTGTAGCCACCAGTAAAGTAGAAGAGGATGGTGAGTGCGAATAAATCTCCGAGTAGAAATAATAAGAGCTCAGAGTCATGCACGTGGCGTGGCGTTCTTAAGCGAATCAGGTTGACCAAATTCAGCAGGAGCATGCAACTCACCGCCAATGTGACAGGCACACGCGGCAACGGAATGTGCAGGTAACTCAAAGCGTATGTCGCCACAAGCATGAAGCCCAACATGACACTGCGTAAGAATAGCAGACGTTGCAGATTCCGGAAGGAAGGCATTTTTAAATTTTTGAATTGTATTTCCATGACCAAGATATTATACGAACTTGCATGCATCGTGCGTGCAAATGATGACTTGTTGAAGTATCTTGCTGCGACAATTTGCCGCATTTTCTTTATGTGAGATGTCGCTTAGAATGTGCGAAAAAATTAGGAGACAGAAGATGCCAATTGTAAGAAAGTCTTGCTACGCGCTCATGCTTAGCGCACTGCCACTAAGTAACGGCTATGCGGATCACATGATGATTCCCAGTATCGATGTAACCGCTGAGTCAACGTCTGCATCGATTACTCAGCCCAATATAGATGTGGCTCGAACGGAGATCGAAAAAGTCTCAGGTGGCGTGACGATTGTTGATGCAGAGCAGGTTCGTGAAGGCCGTATGTCAAATTACAATGACACCTTAGGCATGGCAAGTGGGGTTTTTGCGCAATCGCGTTTTGGCTCAGAAGAAACGCGTTTATCAATTCGCGGTTCTGGCTTGCAACGGGTTTTTCATGGTCGTGGTTTGAAGCTCATGCAGGATGGCATACCTGTCAATCTGGCCGATGGCAGTTTCGATTTTCCTGCCATTGATCCCTATGCCACCAGTTATATCGAGGTGTATCGCGGTGCGAATGCTTTGCAATTCGGCTCCAGCAGTCTAGGCGGGTCTGTCAATTTCATCTCCCCAACCGGCTACACTGCCCCTAAATTTGAGGTGAGAAGTGAACTGGGTAGTTTTGGCTACAAACGCTTAGGCATACAAAGTGGCAGAGTGATTGATAATTTGGACTATTTTGTCAGCCTATCCGGCTATGACCAAAACAGTTTCAGGGATGATGCCGATCAGGATGCGCAACGCCTCAACGGCAACATCGGTTATAAAATCAACCCAAATATTGAAACACGTTTCTATTTTGGCTACACCAAAAACGACTCGCAAATTCCGGGAAATTTGACAAAGTATGACCAAGAGCATCACCCGAGCCGGTCGCAAAATGGCGCTTACCCAGGAAATCCGCTCTTAGCACAAACCGGCGTATGGGAACGCAACATTGATTTATGGCGTATTGCGAATAAAACGACCTTCCGTTTTGAGAATACGCAACTAGAATTAGGCGCGTTTTACTCGAAAAAAGATTTGGATCATCCGATTATTGATTTAGGCATGTTTTCCCCGTTCCTACCCACTTTAGGCGTGATTGACCAAAAAACCGATGATTACGGTTTAACTGCAAAACTCAAGCACAGCGGTCACCTTGCAGAGTTAGATAACGAATTTACTATAGGCATTACGCCTACTTATGGTGAGAACAAAGATAGACGTTACCGCAACTTCAATACTCACAAAGGCGCGTTGACCAATGACTTCAGTCAAACGGCAAGTAATATGGAAATATTTGCTGAAGATCGGCTGTATCTTACCCAAGATTTTTCTGTGATTGCCGGTTTGCAATACACCCGCTCCAAAAGAACTGCACGCGATAAACTCATTGGCGTCACCGGCAACGAAAGTTATAGCGAAACTTATACACAAACCAGCCCTAAGCTGGGCGTGTTGTACCAACTTCAGCCGCAAGTGCAATTGTTTGCCAATGTCTCGCGTAGTTTTGAACCACCTTCATTCGGTGAGTTGATTAATCCAGCAACTGCACGCACACTTAAAGCGCAAAAAGGGACCACTTTTGAAATAGGTTCACGTGGCAATAGTACTCATGTGGATTGGGACGTCGCCTTATACTACGCCAAACTCAAGGATGAAATGTTAGCAATCTCGCCAACGGCAGGGTCAACCGATGCATTCAATGCTGATACCATCCATCAAGGATTGGAAATGGGCATGACCGCACGTTTACCGCTCCATCTGGAATGGCGTCATAGCTTGCTGATCAACCATTTCAGACAGGATAATAATACTTCTTTTGGTAATAACCAATTGCCTGGAATACCACGCTCATTGTTACGTGCAGAATTACTCTACCGTCATGATGGGTTTTATGCTGGCCCAACGTTTGAAATTTCACCACAACGTTATAGCGTGGATTATGCCGAAACCTTATACGCAGATAGTTACACCTTGCTTGGCTTGAAGGTTGGACAGAAAGTGAATGAACATTGGTCATGGTTCCTTGAAGGGCGTAATTTAACCGATGAGAAATATGCGGCTTCCGTCGAAACGTTTAGAAGCGCAGTTGAGGCTGGTGCGGATACACGTCGCTTCTTACCTGGTGATGGTCGTTCAGTGTATGCCGGTGTAACATTCAGGTATTAAGGTCAGGCTACACTGTCATGAAAACTCATTTTTTCAAAAAAATGTTGCTTATGGCAGTGATAGCACCATTACTGACGATGGTCGCATATCTTGCTACCGCCCAAACGCCGGATGAGGTGGCGGTTGAGTTCACGCTTAAGCAGCAATGGGATAAACCAGACCATCCTTTACAGGTTTCGCCTATTGTTGTCGTCGATCAGTATGCGATTGCCGGTTGGGTGCAGGGCGAGCGCGGTGGTCGCGCATTACTAAGGCGTAGTCATCATGGCTGGGAGGTTTTTATGTGTGGCGGTGATGATCTGACGAAGCCTCATGTTTTGACTCAGTCAGGGCTTGATTCGGTCTCAGCCGACACACTTACACAACACTTAAAACAAGCCGAACAATCATTAACCCCCGAGACACGTAAACAATTTTCTATATTTGGTGGAGTGATGCCTGTTAATGTAGACCATAGTCATATGCATTAGAAAGGCTCGTTTGCTCATGAAAGCAATCCTGACTGTGTTGTTGACTTGCCTGAGTTTTCAGGCATTTGCACATGAAGCACATAAAAAAACGACCAGTGATGAACTTGCTATTTCACTGGCTTTTGATCGCGATGGAAATCTTTGGCGTGTTCAGGCAAAAGATGGGTATGTGCAGGTATCTCATAGCCGAGACCTTAAACAATTCAGTATGCCTGTGCTGGTCAATCCTGTAGCGCAGGCGATCAGTCCGATGGGGGAGAGTCGACCTAAGATTGGCGTTGGTACAAAAGGTGAGATCTACGTGGCCTGGATGCAAAATCTCAAGCCCAAATTTTCCAGTTACATATGGTTCTCGCGCTCCATGGATGGAGGAAAAACTTTCGAATCGCCCTACATTGTGCACCAAGATCGAGCCGAGATTGGGCACGCATTTGAGGCCATGGAGGTGTCTCCAGATGGGAGCATTACCATGATATGGCTCGATTCGAGAGACGCCGCTATCGCCAAATTGCGAGGAAAGGCGGAGATTGGTAGCGCTGTCTATTATGCAGTTTCTGACAACCAGGGCAGCTCGTTCAAGTTGGAAAAGAAGCTGGCAGACTCCAGCTGTGAGTGTTGTCGAATCGCGACTACACATAAGCCAGATGGAACTGTAGCGGTGCTTTGGCGGCATGTGTTTAAAGGTAGTGAGCGCGATCATATGATTGCGGAAATCTCGAATAATAAGCCGGTTGAACCTAAGCGGGCTACTTATGGCAAGTGGAAAGTCGATGGGTGTCCGCACCACGGCGCTGCGCTGGTGAGCGGGGGAGAAGGTGAGCATTGGTGGGGCTATCACATGGCCTGGTTTGATGGAGGCAATGAAGAGCATGGCCAAGATGCGAGCTTACTCTATGCTCGTATGGATGGTGAGGCTTGGGTTTCATCGCCGCCCAAGAAATTCGGTCATTTCAAGAAACAGGCAGGGCACCCGGCGCTACTGACAATGGGTGAAAACGTTTGGTTAGTCTGGCGTGAAAAAGATGCTGGGAAAAGTCAGGTATGGCTAATGAAATCGCCTGATGAGGGTAGGCAGTGGGGTGAGCCGCAACTGCTACTAGAAGTACTTGGTAATGCTGACTATCCGTTTCTATCGAGAAAAGGCAATCAGGCTTACCTTCTGTGGAATACAGCAACAGAGGGGTTGAAAGTCTGGTCCATGCCATAACATCCTCTAAAAACTAAGAAGATTAGTTATGACCTGCTCCCTATTTGCCGTACCAATTAAAAGTTAGTAAAGTCCACTTTTAGGAGTGGATGAAATGAAGAAGAGTCGATTTACAGAAGAGCAGATTATTGGTTTCTTGAAGGAAGGTGAAGCGGG
>VGIC01000011.1 GCA_016867975.1 Betaproteobacteria bacterium | reverse complement strand
CTGCAGATCTAGCCGTTACTTCTAACACAAAATATTCAAGTAACTTTAACTGCTGTTTTCTTAATAATTTACAATGAGTTATCTTCATTTAATTAGCTTATCATCTAAGCTAATCTACTACAGCCCCTTTTTAATAATTAACAAAACTTGCTACAATGCCCAACAAGCAACAAGCAACAAGCAACAAGCACTAACAGGTAAACTTACATTTTTTATGGGAACTAAATAATGAAAAAATCACTACTGAAACTTACATACACAGCGGCTGCGGTTGCATTTGCCAGTTCACCAGTATTAGCCGAGGAAACCGCCCTCAACATTAAAAAGGTTGAAGTGTACGGCTCAACTCCGCTACCAGGCATTGGTCTACCTTTGAACAAAGTGCCAGCCAATGTTCAAATGACCTCACCTCAAGCAGTAGCTAACCAAAGCGGTGTTTCAGTTGCTGATTATATGATGAACAACATGCAGGGCGTGACAGTATCAGACATGGCTGGTAACCCATGGCAACCTGAAATCAATTTCCGTGGCTATTCATCATCCCCATTATTAGGTAACGCACAAGGTCTTTCTACCTATGTAGATGGCGTTCGCGTGAATGAGCCGTTCGGCGATGTTACCCTTTGGGACAAAATTCCTAGCTTTGCCATCGGTAATATGCAAATGGTGCCAGGCTCCAACCCGATGTTTGGCCTCAACACATTAGGCGGTGCGATTGCCATTCAAACCAAGAGCGGTCGTGATAACCAGGGAATTGGCGTTGAATACGAAGCTGGCTCATGGGGTCGCCAACGCGCACTGATTGAAGCTGGCGGTGTATCAAAAGATGGTTCTATGGATTATATGTTGGGCTACCAGCACACCACAGAAAATGGTTGGAGAGATCATTCACCTTCCCATGTCAACCAACTGTTTGCAAAAACTGGCTGGCAGAATGAAGCTACCAAGCTGGACCTGACCTATATCGGCGCCGACAATAGTTTAATCGGCAACGGTTTTACCCCTGAAAACTTGTTAAGAGGTGACCGCGATCAAATTCATACACGCCCTGACCTCACTAACAACTACTCACATTTCTTAGCGTTGAATGGCTCACATTGGTTTAATGAAACCACCATGTTCTCCGGCAACGTGTACTACAAAAAAGCTAACCGCCACACTGTGAATGGTGACTTATATGAGGGTGGTGCAGATATTGGTGAATCGCTAACAGGTTATAGTCAATTGGGCGAATGTCATGAAGAGGAAGAAGAAGGTGAAGGCTGTGAGTTGACTGGGTCAGTTCTTAATAGAACCAATACTAAACAAGATTCTTATGGCTTGACTGGCCAAGTGGAATTTAACCAAAACTTCATGGGTAAGGAAAACCAATTTATCGTGGGTGCTGGTTATGATTACAGCTTAATGCGCTTTTCACAAAGCGAAAGAATCAACATTGGCGGTTTAGAAGGTGAGTTTCATGACTTTGAAGAGGATGATCTGAGTAGCCCTGTGTTTGATAGCACCCGCGCACCTATCATGACTGGCGAGGGTTCGCTCCCACAAAGACAAACTACTGGCCTGACTGGCAAACAATATACTGCACGTTTATTTGCCACTGACACCCTGTCACTGAATGACCAATGGCATGTCACTGCGGGCGCAAGCTGGAACTTTACCCGTATTGATAATACCGATACGCTCAGAGGCCCTCGCTCAGCGACTAACCCAAACAGCTTGACCGCTAAAGACAGTTACACACGCTTAAACCCGACCATTGGTTTAACGCATACGCCTAACGACAATTTAAATTTCTATACTTCTTATAGCGAGTCTAGCCGCGCACCGACGGCAATTGAAGTAGGTTGCTCCAACCCAGATGCACCTTGCTTGCTACCATCAGCCATGGCAGATGACCCACCTCTCAACCAGGTGGTTGCTAAGACGTATGAGTTTGGCGGTCGTGGTTTGCTCACAGAGAACATCCGTTGGAATGCGGGTTTATATCAGGCGATTAACCACGATGATATTCAATTTACCGCGGCAGGTTCATCAAACGGCGCTGGCTACTATAAAAACGTAGGCAGAACTAAACGCCAAGGCATTGATATGGGCTTAGCGGGTAATGCCGATAAATTTAAATGGAGTGCTTCATACAGCTATGTACGCGCCACTTATGATTCTGATGTTTCATTTGTAAACTCTTCAAACTCGTCTGAAGATGAAGAATCGATTATTTACGCTAAACCAGGTGACCGTATTCCATCTATTCCAGCGCATCAGTTGAAACTACGTGGGCAATATGCGGTGACGCCAACATGGTCAATCGGTACCAATGTGATCGGTTTCTCAGACGCTTATGTTTGGGGTAACGAAAACAACAAACACCGTGCCAATTCCGCCAACTGCGAAGATGGTGATGAGTGCGCCACAGGCAAGGGCAAAGTCAGCGGTTATTTTATTGTGAACTTAGACACGCAATACAACTTCGGCAATGGTTGGAAAGCGTTTGCTAAAGCGACCAATATTTTTGATCGTGAATACAATGTGAGTGGTCGTTTAGCTGAAACCATGTTTACTGCAAATGGCGCTTTTGGTGAAGAAACCAAACAACTTGCCCTGTTACCAGGTGCACCACGTGCGGCATGGTTAGGTGTTCGTTATGAATTTAACGCACCCAAGGCATCAGCCGCTAAATAAGTGCGTTATCAAAGAGGCGATCCAAACGATTGCTTCAAGAAAAAGGCTACAGCATGCTGTAGCCTTTTTTATGCTCTCAAACACTGTCAACAAGAGTCATCTACGCTATCTAGGTGCGCATTTTAAAAACCATCTTGCCAGATGATTTCCAAACCCGGTTCCTGTTCTTTTGCCTGCATCTCATGTGCAACACCGACACCGGGCACGCAAGCCAGCGTATCCTGCCAATAGACCAAAGGTAAGCGGTCACGCTGCCATGGTGGGATATTGGCTTCCTGCAATAGATGCTTAAGCGTTCTGGTCGGCCGCAGTGGATTAGGCTTAAAACGCTCGCCCCCACTACGATGCGTGATCCTGAGCCTAGATATCCCTAGCTTAAGCGATAAACCTGCACCAGTAACATTTTTAAATATCAACTGGCCACCGTTAGGCAGACCTAAAGACGGCTCACCATTCCACACCAAATGAAACGGCTCAAACGCCTGCTCTTGTACCAGGTAGGCTTTTTGCTGGTAGCGCTTTAGACATAGATGCTGCAGTTTGATGTTCAAATCAGCATCTGGCTTAGCACTCAATAACTGTTTGATGATCTCCGTCAGGTGTTCGGTTGTAGGCATGCTGAGCTGATTCTTGGCAAGCCACCAGCGCAGGACATTTTTAGCACGCGGTAGCTCCAGTTGCCCCAACCCTTGCAAGCAAAGGTGGTTGTCAGCCAGCAGAGACTGCGCATCCAGCTCTGCAAATTCATCCAGCAAGGTATTGGCCTCTGCCAGATGAGAGGCCGTTCTGGCAAGCGTAGTCTTTACATTCTGATAGCGTGACTCCAGCACCGGCATCAAGGCATGGCGGACGAAGTTACGCTCATATTGCGTATCGTCATTGCTTTCGTCATCACACCACCGCAGTTGATGTTGGTGTGCATACGCACTTAGACTTTGTCGCGACACATTGAGCAATGGCCTCAGCAAGCGTCTGGTTGGGTCCACGGGCGCCATACTGGACAAGCCCTTTACCCCAGCCCCCCTACACAGCTGCAATAGCAATGTTTCTGCCTGATCATCCTGATGATGCGCGGTGATGACATAATCAAAAGCCTGATTATCGACACGGGCCGCATACAAGGCGGCATAACGTTGCTGGCGCGCCTCGGCCTCTAGGCCACGCTGACTTGCCCGATCCACCTTGACGCGCACTACGCTTAAGGGGACCTGCAATTGCTGACATTGCGCCACACAAAATTCTGCCCAGAGGTCTGCATTGGGACTTAGCCCATGGTGCACGTGCAGCGCATGCAAATCAAAAGGCAGGGTTGGCCTGATCTGAGACAGCAGATGCAATAAGACCGTTGAATCTAAACCGCCACTGAAGGCCAGTAGCAATTTAGATTGGGCGGGGACAAAACAAGAAAAAAACGAATGAAGCGCGGCGAGTAGCGCACCTTCTAAATCAGACGCCCGTTGGGCTGGGTGCTGACTGACGGCGCAATGAGTGTTGATGCGAGGCATTATTTGCTGGCGACTTCGTTGAATTTGCCATAGCTCATCAAGCGCTCATAACGACTTACTAACAAGGTCTTGATTGATTTGCTCTTAAACCGTGTCAACTCTTCTTTAAGGGCAGCGCGCAATGTCGCCATCATCACCTCTGGCGCACGATGCGCCCCGCCCATGGGTTCAGGAATAATTTTATCGACCAGACCCAATCCTTTGAGGCGCTCAGCAGTAATACCGAGCGATTCCGCCGCCACAGAAGCTTTATCTGCACTCTTGTAGAGGATAGACGCACACCCTTCTGGTGAAATGACCGAATAAGTACCGTATTGCAGCATCAGCAACTGGTCAACCACCCCTAGCGCCAGCGCGCCACCAGAGCCACCTTCGCCGATGATCACGCCGATGATCGGTGTTTTTAGCTCAGCCATGACATACAAATTACGTGCAATTGCTTCTGACTGACCGCGCTCTTCCGCGCCGATGCCTGGGTAGGCGCCAGGCGTATCAATCAGGGTGACGATCGGGATGTTAAACTTTTCTGCCAGACGATACAGGCGCAATGCTTTACGGTAGCCCTCTGGGCGTGGCATACCAAAGTTGCGGTATTGACGCTCTTTCACATCGCGCCCTTTTTGGTGACCAATCACCATGACGGGCCGACCTTCAAATCTTGCCAAGCCACCTACGATGGCAGGATCATCCGCATAGGCACGGTCACCATGCAGTTCTTCAAAGTCTGTAAATATCCCTTGAATATAATCCAAGGTATAAGGACGCTGTGGATGACGCGCCACCTGCGAGATCTGCCACGCAGTCAAATTACCGTAAATATCTTCAGAAAGCTTTGTTTGCTTCTTTTGTAACGCAGCCAGTTCTTTTGAAATATCTAACGCCTCATTCGCATCATGGGCTGCCTGTAAGCCTTCAATCTGACTTTCCAGTTCAGCAATGGGTTGCTCAAAATCTAAATAGGTAATTTTCATGCATTCAACTCGGTTGTATCGCTTGTTTTAGAATTTAGGGATCAATTATATAGGATTTTTACGTTATTCTTGCTTAGCCACTCAGTCAAGCCTGCAATCAACTCGTCTTGTAGATCGACCCGCCACTCATTTCCCAGCATCAACTCCACTTTGCTGGTTTGGTTGTAATATTCAACTTTCACGGCACAACCACGCTGCTCTTCTGAAAATCCGACACAGTAAGGTTGGAGCAAGGACTTTAATCTCTGCGCATCCGATTGTCCATTACAGGAGACCTTGAGAAAGCTGGCCCGGCTATTTCTTAGGCTGGAAAGATCATGTAGCTTTCTCGCATTAACACGGATTCCGCCTGAAAACTCATCATGACTGACACGCCCTTCTACGATCACCAACTGATCATCCTTTAGCAGATGTTGTGACTGATTCAGCAGTTCATTACCAACCACCACTTCGATCCGCGTCGTTCCATCATCAAGCCCAACAATCGCCATCTTCCCACGCCCCGTCATGCGAGCACGAACACCAGAAACGATGCCGGCGATCAGTTGCGGCTGCTCCTTAGGTGTCAGATTCGCCAAGGTGGTCGAGATAAATTGGCTCAGATCTTTTTGATACGACCAGTATGGATGACCGCTAAAATAAAAGCCTAGCGCTGATTTTTCTTCTTGCAGTTTTTGCTGCTCACTCCAAGCCATCACATCAGGCAACACATGTGCCGCTGTATCCACCACATCACCGAAGAGACTATTTTGATTACTGTTGGCATGGGTCTGCTCAGCCGCGCTGATTGCCAAACCCACGCCTGCGAGCAGTGCATTGCGGTTGGGTTCCAGCGAGTCAAAAGCCCCCGCTCTGATCAAAGACTCAATCACGCGTCGATTAACCTTGCGCAAGTCAAGTCTTGCGCAGAAATCAAACAGATCCTTGTATGGGCCTTCCTTTCGGCGCGCCTCCAGAATCACTTCGATTGCAGCCCAACCTGTGCCTTTAACGGCGCCCAAGCCATACAAAATCTGGCCTTGATTGAGCGGCTTGAACTTAAACTCACTGTGATTGATATCAGGGGGTAACACCTCTACCTGATTGGGAGCACAATCGTCATAAAAGATATGCACACTGTCCGTATTGTTCATATCCGCCGACATTGTCGCAGCAAGAAACGCGGCCGGATAGTGCGTCTTTAAATAAGCAGTATGATAGGCTACCAAGGCATAGGCTGCCGCATGAGATTTATTAAAACCATAGCCCGCGAACTTCTCCAGCAAATCAAATAGCTCACTGGCCTGACGCTCGGTCATGTCATTTTTGGTCGCTCCCTCGACGAAGATCTTGCGCTGTGCATCCATCTCCTCTTTTTTCTTTTTACCCATGGCGCGACGTAGCAAATCCGCGCCACCCAGGCTATAGCCCGCGACGACTTGGGCGATCTGCATCACTTGCTCTTGGTAAACTGCGATCCCATACGTCTCTTTCAAGATTGGCTCTGTCAGCGGATGCGGATATTCGACGCGTTGTTTGCCATGCTTACGTCGGCAGAAATCGGGGATCAAGTCCATTGGACCAGGGCGATACAAAGCCACCAAAGCAATAATATCCTCGAAACAGTCTGGCATCGCCTGTTTCAGCATATCTTTCATGCCACGCGACTCCAGTTGGAACACCGCTGTGGTATTGGCCGTTTTTAGCAATTGGAATGTCGGCTTATCATCCAGCGGCAATGTTTCAAAAGCTAATGGCGGCAGGTCTTGGGCGGCGCGCTGTTGATTGGCACTATTCAGCGCCATATCCAGAATGGTCAGAGTGCGCAGGCCAAGAAAGTCAAACTTAACAAGACCGACCGCTTCAACGTCGTCTTTGTCATATTGGCTGACCAAGCTAGCCCCATCGGGCTGGCAATACACGGGGGAAAAGTCTGATATTTTGCCCGGTGAGATCAGCACCCCGCCGGCATGCATGCCTACATTACGTGTCAAGCCTTCCAGTCTTAGGGCAAGTGCTAACAGCTCGCGCACTTCTTCTTCATTTTCTCGCCGTTCGGCCAGTTGCGGCTCTTGCTCTAACGCTTTGGAAAGCGTGATACCGAGCTCCATCGGGATGAGCTTCGCGATGCCATCCACAAAGTTGAAGGGCAAGTCTAGTACACGTCCTACATCGCGAATTACGGCCTTTGCCGCCATGGTACCAAAAGTCGCAATTTGAGAAACCGCATCTATGCCATATTTCTGTTTTACATAGTCAATGACGCGATCCCGCCCCTCCTGACAGAAGTCGATATCGAAGTCGGGCATCGAAACACGGTCGGGGTTGAGAAAACGCTCAAACAGCAGGTTGTACTCCAAAGGATCCAAATCCGTGATCCCCAAACTATAAGCCACTACCGAACCTGCCCCAGAGCCGCGTCCCGGCCCTACGGGAACGCCATTATTCTTCGCCCAATTAATGAAATCCGCCACGATGAGAAAGTAGCCGGAAAAACCCATTTGGTTAATTACCTTGGTCTCAAAATCCAAGCGAGCATGGTAGGCTGCTTGTTGAGCTTCACGTTGCACCTCATTCGGGTAAAGTACTGTCAAGCGCTTTTGCAAGCCCGCACGAGCCTCGGAAATAAGATACTCATCTAGACTGACATTATTAGGGGTAGGAAATCGGGGTAGATAATTCTTTCCGAGTGTTAAACTTAGATTGCAGCGCTTAGCAATCTCAACAGTATTTGCTAGAGCCTCCGGCATGTCAGCAAACAACTCCACCATCTGCGCTTGCGTCTTAATGTACTGCTCAGAGGTAAAATTGCGTGGACGACGAGTATCCGCCAGCACATAGCCTTCTGCGATACAAGTACGCGCCTCATGCGCCATAAAATCTTCAGGCGTGCTAAATTGGATTGGGTGCGTAGCCACAACAGGCAACCCCAACGCCATGCCGATATCCCTTGCTTGATGGATATAGTTTTCCTGATTCTGGTTCTGATTTTCAGCAGAGACTCGCTGCACTTCTAGATAAAACCGCTCAGGAAACAAGGCCTGCCACTCACCCGCAAGTTGCAGCGCAAGTGCATCATTACCTTGCATGCATGCCTGACCGATATCACCCGCCATCGCCCCAGACAGTAGTAACAAACCTTCCGTACCATACTCCGAGAACCAGGCTTTTTTGAACTCAGCACGACCACGGTACTGATTGCTCAGATAGGCCAGACTGAGCAACTGACACAGCAAGAGATAGCCAGCATGCGACTGACACAACAGCAGCAAACGTGAAGGATTATCTCGGTTAAGCGTATTCTCTAACCAGACATCACAACCGATGATAGGCTTGACACCATTACTACGCGCCTCTTTATAGAACTTGACCGCCCCGAATAAATTACTCAGATCGGTTAACGCTAGCGCTGGCATGCTGTCACCGACAGACTGCTGAACATAGTGATCAATCCGCACGGTGCCATCAACAATGGAGTACTCGCTGTGACAACGCAAGTGCACAAAATTGGGCGCTAACAAAGGAGATTTTTCAGCGGTGGGATCGGTCACTTGCATGGATGGAATTTTACCTGATTGCGCGATAACACAGATAGCAAAAGTCAGACGATCATCACAAATAATGATGACGACCCGCAAAGATGAGCTGCCATGAGCTTGAATGAAAGCACTGTTTGTGCCAAAGTAGCCACTGTCATGTCTTTTTTCGTCACCCAGTGGGGAGTGTTTTTGATAATCACTACTCCACTGGAACCATGGCTGACGGGGCTTTTGCTGTGAATGTGAAAAATCAATTGCGGGGCTTGAACATTTCCATACCAGACAGCTCTCGATTGACAATCCGATGATGAAATAACAGCTCAAAGAACGCTTATGGAAAAATTACTCAGCGATAACGACTACATGCTCATTGCACTGGATCAAGCCCAGCAAGCCGCCGAAGCCGGAGAAGTACCTGTAGGTGCCATCGTAGTAAAAGATGGCGTTATCATCGGCCTCGGTGCAAACGCACCGATTGGCACGCATGACCCCAGCGCGCACGCAGAGATCCGCGCCATGCGAGATGCTGCGTTGCATTTAGGAAACTATCGCCTGGTCGGCTGCACACTCTACGTGACGCTGGAGCCGTGTGCCATGTGTGCGGGCGCCATCCAGCATGCCCGTATTGCAAGATTAGTCTATGGTGCCAGCGACCCTAAAACAGGCGCGTGCGGCAGTGTGATCGACCTGATGAATGAATCAAAATTGAACCATCATACCGCAGTGACCAATGGCGTTTTGGCCGAGGAATGTGGTGACATGCTGTCCGCTTTTTTCGCTGAGCGTCGTAAAAAAACATCGTAAAAAAAGCCCATCATACCGATGGGCTTTGCTACATCAACCACTAATCCGAATTGGCTTAGTCATCACCGCCCATCAAGCCCATCAGCAATTGCAACAGGCTGGTGAACAAGTTGTAGATGCTCATGTAGAGGCTCAGAGTCGCCATCACGTAGTTGGTCTCGCCACCATTCACGATACGGCTCACGTCAAATAAAATAAAGCCAGAGAACAGTATCACCCCAATGGCTGATAGCGCCAAAGTCATCGCCGGAATCTGCAAGAAGATATTAGCCAAAGAAGCAACGATCAACAGGATAATCCCCACCAGCAAGAACTTGCCCATGAAGCTAAAGTCTTTCTTGGTTGTGGTCGCAACACTGGCAAGCGTGAACAGTATCACCCCTGTACCACCAGCGGCCAATCCAACAATCTGGGCACCATTACTCAGATGCAAAGCATGTTGCAAGATTGGACCAAGCAACAAACCGAGCAAGAAAGTCAAACCGAGCAAAAGTACTACGCCAACACTGCTATTACGATTGGCCGAAATCGCCGAGAACATGCCAAACATCACCGCCATTGCACCAATCGCAAAGATAAATGGATGCTGCTGCGCGATACTGAAGTTCACGTTCAGGCCGATAAATGCGCCAAGCACGGTTGGAATCATGGTCAACCCTAGCAGCGCATAGGTATTACGTAAAACTTTATTGGTGGCTAATTCAGCGGATTCTGAACGGCCTAGAACTGGAGTATTGTCAAACATTGTGTCATTTTCCTTTTATAAAATACTACACTGCATAAGATAGCGACTAATCAGAATAGTTTCAACCATTATACTATTGATCATGGCACATAATCTGGCACATCAATCATCCATCCGTTCGTATTGAGCTTGCGAAGTATGAATGGATTAGATGATCCTCGACAAGCTCAGACCAAACAGTGGATAAGATGGTTCGCGCGCCCTAAAAAACCACAGTTAATCGCTTAGCCTAGAAATCTTAGGTCGAAAATCCGCACGCCGGCACGCATCAAGCAAAGAGTTCCTGTTCACTGACACCGACCCGTGCCACTTGATGCACCGCATGCACAAATTCACCGTTCTCATGCAGCTGATCCATAGTGGGTGGGTGTTTGTGTCCATGCATACGCGCCAAACGGCTCAAACTTTGCGCTGAGATGTTCCAATTTAAATTTTGCAACAGCTCATCGGCCATTGCAGGCTGATTGCATAGCAACACCATGTCGCATCCTGCATTGAGCGCGGCCAGCGCACGCGTCGTGACATCACCTCCTGCCGTCGCGGCTTCCATGCTTAAGTCATCACTGAAAATCACACCATTAAACCCTAGACGTTCGCGCAACACCTTTTGCAGCCAGCGAGAAGAGAAACCTGCCGGCTTATCATCTACATCAGAATAGATCACATGTGCCGGCATGATGGCAGCAATACCATCGTCGATCAGCATACGAAAGGGCTGCATATCGTTTTGTGCAATCTGATCAAAGGTGCGCTCATCCACTGGCATACTGACATGTGAGTCGGCCACCACAAACCCGTGCCCCGGGAAATGCTTGCCTACCGCCGCCATGCCCCCTTGTTTTAAGCCTTGCATCAAGGCAAATGCCAGATCACTGATAGCCTGAGGGTGCAAGTGGAATGCACGATCTCCGATTACCAGACTGTCGCCGTAATCCATGTCTAGCACTGGCGTGAAACTGAAATCCACGCCATGCGCACGGAGCTCGGCTGCCAGCACCCATCCTGCTTGTTTAGCCAATTCTTTCGCCCGCTTGGGTTGCTTATCCCAGATCTTGCCGAACTCGCGCATCGGAGGAATCTTGGTAAAGCCCTCTCTAAAACGCTGCACCCGACCACCTTCATGATCAACCGCAATCAATAATGGAGGATGGCGCACTGCATGGATACTGGCAGTCAGCGCCTTGAGCTGCGCATTGTTCTCATAATTGCGCTTAAACAAGATCACCCCCCCCACCAATGGATGCTGTAAACGACGGATATCATCGGCTGTGAGCGATGTACCGACGACATCAATCATGACTGGACCTAAACTCATGGTATCTCTTTTCTTACATCTAACTGATCACGTAAAACATCACCACCGAGATTGATTGCCAGAATCAAACTCATCAGACATGCCCCTACAACCAAGACATAATGTGGGGCCGCCAGCATATAACGCACCGCATCGCGCAACAGCGCCCCCCAAGAGGCATCGGGCGCTTGGATACCCAAGCCCAAGAAGGATAAACTCGCCTCTGCAATCATCACACTGGCAATGCTGTATGTGGCTTCAACCACCAACACCGAGGTCAACAGCGGTAGTATATGCTGAAACAGCAACCGTGGCACACTTGCACCCAAAGACTGGGCAGCCAGTACATGCTGACGACGACGCAGACTCATGGTCTGCGCTCGGGTCAAACGAGCATAACTGACCCAGCCGGTTAAACATAAAGCCAAGACCAGGTTACCCACACCAGGCCCCAGCACGGCAGCAAAAGCAATTGCAAGCAATATGCCTGGGAACGCCATGAACACATCAGTCACTTTCATCAGCACGGCATCCACCCAGCCACCATAGAATCCGGCCAATAGACCAATCAACACCCCAACAATCATGGTGACCAGCGTAACACTCAGCGCCACGATAATCGAGACTTCAATCCCAGCCAGAACACGCGCCAGCAGATCACGCCCCAACTCATCGGCACCCAACCAATGCTGCAGGCTAGGCGCCTGCAATACACGCTTGAGGTCAACCACATTCGGATCCAGCTGCACAACATACCCCAGCACCACAGCAAGCACCCAGAATAATAAAATCGAGCAAGAAACCCACTTCACTGCTTTATCCCCTTACTCGCGGATCCGCCAATCTGTATAGCAGGTCTGTACACAGATTTACCAGCACATAACTCAATGCCACCACCAGCACACACGCCTGAGTGACCGGATAGTCGCGCTTTTCGATGCTCTCAACCAGCAGGCGTCCGATGCCATCCCAGCTGAATATAGTTTCCGTAATCACCGTGCCGGCCAACAGACTGCCCATCTGCAAACCAACAATAGTAATAATCGGCAGCAAAGCTGCGCGCAAGGCATGGCGTAACACCACGACACGCTCACTCAACCCTTTGGCACGGGCTGTGCGGATAAAATCATCCTGTAACACTTCCAGCAGACTGGTGCGTGTCATGCGCGTCAGAATTGCACTCAAGCCCAACCCTAAGGTCATCGCAGGGAGAATAATCGCATTTCCGGACCCCATGCCGCTCACCGGCAGCCACCCCAGCCAGACGGCAAATAGCAGCATGAGCATCGGACCGAGCCAGAACGCGGGCATAGCAGATAGCCTAACTGAAACGATCGTCACCACCAGATCCTGCCAACGCCCCGCCCTGAGCGCAGCATAGACCCCCAGGGGAATGCCGACACACAAACCGATCAGCAGTGACCACAAGGCCAGTTTCAATGTGGCCGGATAGCGCAATTGAAGCAAAGTGCTTACTGGCATTTTTGAGTGTATGGACTGGCCAAAATCCCCTTGGGCAAGTTTGTGTAAATACGTACCAAACTGATGTAGCAAAGACCGATCCAAGCCCAATTCTGCCCGCAGTGCCACACGGTCAGCCGCACTGGCTGATTCCCCCAACATCACCTCGACTGGGTCACCTGGCACCAGATGTATCAGCAGGAATGTCATGAGCAGGACGCCGAAAATAACAATGATTAGCTCAAAAAAGCGACGCATTAACCACATCATCAGAGGCCTTTTCAAAAGTGCTTATTGTGGATGAAGTATTACCCGTACAGGGCATGTCCGTGGAATATATGCGCTGAAGCGCATTATTCACACGACAAAGGCGCACAGAACGCATAAACCGAGAAAACCAACGCAGTGTTTCGGCGTAGGCTAACTCGCGAAGCGATGTTAAGCGTAGCGGCCGAAGCCATAGTATGCGGTATACAGCGAGGTTGCGAATTTGTTTTTGGCAGGCATTTGAGCGTAGCTCAAAGCTCGCACAACGTAGTTGCGGTGTAGGCTCATATTGCGTAGCAATGTTAAGCCGCATAGCGGCGGCCGTAGCAAAAAAACCGCGTAACGCAGTGATTCGCCATAAGAAGTAGTTTTGCAAAGGTCTCCATCAATCAACGGCAATCTGCACAGAGGTGCCAATATCCACCTGATCGAACAGCTGGACTACGTCGGCGTTGCGCATCCGCACACAGCCATGCGAACAGGGGACCCCCATCGGCTCAGCATCTGGTGTGCCATGAATATAGATATAGCGCTGCATCGAATCAACATTCCCCAGCCGATTTTTGCCTATTTCTCTGCCGGAAAGCCACAAGATACGCGTTAATATCCAGTCGCGCTCAGGAAATTGCGCAGCTAATTCTGGCGACCAAATCTCACCCGTCACCCGTCGCCCCACAAACACCGCATTGAGCGGTGCATCCACGCCAATCTTGGCACGGATGATATGCTCGCCTAATGGTGTACAGCCGCTATTTTTCTCGCAGCCAATGCCATTGGTCGCAGTTGAAACACTGTACTTGGCTTTCACACTACCCAAGTGATTGAAAAGCGTTAAAGTCTGTTGAGAAATGGATATTTCAATGCGCATAGTTGCTTATTGTAGCTGACTTCGTTATCACCGCTAAATCATCCCAGTTACCATCCGCCTTAGGCGCATAACCTGTTATCCCCTGAGCATAGGCAACAAACTGCCCTTCATACCAAAGCGGGATGTAGGGTAATTGCCTATTGATCCTCGCTGTTGCCGCTGTCCATTCTTCTTTTTCCAGCAAGCTGTCCAACACGGGATCTACAAAATGTCCACGATTAAATCCGTGTGGCGGGAATTGATTTGAACCAAAGGCTTTGCTATAGATTTCGGGGGTGCTGATCCCGACCCAAGTCAATCCGAACAGTTGGAACTGCCCATGTTTCACATCGTCAAAGAACGTACCCCAGTCGAGACTGCGAATCTCCAAATTGATTCCGACTGGTTTCATTTGCGCCTGCAAAATGGTAGCCAGCCGCACTCGCTGTGCATCTGTAGACGTTTTGTACACCAACTTAAGCGGTAAGCTTATACCAGCCTCTTGAAGCAATCGCCTAGCCCGCTGTGGATCGTACACGTAAGCTTCCAGCGCTGGATTTCCTGCGTAGTGCTCAGGCGGCAAAATGACCGAGGCAGCACGAGTTTCCTTGACCATCACTTGGGCGATAATGGCGTTGCGGTCGATAGCATGCGCCAGCGCCTGCCTCACCTTGATATTGCACAACATGGCATCCTGCAGATTCAGTCCAAGATAAGAGAAATTAGCACCGACACTTGATTTCACTGTAATTTCTGGCTGTTTTTCCAAATAAGCCACTAACTCTGGAGGCAAGTCTCCCTGTAGCAAATCCACCTCACCGCGCAACAGTTTGAGTACGCGCACTGTGGGATCCCTCACCTCAGTGAGCGTGATGACCTGGTCATCCTGTCGTCTTTTAAACGTCAGTGTATTGTGCCAACTCACAAACTGCAAAGGTCCATTGCCGACAGGCGCACGAGAAAAGTCATGCCTTTTCAAAATAAGATCTTTGGGCAGGATGCCAATAATCAGCTTTTCAGGAAAATGCACATCACGCTGCTTAAGATGAAACACCAACGTATGCGAATCCACCAGCTCGATACTGGCGACATGCCCAAACTCTGCCGCATGAGGCGAATCTTTAAGCCCGATTAAAGAATCATAAGTCGCTTTAACGTCTTCTGCAGTCAGTGGCAACTGATGATGAAATGGAGGGGGGGCGGCATTCAATGTAAAGCGATACTCAAGGGGATTAGGGCTGGTCCAATGCGCCAATTTAGGCACAGGCCTGGACGCCGCGTCAAAATCAACCAAAGCCTGATAGATCAGGCGATTCAGACGCGCTGAGGCCGCATCCGTGGCGTAGCGCGGATCGAGATTCAACGGCATCTGTGCGACGGAAAAACGCAACGGCACATCTACTCGACCAGTGTGCATTGGCTGGTCGCAAGCCCATAAAAAGCAGCAAACAAGTGCAATCATCATGACATTTTTCATAAGCTGAAGTGTACTTGATTTTCACCAAGCTCTTTAACACATCCGTAGGCTGGAATGACGGTTTTTGGTAATTTTAGCGAAAACTCAGCCGAATTTTGATTCATGCAAAGGTCTCTAGTATGATCAGAACATGTTGTATAAAAGAGCTCAACTATGACAAACTCGACCGACAGCCCCTCCCAGCAAAAACTCTCTCCTCAGGCATTGGATGTCATCGATCGTTACTGGCGTGCATGCAACTACTTGTCCGCCGGCATGATTTATCTGCGCGACAACCCATTACTCAGAAAGCCACTGCAAGCCGAGCACATCAAACAGCGCCTGCTAGGACACTGGGGCTCCAGTCCGGGTCTGAGCTTTGCTTACATCCACATGAATCGGCTCATCAACCAATACGACCTGGATGCGATCTTCCTTGCTGGACCCGGGCACGGTGCACCCGGCGTACTTGGTCCGATTTACCTTGAAGGAACTTACAGCGAGGTCTATCCCAACAAGAGCGAAGATGAAGCAGGCATGCAACACTTCTTCAAAGAATTCTCTTTTCCAGGTGGTATCGGCAGTCATTGCACCCCGGAGATGCCCGGATCCATTCATGAAGGAGGTGAGCTAGGCTACAGCATTTCCCACGCTTTTGGGGCAGCCTTTGACAATCCAGACCTGATTGTCACCGTGATGGTGGGAGATGGCGAATCTGAAACAGGGCCACTAGCCACCTCTTGGCACTCAAACAAATTTCTCAATCCGATTCGAGATGGTGCTGTACTGCCTATCCTTCACTTGAATGGCTACAAGATCAACAACCCCACGCTTCTTTCACGTATCTCACATCAAGAGCTTGAAAGTCTGTTCAAGGGCTATGGCTGGACACCCTATTTTGTTGAAGGCGACGACCCGCACACCATGCACCAAGCGATGGCCACTACGCTGGAACACTGCATATTAAGCATCAAACAGATTCAAAAAACGGCCCGAGAACGCCATCAGCCCATCCGCCCTCTCTGGCCAATGATTGTGCTACGCAGTCCTAAAGGGTGGACTGGTCCAAAAACAGTGGATGGTCACAAGGTCGAAGGCTTCTGGCGAGCACACCAAGTACCGATGGGCAATATCAAAACCAACCCGCAACACTTAAAGGCGCTAGAGGCTTGGCTACGTAGCTACGAGCCTGAAAACCTCTTCGATGCAAGCGGGAAACTGCTCCCTGAACTCAAGGCACTGGCACCGCAAGGCACCCGCCGTATGAGCGCCAACCCGCAAGGCAATGGGGGGCTACTACGAAAATCACTACGTATGCCGGATTACCAAAACTACGCGGTCAAGGTCGATCAACCCGGCCAGACTGCATCCCCCAATACAAAGCCACTGGGGCAACTCTTGCGCGATATCATGCGCCAGAACGGGAGCAACTTCCGCATCTTCGGTCCTGACGAGAACACCTCCAACAAACTAGATGACGTGTACGAAGTCAGCAAAAAAACGTGGATGGCCGATTATTTACCGGAAGATGCAGATGGTGGCGAATTATCCCCTGACGGTCGCGTCATGGAAATGCTGTCTGAACATACGATAGAAGGCTGGCTGGAGGGCTATCTACTGACCGGCCGACATGGCTTTTTCTCGACTTATGAATCCTTCGTTCATGTTATCGATTCGATGTTCAATCAGCATGCAAAATGGCTAGCTATGTCCAAAGCCGTTTCATGGCGCGCACCGATCTCATCGCTCAACATGCTGATCACCTCTACCGTTTGGCGGCAAGACCACAACGGTTTCACGCATCAGGATCCCGGTTTTCTGGATATCGTGGTCAATAAAAGTCCGGAAATTACCCGCATTTATCTGCCCCCAGACGCCAACTGCCTGTTGTCCGTGGCTAACCACTGCCTGAACAGTACTGACTACATCAATGTCATTGTCAGCGACAAGCAAGACCATCTGCAATATCTGAACATGGATGCAGCCATCAACCACTGCACTAAAGGTCTTGGCATCTGGGAGTGGGCCAGCAATGACGATGGAACACCTCCCGATCTAGTCATGGCCTGCGCAGGCGATATCCCAACCAAAGAGTCCTTGGCTGCGACCTTGCTGTTACGCCAACATTTTCCGCAACTGAAGATCCGCTTCATCAATGTGGTAGACCTGTACAAACTTACCCCCAGCTGCGAACATCCCCACGGCCTGACCGATGATGAGTTTGACAACCTGTTCACCACAGACAAACCCATTATTTTCAATTTCCATGGCTACCCTTATCTGATTCACCGGCTCGCCTACCGACGTCATAATCACCACAACCTGCATGTGCGCGGCTACAAGGAAAAAGGGAGCATCAACACGCCATTGGAGCTGGCGATACAAAACCAGATCGACCGCTTCAGCCTGGCCATGGATGCCATCAACCGCGTCCCTGCCCTAAGGGGGATAGGCGCGCATGCGCATGAGGCACTGAGAAACCGCCAGATCGAATGTTGCCGCTATGCCTACGAACACGGCGTGGACCTGCCTGAAGAAGACCAATGGACATGGCAGAACTAGATAGCAACGTGGACATCCTTACCCTCAATTGTGGCTCATCCACTCTGAAAGCCAGCTTATTTCTGACCAGTGGGCAACGCACCCACTATCACTATGAGCACCCGAGTGATCATGACCATCGTCAAACCTTTACTGACTTGCTAGATGATATCCAGCGTGATTTGAATTCATCTTATCTATCGATTGAACATAAACCCCAGTTAGTGATTGGCCACCGTTTTGTGCATGGCGGTGAGGTGACTGATGAAGTGCGTTTGCTTGATGCAGACGAAATTTCACGATTAAAAAGCATTATTCACCTAGCCCCGCTACACATGCCGGGCAACCTGTTGGGCGTTGAATATTGCAGTGAAATATTGGCAAAGCAGTTCCATCTAATCCAGTTTGCCTGCTTCGATACGGCGTTTCACGCTACTCTCCCCGAAATCGCCTACCGCCTGCCCATCCCCAATCACCTGAACATTCGGCGATACGGTTTCCACGGCCTTAGCTATGCACATATTGCCAGACAGCTGCCCGACCTACTCGGCGAAACAGCTCACGGTAAGATTGTAATTGCGCACCTTGGGAGCGGCGCCAGCCTGTGCCTGCTAGAAAGTTTACGTTCAACGGACACCAGCATGGGCTACACCCCCGCGGGTGGCATCCCGATGGGGACGCGCAGCGGCGATTTGGACCCTGGCATCATGCTGGAACTGATGTCGCGTTACAACTCCACAGACCTGACCGACCTCGTGTTCCATCAAATGGGTCTGCTAGCTTTATCTGGCGGCGAAAGTAGCGAAATGTCCAGGTTGATTGCCAGCCCAAGCAAAAACGCCAGATTCTCAGTCGATTTTTTTGCAAGGCAAGTCAGAGCAAGCATTGGTGGATTCGCTGCTAAGACTGGGGGGATAGATGCATTGATTTTTACCGGCGGTATCGGTGAACATAGTGCCGAAATTCGCACACTGATTTGCAAACCGTTAGGGCTGCTAGGCTTTCAACTAGATGAGACGTCAAATCAGCAAAATGCGACATCCATCCAAACAGCCGGTTCAAAACCGATACTCATCATCCCTGCCGATGAAGAGGCTGAGATAGCACGAATAGTGAAACTGCGCTTACTGGCATAGGCTCTAAGGACTAACAAACACCTGCACACCAAGTTGGCGCACACGCCCAGCTAACGCTTCAAGCCATTCAGCAGACAGGCGACTCAAGCGTCCCGCCTCTGGCTGCATCGACCATCGCGCCAATCCATAAAGATGCACGCCAGCAATCACATCCTTGACCTCTGACACAAAATCCAAATAGGCCAGAATATCTTTTTCGCAAGGCGGCATGCCATCCAAGGCAAACATGCAGGTTTGTATGAAAGTCGGACAAACTGCAGCGCAACTTCTCAGGCGCTGTAGATGACTTTGCGGATTTAAGATCACATCATTGATCCGCGAAAAACCGGCTTGACTGCCGGCATCCACCTTAAACCACACTTCACCATTCAATCGTGACAAATGGCTGACAGCCTCCAGCACCGCGGGTCTGTCTACCAAACTACCATTCGTGATCAGCCTTACTTTAATGCAGCCCAACAATCCCACGTCCGCCAACACTTTTTCAACTAGCGAAATCACCTGCGGAAATTCTTTGGCACTGGTGGGCTCACCATTGCCAGAAAAAGCGATGTCTTTTAACTGACGGTCTTGTTCACGAACATGTCGCTGCATAAAATCACCATGCTGCACATCACGCAAAAAAGCACGCAACTCCTGCTCCAACACATCCAGCTCAATTGCGGGGGGGGAGCCACGGGTTAAATTGGGCACGTTGCAATAAACGCAACGCCAGTTACACGCATTATTCACATTCAGGTTAATGCCGATCGAAACGCCACCGGCACGACGCGAAACAACCGGATAAACATATCGAAGACCAACGAAATCACGGTTGTGATCGGTCGAGGTAAGCTGATCCAAGCTCATAAATAACTACACGTAAGTCTGCGGATTGAAGATTTTCTTCAGTGCATCAGGCGCCAATATCTTCACGTAACGCTGCCTCACCTCGATGATGCCTTCTTCACTGAATTTAGAGAACGACCGACTCACAGTCTCCAACTTCAGGCCAAGATAGCTACCAATCTCATCGCGTGACATTCTCAGCACCAGTTCCGATTGTGATAATCCACGCGCATGCAAACGCTGTACCAGATTCAACAGAAAAGCCGCCAGACGCTCTTCCGCTCGCATATTGCCTAACAGTAGCATCACCCCATTCTCACGCACGATCTCACGGCTCATGATTTTGTGTACATGCCTCTGCAATGCGGGTAAATCACGGGACATCTCCTCGATCATCGTAAACGGCATCACGCAGACTTCTGCATCTTCCAGCGCCACAGCGCTGCAGTTATGATTGTCATTCACGATGCCATCCATGCCAATGACCTCACCAGCCATTTGAAAACCGGTCACCTGCTCACGCCCGTCATTGCTTGTAACGCAAGTTTTGAAAAAACCGCTACGAATGGCATAGAGCGCAGTAAAATCATCTCCATTATTGTACAGCGCCTCACCCTGTCTAACTCTGCGCCGCTTCTCTACCACCGCATCAATGCGCTGCATCTCCTCAGGGCTGAATCCGACAGGCATACAGATCTCGCGCAAGTTACAATTAGAACAGGCGACTTTGAGCGATTCACAATTTGTAGCAGCTTGCATAGGGATACGATAAGATAAATGGACTCAAGGATACCGCTTTCGCGTTTACGACGCTAGTAGCGCGTATCAAAATCATAATCTTTTGACCTGAATCAAAGACGAGAAACCGTTTCAGTGCGAGAATCCGGCATCTAATTAGGAGTATCGTCATGGCAGAAAATAATACCATTCTTTTTCCGGTAGGCTCAACCAGCCAGTCCAGTGCCTCAGGCGCTGGTGCTGTGCCGGTCTTGACGCCAGATATTCTGCAAAAGCATGACGTTTCCGGGCCGCGCTATACCTCTTACCCGACTGCGGACAGATTTGTCGAAGCCTTTACCGAAGAATCTTACCAGCAGACCCTAGAACAGCGCCGCATCGGCGGGCTGACATTGCCATTATCGCTTTATGTGCATATTCCATTTTGTGAATCACTCTGCTTCTTCTGCGCCTGCAATAAAATCGTCACCAAGCACCATGAGCGTAGTGCTGAATACCTGCACTACCTAAATCGTGAGATTGATTTGCATATCGCCCATATCGGCACAGGACAAACCATCTCACAGCTACACTTTGGCGGTGGATCACCCACCTTCTTCAGTGATGATGAATTAAGCCAGCTGATGGCCATGATACGCCGTAACTTCAAGCTTGCACCGGGTGGCGAGTACTCAATCGAAGTCGACCCACGCACTGTGAACGAAGAGCGGTTGGCGCATCTGGCCTCGCTCGGCTTCAACCGACTAAGTTTTGGGGTGCAAGATTTTGACCCAGAAGTACAAAAAGCCGTGCATCGCATTCAGCCCGCCGAGCAAGTGTTCGCACTGATGGATGCCGCCAGAAAATTAAAATTCGATTCTGTAAACGTTGATTTAATTTACGGTCTGCCTAAACAAACACCGGAATCATTCACCAAGACACTTTTCCAAATTGTTGAACTGCGCCCTGAAAGAATTGCGCTATATGCCTATGCGCATCTGCCAGAGCGCTTCAAACCCCAGCGCCGTATCGACGCTTACGAACTGCCGGCAGCTCCAGCCAAAATCGCCATGCTGTCTAACGCTATCAGAACGTTCCTAGACGCAGGCTATGTGTACGTGGGGATGGATCATTTTGCATTACCGAACGATGCCTTAGCTATTGCTAAACGTCAAGGCAGGCTGCACCGTAATTTCCAAGGCTACAGCACCCAACCGGATTGTGACTTAATCAGCCTAGGCGTGTCCGCCATTGGTCGCGTAGGAGCCACCTACAGCCAAAATGCTAAAACCATCGAAGAATATTACGACCTGCTCAACCAAGGGCGCTTCCCTGTGGTGCGTGGCTTGGCGCTCACGCGTGATGATTTGGTGCGCCGCGCCGTGATTATGGCGATCATGTGCCAAGGCGAATTGCAGTATGAATCGATCGAACTCGCTTACATGATTGATTTTAAGAGTTACTTTTCCACAGAACTGGAAGCACTCAAAGCGCTAGAGAAAACTGATATGGTGGTACTGGAACAGACGGGAATGCAGGTCACGGATTTTGGCTGGTTCTTTGTACGTGCCGTGGCCATGGTGTTTGACCGTTATCTGCAAACTGACCGTAACCGCGCTAAATTCTCCAAGATCATCTAACTTTCTGAGACCTTTGCAAAAGTGCTTATTGCGGATGAAGCATTACCCGTACAGGGCATGTCCGTGGAATATATGCGCTGAAGCGCATTATTCACACGACAAAGGCGCACGGAACGCAGAAACCGAGAAAACCAACGCAGTGTTTCGGCGTAGGCTAACTCGCGAAGCGATGTTAAGCGTAGCGGCCGAAGCCATAGTATGCGGTATACAGCGAGGTTGCGAGTACCGCGCAACGCAGTGATTCGCCACAAGAAGTACTTTTGCAAAGGTCCCTTTCTGATTCACGGGAATCAGAACCTCCTGTAGTCGTCACGCCTACAAAGCCCCATAAAAAAAGCCCCTGCCGGTCAGGCAGGGGCAAGTGTGGAACAAAACGCTAACCGCTTAGATTAGAATTTTTTACCAATACCAACGCTCACGACCAGTGGGTCGATGTCTAAGCTATCGATTTTCCTATACCCAGTACCCATATTCATCTTAACGTCTGTATCAATCCACAGTTTTTTAACGTCTGCGTTGATTAACCAACCACCTGCCAAGTTCACATCAACACCTACTTGTAAAGCTGGACCCCAGCTATTACGCTCAACGCGGATTGGGTAAGTGTCAAGCAACTTCAACCCATTATCCATAAAGCGCGTATAGTTAACACCTGCACCTACGTATGGATCAATCATTTGGTCTGGGTTGAAGTGCCATTGCAGTGTCAATGTTGGGGGCAAGGCATTCACCTCGCCCAAATCTTGCCTACCCAAAGATCCAGTATTCTTATGAATATTCACATCGTGCTTAGAACCAACCGCCAAAATCAATTCAGCAGCAATATTTTTAGTGATGTAATAAGAAATATCCAATTCAGGAATTGTATTGCTTTCAACTTCCAACTCAGCGCCTGAAGAAACCAAGGCCGCAGTAGCTGGAAAAGCATTATTAGTCATACGACCTAGTTTACTATCTTCATCCGCGTTGATGTTTGTTGCACGAACACGCACTACCCAGTCACCTGCTTCAGCTTGTGCCAACATTGGTGAGAATGCAGCCGCTAACGCTAATACTACTAATGATTTTTTCATCTTCCTTTAATCTCCATGAAATAAAACAAACATACACCTAAAATTTATAGGGAGAATTATACGGCTAAATTTTTTAATCGCATTTGACCTAAATCAATAAAATTACTAATAAAGCAACACGGCGTTGTGTTTTTACAACAAACTCATTTCCCCACAGGGATATGTTCGCTAGATAGCCCGTTCAAACCAAGCAATCGACTCCACATGCGCCGTATGCGGGAACATGTTGATCACACCGGCCGCTTTGAGTTGATAACCCTTCTCATTGACCAACACACCAGCATCGCGCGCTAGGGTAGCCGGGTTACACGATACATACACGATACGCTGCGGACGATTGCTGGCATCAAGCGATTTCACCAGCTCATGCGCACCATCGCGGGGCGGATCCACCAGCCACTTGTCGAAATTCCCCAATTCACTCAATGTTGCTGGTGTCATCTTAAAGAGATCGGATACACCAAACTGCACATTGCTGATCTGATTCAGCTGCGCACTTTCATTGGCGCGTTCCACAAGATTTTGCAAACCCTCCAAGCCCAGCACCTGTGCACCGCTACGCGCGATTGGCAAGGTAAAATTGCCAATACCGCAAAAGAAATCTGCAATTTTTTCATGGGCTTGGGGAGACAGTAGCTGCATAGCGCGGCGGATCATGACCTGATTGATAAGTGGATTCACCTGTGTAAATTCGTTCGGCTTGAACGGGTAGGTCAAAACAAACTCTGGCAGGCTATATTGCAACTGGGGTACCTGCACAGGATAGAACGGCTTGATGGTATCCGGCCCTTTGGTTTGCGTCCACACTTGTACAGCATGTTCATCTGCAAATACTTTGAGCAAGGCTTTATCTTGCTCATTCAGTGCATCCAAAATGCGCAAGATTAGTACGATGACGTCTTGCCCATCCATCTTCTCCCCAACTGCCAGTTCGATTTGTGGCAATTTATCCTTAATGCTCATCCGAAAAATCAGACGCTGAAGTGGCTCAATCAACGCTGAAACAGCGGGAACCACCACTTCGCACGAGTTCATGTCAGCCACAAAATTGGTGGCCTTTTCGTTAAACCCCACCAACACACGCTGTTTTTTAGCCACATATTTCACACTCAGGCGCGCCTTGTGACGGTAGCCCCAAGCCGGTCCATACAAAGGAGGTAGCATATTTTCAGCCTTGACCTTGCCGATATGCCATAAATCATTTTCTAGCAGGCGTTGCTTGGCGGCAACCTGAGCAGAAAAATCCAGATGCTGCAATTTGCAGCCTCCACACAAGCCAAAATGCGGACATTTCGGAGTGACACGCTGATTCGACTGCTTGAGCACCTGTATCACCTTGGCAACTTCATAGCTGGACTTGATTTGGTGTGACTGGTATGTCACGGTCTCATTTGGCAACGCATCCTCTACAAAGACGGTTTTACCTTCCACATGGGTGACGCCACGCCCCTCTTGGTCTAAAGATTCTATGCGAGCCTGCTTGATTTCTCCAATCTGTGATGAAGCATTGCGATTGCGGGAACGACGTGCCATGAAAAAAACCTGTGTTTCAAAATGAGGTGGGATTTTAACGCAGCGGGCAAATTAGAGGAAATGAAGTAATTTTGGCAAACTTAGCTCATTGCCAGCGGCATCGGGGAAGACGAGGTGCGAGAGAGGTCGAAGAGGATGCAATCGAACCAGAGGAAGAGTAGTCAAATCTGCTGCAACTGGTCACCAAGCTGCTAAGAACTCTTTCCAGTGTGGCGCTGTGTAAGAAGACAGGGTATCTCGCACCAGCTGGATTTCTGCTTCATAGGCAGCGGGCGTGAGGTGTCCGCGCATCAACTGAAAGCGCAAAAACACCAAATGCGTATTGGCAACGTCCGTTTCGCAATAATTACGAATCTCTTCAACCTTCCCC
The DNA here is from genome assembly GCA_016867975.1 of Betaproteobacteria bacterium. GTDB lineage: Bacteria > Pseudomonadota > Gammaproteobacteria > Burkholderiales > Methylophilaceae > Methylotenera. The sequence continues at coordinate 23,057 of VGIC01000011.1, read as the reverse complement.
GCTTTATAGGCATCCCAGACTTTACCACCATCCATCCCCAACTTACCGGGAAAGCCACATAATTTAGCCAGATCATCCAGCGGTGCATTAGCACGGGCATTGAACATCGCCATAAGATCCATTAAATCCAGATGGCGGGTGTGATAACGGCTAATATAATTGTTCCACTTAAAGTCTTTGTCATCATCCCCCAGATCCCAATAGCGGCTGGCATTGATACCGTGCATCAATCCACGGTAATGCAAAACCGGTAAATCAAACCCGCCCCCATTCCAAGAAATAATCTGGGGGGTGTACTTTTCGATGCCATCAAAGAAGCGTTGGATAATCTCTGCCTCAGAGGCTTCCATATCACCTAGCGTCCACACCTTAAAATGATGCCCCTCACGCAGTGCGCATGAGATTGCACACACTCGATGCAGATGCAAAGGTAGAAATTCCGAGCCGTTTTGCTGGCGGCGCTGATGCAAGGCAATATTGGCCACATCTTCTGCAGAAGTGCCTGCGGGCAGGTCTAATAAAAGGCGCAACCCCTCCGTATCTGGGATGGTTTCAATGTCAAATACTAGGGTGGGTGTCATAAAAAGAAACCTTTACAAAAGTGCTTATTGTGGATGGAGCAACACCCTTAAGCCAGCATCGTTAGGAGGGAAACACTCCCGTAGAAAGATAACGGTCACCCCTGTCGCACACGATGCTGACAATGACGGCATTTTCTACACGTTTTGAAAGCTGCAATGCCACATATAGCGCACCACCTGAAGAGATTCCGGAAAAGATACCTTCCATCGTCGCCAGCTTGCGCGTCGTATCCTCGGCATGTTTCTGCCCCACATAGATCAGCTCATCCACACGCTTGGCATCATAGATTTTGGGTAGATACGCTTCTGGCCATTTGCGGATACCGGGAATTTGCGCGCCCTCTTCTGGCTGCACGCCAATGATGCGAATATCCGGGTTCTGCTCCTTAAGAAACCGTGAGGTACCCATGATGGTACCTGTTGTCCCCATGCTGGAAACAAAATGCGTCACTTTGCCTGCGGTGTCGCGCCAGATCTCGGGCCCTGTACCTTCATAATGCGCAAGCGGATTATCACTATTGCCGAACTGATCCAGCACTTTACCTTCACCTTCCGCCTGCAATTTCAACGCCACATCACGCGCCAGCTCCATACTGCCGTCTTTGGGCGTCAAAATCAGCTCAGCTCCATAGGCTTTCATACTCTGGCGGCGTTCCACGCTTTGATTCTCCGGCATCACCAGCACCATTTTATAGCCGCGCATTGCCGCCACCATTGCTAAGGCAATGCCTGTATTACCACTAGTAGCCTCAATCAGCGTATCGCCAGGCTTGATGTCGCCGCGCGTTTCAGCCCGCGTAATCATAGAATAGGCTGGTCGGTCTTTTACTGACCCCGCAGGGTTATTTCCCTCCAGCTTAAGCAAAATGGTGTTGCTTGGATTAGGGTTCATACGCTGCAACAGCACCAGTGGGGTATTGCCAACAAAATTATCCAGTGTTTTATTCATGCTTACTTTTCTTATTTTCGATTGATGAGAAACAAATGGACGGCATACAGCGCAAATCCGAAAAATGCGATTAGGGAGAGTTGCGGAATCGTTAGCCCAAAAAATGTCCAGTCAATGGCAGCACAATCTCCTGTACCTTTAAATACAAGACTGATTGCTTTCTGTAGTGGAAAATTCTCAAACATATAATCAAAACCGACGCCACAATCCGCAATCATTTCTTCTTTGTGCGCCTGAATCCACCAATGGCGCATCGCCCAGCCCGCACCAACCATGGCCGTAAGCACATGCAAACCGGTAAAAATCTTGGGGAATTTGTTGACGATTGCCGCGAGCAAAAACAACACCCCGAGCGACATAAACACGATACGTTGCGTAATGCATAACGGACACGGCTCAAGGTTGTAACGCGTTTGTATCCACAACGCCAGCCCGACCAAGCCAAAGCAAGCGACAAAGCCGATAAAGTAACCAAGCCCACCCTTCAAGAACCTCATATTTCCACTCCAATTCTCTCAAATCTTGTCATTCTGGCGCAAGCCAGAATCCAGACAAACTACACGCCTAGATTGCTCCCAATAGGCGGCTAAATCCCACCTCGACTGAATTCTGATCTACGCCAGAATGACAGCTGAGGTATTATTTAGTTAGATTGTAATGGATAATATCGCCCATGGCAGATTTCAACCCCAATTCTACCCCGATATTAACCGTCACCGAACTGAATCGTTTGGCACGCCAGGTTCTGGAGCAGAGTTTTCCTCTCTTTTGGGTTTCTGGAGAGATCTCGAACTTTACGCGAGCAGCGAGCGGTCACTGGTACTTTTCGCTCAAGGATGCCAGCGCTCAAGTACGCTGCGTGATGTTCAAAGGGCGTAACAGCTACGTGGATTTTACACCGCGCGAAGGCGATAAAGTCGAGGCGCGCTGCACCGTAACGCTGTACGAAGCACGCGGTGATTTTCAGCTTACCGTAGAATTCATTCAACGTGCCGGCTTAGGCGCTCTATTTGAGGCATTCGAGAAGCTCAAACAAGAACTCAGCTTAGAAGGCTTGTTCGACGCCAATCGCAAAAAGCGTATCCCTCCCCATCCACGGCAGATTGGCATCGTCACCTCAGCCGACGCAGCGGCACTGCGTGACGTACTGACCACACTCAAGCGACGCATGCCCAATATCGCTGTCATCATTTATCCGACCCCTGTGCAGGGCAAGGGTGCGGCACAATTGATTGTAAAAGCCATCAACACTGCCAGCGAACGGGCTGAATGCGATGTACTGATCATTTGTCGTGGTGGCGGTAGCATCGAAGATTTATGGCAGTTTAACGAAGAGACCGTCGCCAGGGCCATTGCCAACTGCAATATCCCAACGATTAGTGGCGTAGGACATGAAACCGACTTTACCATTTGCGACTTTGTCGCAGATAGCAGAGCCGCGACCCCAACAGCCGCAGCCGAATTGGCCACACCCTCACACGAATATCTATTCCATCGCCTGGATCAATTCGAATCGCAGCTGCACAAGACCATGAATACTGTGATTGCACAGCACGTGCAGGCGCTCGATTATCTGATACGTAGACTGATTTCACCTCAGCAGTACATTCAGAAACAGCAGCGGCAACTGGCACAAATTGATGACCGCCTCAACAGAGGTGTCCAGCAACAACTCAACCACTGGCAGTTCAATTTGGCCCGACTCAGCCAGAATCTGACGCATCTTAACCCTAAGTCAGTGCTGACCCGTGGCTATGCCCTCGTTCAAAACGACTCTGGCGCCATCATCAAGAACAGCCAAGACCTACGCCTTGGGGACACTGTCAGGCTCACCTTCCAACATGGCAGCGCAGAGGCTTCCGTTACCAACACTCACTGAAGGAGTCCTTTGCAAAACCACTTCTTGTGGCGAATCGTTGCGTTGCGCGGTTTTTTGGTTACGGCATAACCTTAAGGTTAGCCTACGCCGAAACACTGCGTTGGTTTTCTCGGTTTCTGCATTCCGTCACAACCGACTTAATGCTTCAGCATTTAGCGAGGTTGGGGACGCCCCATGCGGGTGTGCGCCTTTGGCGTGTGAATAATGCGCTTCAGCGCATATATTCTACAGACATGCCAAGCACTGGTACGCCTCATCCACAATACGCACTCTTGCAAAGATCTCTGAAGGGGATATGCAATCCTTAACAAACATTTTACTTTTTAAGAAAAAGCAGAGGAAAATGATTGGAGATGGGCAGAACATCACCGATAATGCTGAATCGGATCAATTGAACCTATAGCCTTTTCAACTAGCTTTTTTCACATATGCTCACCAACAGCCAACACAAAACTCCTGCGCTGACACTCGCAGCATTAGGCGTCGTTTTCGGCGACATCGGCACCAGCCCGTTGTACACCATTAAAGAAATTTTCTCAGTAGGCGCTCACCCCGTGCCACTGAACGAAGTCAATATGTACGGGATTCTGTCACTGATTGTCTGGGCACTCATCATGGTGGTATCCATCAAGTATGTCGCATTCATCATGCGGGCAGACAACCGCGGTGAAGGTGGCATCATGGCGCTATTGGCGCTCGCCAGCAGAAACGCTGGCGGGAACCCCACTAAACAGCGCAATATCATGTTGTTAGGCATTTTAGGTGCCTGTATGTTTTATGCTGACGGCATGATCACCCCTGCCATTTCTGTGCTCTCTGCAGTGGAAGGTTTTGAGGTGGCAGCGCCGATACTTCATCCACTCATCCTACCTATCACGCTGATTGTCCTATTCGCCTTATTTTGGGCACAAAGCAAGGGCACCAGCATGGTGGGAGCACTCTTCGGTCCGATCATGCTACTATGGTTCTCAACCTTGGCCGTTTTGGGTATCGGCGGCATTTTGCACCACCCTGCGATTCTTAATGCGTTAAACCCCATCTACGCTATCCAATTCTTTCAAGTCAGCCCGTGGATTGCCTTTGTGGCATTAGGTGCGGTGGTTCTTTCTGTCACCGGTGCAGAGGCGTTGTATGCCGACATGGGGCACTTCGGTCGCTTCCCTATTAGACTGGCTTGGTTCGGCTTTGTCTTTCCTGCGCTAATTTTGAACTACTTTGGCCAAGGGGCCTTGGTGCTTGAACACCCAGAAAGTGTAATCAACCCGTTCTACCTATTGGCCCCGGGATGGATGCTGTACCCTTTGATTGCATTGGCGACATTAGCCGCTGTCATCGCCTCTCAAGCTGTGATTACTGGGGCGTTTTCCGTCTCTAGGCAAGCGCTACAACTGGGCTATATTCCACGCATGCATGTAGAACACACCTCAGCAAGCCAAGAAGGGCAAATTTACATGCCTAGAGTCAACTGGGGGTTGATGCTTGCCGTGATGGTACTAGTGCTAAGCTTTCAATCATCCGGGAATCTGGCCTCGGCCTACGGCATTGCCGTCACTGGTGATATGGTGATTACCACCTTACTCGCCGGCATTGTTTTTCACTACATTTGGGGCTGGAGCAAACTGCGTACAGGTGCCCTAGTAGCACTATTTCTGATGGTTGATTTGGCTTTCTTTAGCGCGAATGTGCTGAAAATCCCCGATGGCGGCTGGGTACCTTTGATTATCGGCACCATCATCTTCACACTCATGCTCACGTGGAAGACAGGTCGCACCATGCTATACAGACTGATCAAAAACGAATCCATGGCGCTTGACCCGTTTATTGAAGCAATGGATGCACATCCGCCTACCCGTGTTCCTGGCGCAGCCTTGTTTATGACCCCCAACCCGGAGGGGGTTCCTCATGCGATGCTACATAATTTGAAACACAACAAAGTCCTCCATGAGAAAGTTGTCATCCTCACTGTCAAATTCATGGACTTTCCGAACACCTCCATTGAAGATCGCGTTGAGGTCGAAGGATTACCGCACAATTTCTATCGTGTCACTGTTCAATACGGCTTCAAAGATGAGCCAGATCTGCCAAGGGACTTAGCATTGTGTGCAGAAAAGGGCTTGACGTTGGAACCCATGGACACCTCATACTTCATCGGCAAAGAGATTTTGATTGCAAGGGAGTCTTCCGAAATGGCTTATTGGCGCAAAAAAATCTTTATCGGCTTATTCCGAAGTGCCGAAACCATTACCAACCAATTCAATTTGCCGCCCAACCGCGTGGTAGAGCTGGGCTCACAGATTACCTTCTAGAAAAGCACAATCAATCAACGAGATGAAGCGCATTGCTTAACAGCATGCGCTTTAATTTTGGGCACCAGCTCGGTTTGAGTTAAAATAGCGCATTATCCAATTTACTTACTTAATCAATCTTTAGAGACTTTTATGGATCCACGTCAAAGCATTATTGAAGCCGCGTTTGAAGACCGCGCTAACATCAACCCAGCCAACGCTACAGCAGAAGTTAAATCAACCGTAGCTTCCGTATTGGCCGATTTAGACAGCGGCACATTACGCGTTGCCAGCCGTATTGGTGACACACAACAGTGGGAAACACATCAATGGCTGAAAAAAGCCGTGTTGCTGTCATTCCGCCTAAAAGATAACGAATTGATGGATGACGGCGTCACCAAATACTTTGACAAAGTCCCGCCTAAATTCGCAGATTACAGTGAAGAAGACTTCAAAGCTGGCGGTTTCCGTGTGGTGCCAAACGCCATCGTGCGTCGCGGCTCATTTATCGGCAAAAACGCGGTATTGATGCCCTCATACGTGAATATCGGCGCTTATGTCGGTGAAGGCACCATGGTAGACACCTGGGCAACCGTTGGTTCGTGCGCACAAATCGGCAAAAACGTACACTTAAGCGGCGGCGTGGGTATCGGTGGCGTACTGGAGCCCGTACAGGCTGGCCCAACCATCATCGGTGACAACTGCTTCATCGGCGCACGCTCAGAAGTGGTTGAAGGTGTAATTGTTGAAGACAACTGCGTCATCTCTATGGGCGTTTACATCGGCCAATCAACAAAAATCTATGACCGTGAAACAGGCGAAGTATTCTACGGCCGCGTACCGGCAGGTTCAGTCGTAGTTTCTGGGAATCTGCCTTCCAAAGACGGTAGCTATAGCCTGTACTGTGCTGTTATCGTGAAAAAAGTGGATGCCAAGACTTTGGGTAAGGTAGGGATTAACGAGTTGTTACGCGGTATCTAAATGTTCACGTTATATGGCATCCCCAATTGCAACACGGTGAAGAAGGCCCGCGACTGGCTGGATGCCAACAATATCGCTTACGAGTTTCATGATTTCAAGAAACAAGGCATAGATGAAACCACGCTAAATCAGTGGCTTACTCAACGCCCTTGGGAAAAGCTCATCAATCGCGCTGGCCTCACCTGGCGCGGTCTGGATGATGCGACAAAATCCTGCATTATAGATAACACCTCAGCTATCAAACTGATGCAAGCCAAAACGTCCGTGATTAAGCGTCCGGTGTTAGTCAAGAACGGCAAAATTCTTTGCCTGGGCTTTGATGAAAACTTATACAAAGAAACTTGTCTATCATGAGCAAAACACTAGATTTAGCTATCGACCTGCTTAAACGTCAATCCAACACACCGCTCGATGAAGGCTGTCAGGAATTGATGATTTCGCGCCTAGAGCCTCTAGGCTTTAAAATTGAACACATGCGCTTTGGTGATGTGGATAATTTTTATGCACGCCGTGGTACATCCGCACCGCTGCTGGTGTTTGCGGGTCATACCGATGTCGTACCGACAGGTCCACTGGATCAATGGCACACCCCGCCTTTTGAACCTACCATCAAAGACGGCATGTTGTATGCGCGCGGCGCGGCGGACATGAAAACCTCGCTCGCGGCCTTTATCACCAGCATTGAAGAGTTTGTCGCCGAGCATCCCGACCATGCAGGTTCAATCGGTCTACTCATCACCTCTGACGAAGAGGGAATCGCAGTCAATGGTACGGTAAAAGTGGTGGAAACCCTGAAAACACGTGGCGAACATTTTGATTACTGCATCGTGGGTGAGCCCACCTCAAACAAGGTCGTGGGCGACATGATTAAAAACGGTCGCCGTGGTTCACTTTCAGGTAAATTGACCATCAAAGGTGTGCAGGGGCACATCGCCTACCCGCATCTGGTAAAAAATCCTATCCACATGGTCGCACCCGCCATTAAAGACATGGTAGAAACCGTGTGGGATAACGGCAACGAATACTTCCCTCCCACCTCATGGCAGATATCGAACATGAACGGTGGCACAGGGGCAACCAATGTGGTGCCAGGTGAGGTGGAGATTCTATTCAACTTCAGATTCTGTCCAGAACTTAATGGCGCAGGTAGCACTGAGCAGAACCTCAAAAGCCGTGTTCACGCCATTTTGGACAACCATGACTTGAATTACACACTCGCATGGGAGTATTCTCCGCCCTACATCACCCCGCGTGGCAACCTAGTAGATGCGATTACAACCGCCATCGAGCATACTTATGGCGTAACACCCGAACTGTCCACTACTGGCGGCACTTCAGATGGACGTTTCATTGCGGATATCTGCAAACAAGTGATTGAGTTTGGGCCGCTTAACGCCACCATACACAAACTCAATGAGTGTATGGGTGTGGCGGATATTGAGCCATTGAAGGAAACTTACAAACTGACGATGGAAAAACTCTTAAAATAAACCACAGAGAACACAGAATACACAGGGAAAACCTCTGACCACCTCTGTGTTCTCTGTGCACTCTGTGGCTAAAAAGATGACAACACAACAAATCACTACCGAACTTCTCACCCTCCGCGACTGGCTACGCTATGCCGTCAGCCGTTTTGAAGATTCTGACATCTTTTATGGGCACGGTACCGACAATAGCTATGACGAAGCCGTATGGCTTATCATGGGGGCTTTACATCTACCCATGGACACGCTGGATAATTTTCTAGACGCAAAACTCACCAGCAGTGAACGCAACAAGCTGGCTAGTTTCATCGAACAACGTATCACCGAACACACGCCCACAGCCTATTTGCTCAAAGAAGCGTGGCTGCATGGCTTTAAATTCTATGTCGATGAGCGCGTATTGATTCCTCGTTCATTTATCGCGGAATTATTAGTCAATGGTGGATTACAACCTTGGATCGAATATCCTGAACTAGTGCAAAGTGCAGCGGACATCTGTACCGGTAGCGGCTGCTTAGGGATTCTACTCGCGGATACTTACCCGGATGCGAATGTTGATATTGTTGATATATCGCCGGACGCTATTGATGTATGCAATATCAATATTGCCAATTATGGCTTGCAAGATAGAGTGACAGCTATTCAGTCTGACATGTTCGGCGCGCTCACCGACGAGAACAAGATCTGCAAACAATATGACTTGATCATCAGCAACCCACCCTATGTCGATGCACCTTCCATGGCAGAACTGCCGGCTGAATACCGCAACGAACCGCAATTGGCACTGGGTAGCGGCACTGCGGGGCTAGACCACACACATACACTATTACGTGAAGCAGCCAATTATCTGACAGATGAAGGATTACTGGTAGTCGAAATCGGCCACAATCGAGATGCGTTGCTGGAAGCCTACCCAAATCTGCCATTTACCTGGCTGGAAGTTTCATCTGGCGACGAGTTCGTATTTTTACTCACCAAATCACAACTCCTATCCCATAATCACTAATACAGGCACCCAACCATTTTGAACACTACTTCTGGGAACGCCTCCCAAACACCTCTTCAAACCATAAACTGGTCAGAAGCCGGCAAAACCAAAACCAGCATCTGGCACTCAGAAAACAACACTCCAGTGCCAAAACGCGTTCAAATTGCAGACAACACCATCAGCGCGGATGCTGCTTACAAACTCTGCTGTGAAGGCACGGCACTGCTTTGGCGAGGTGACTTTCAGAACGCAAAACAGTTGCTACAAGCACTGACCCGCCGCATCGACCGGCCTGGAAAGAAACCCAGAAAACCTGCCAGCAACATGACCGAGGCATTTCATTTCCACCGTCAGGCGCAGTCACAAAAAGCGCGCATCTTAGGCATGCTGCTGATAGAAGTCAGCGTTGGCTACCATATCAACTTGCGCCGCGCACCCGATGTCAAAGCCGCCTGCGAACACGCGTATGGCAAAAGCACACAATCATTTATCGTGTCATTACGTGAAGTTCTGGGCATGATTGGCGCCTATGAATGGCATAAGAACGGTGTCGACATCCCTACCATCAACAACAAGATCCACCCGAGTTATGGTGTATTTTCACCGATACGTGGTGAATACTTGCAACTAGTCGACACCACATCACTCCCTAAGCCATGTGACCTTGCATTTGATATTGGCACTGGCACGGGCGTGTTAGCTGCAATACTGGCAAATCGTGGTATCAAGCAAATCATTGCCACTGACAACGCTCAACGCGCACTGGATTGCGCTCAGAAAAATATCAACCAGCTTGATATGAAAAACACAGTCACAGTGCTGAATGCCGACTTATTCCCTAGCGATGAATATGGCAAAGCTGACTTGATTGTATGCAACCCGCCGTGGTTACCAGCGCGTCCAAGCTCTGTACTTGAATCGGCAATCTATGATGAAAACAGCAAAATGCTCAAAGGTTTTTTAAACGGCCTGAAATCGCACTTAAACGACACTGGCGAAGGCTGGCTCATCCTCTCAGACTTTGCTGAGCATCTCGGCTTGAGATCGCGTGAAGAACTCACAGGCTGGATAGAGAGTGCGGGCTTAAAAATCATTGAGAAAATTGACACCAAAGCCACCCATCAAAAAACACTGGATGCCAGTGACCCGCTACATATTGCGAGAAAAGCTGAAGTGACTTCATTGTGGCGCTTGGAAAAACTGTAAAGCTAGAACGTAACCTTAATACAACTACGCTAAAACTTACCCAGTTTTCAATCCCCTGCTACCACGCCAGTAAGACAAGACCGAGACTAGCCTCTACCTCTATTCCTATCACTCTTCTTCTGCATCTGCGGTGCATTTAAATCACTGCTCTGACGTACGCGACGATTAGCCGATTTTCTTGGTACCGGTTTTTTGCCCACTGGTCCACGCACATTATCTGATTTACCGCGAGAGTTCTTAACCTCTCCCTCTGTAGCATCCCGTGGTGGTCTGCTCAACACACGAGGACGCTGCTTACGTACTTTCGGTGTAAATACGGTGGTCGCCTTATCTTTCTCGCGCTGAGTAAGTTGGCGCAAAGGAGCATTGGGAACAGGTAGACCTGCCCACTCCAGCAATCCTACGACCTCTTTCTGCTCCATCTTAAGCATCTGCCCACGCTTGACTCGCGATGGCAAATTCACTGGGCCAAAGCGCACACGCATCAAGCGGCTGACTGGTAGCTCGAACGCTTCAAACAAACGGCGCACTTCACGGTTACGCCCTTCACGCAGAATGACTTGATACCAATGATTGGCCCCCTCCCCTCCCTGCGGAATGATCGAGTCGAAATTGGCGGGACCATCTTCCAACTCGATCCCCTCTTTCAACTGCGCCATCTGCCCCTCTGTCAGCTCGCCAAAAATACGCACTGCATACTCACGCTCCACTTCATAACGCGGATGCATAAAACGATTTGCCAACTCACCTGACGTCGTGAATATCAGCAAGCCGCTGGTGTTCATATCCAGACGACCAATCGCGATCCACTTACCATGTTTCACTTTGGGCAATTTATCAAACACGCTGGCACGCCCCTCTGGGTCATCCTGACTGACGATCTCACCCTCCGGCTTGTGATAAAGGAGCACTTGCGGCAACTCTGCTTCAAATGGCAAACGTAACGGGCGACTATCTAATCTCACCACATCGTATTCCGTCACCCCTTGCCCCACGGTTGCCACCTGCCCATTCACCGTCACACGTCCGCTCGCGATTAATTCCTCCATGTCTCGACGTGAGCCTAAGCCAGCGAGTGCCAGCAATTTATGCAGGCGCTGCGTAGGTGCTGCGGGCGCATCCGCATTTTGCACTTGGGGCGGTTGCGTAGCGGGTCTACGTATAGGACGTTGGGGATCTCGCTGGGTTCTAAATGGACGTGCCATGGTGTTCGCTAATAGAATAATTGAATGGAGGCATTTTACCTCATCAGGTCTTAGAGCAGGTGCTTATACGCTTTCGGCATCAGCAGAATCAACAAAATCCACCATAGGTGGCAACTCTGCCAATGAACGCAAATTAAAATCATCCAAAAAATGCTTAGTCGTAGCATAAAGAGATGGTCTGCCTGGCACCTCTCGCTGACCGACCACATCGACCCAGTCACGCTCTTGTAACTGGCGCATCACATTCGGGTTCACCGTGACACCGCGGATCGCCTCAATGTCACCACGCGTCACCGGCTGACGATATGCGATGATCGCCAGCGTTTCCATCACCGCACGTGAGTAGCGCGCCTGCCGCTCCGGATTCAGTCTCACCAAATAATCAGCATATTCCGCACGCGCCTGAAAACGATAACCTGAAGCCACCTGCGTCAGCTCCATGGTACGGGAAGACCAATCCTGCTGAAGTTCGTCCAGCAACATGCGTAGCGTTGCTCGCTCCATGCGCCCAGCAAATAATCGCAATAAATCATCCAGCGACAATGGCGCAGGCGAAGTCAATAATGCAACTTCAAGCACATTTTTCAACTCTGTCGGACTGGTAGATTCACTCATCGCAGACAATCTGCACATAGATAGGATAGAACGCGGCTTGCTGGGTCAATCTGAGCAAGCCTTCACGCGCCAACTCCAGTATTGCTAAAAAACACACCACCAGCTTAGAAAGACCTTCATTGACCACATCGAACAACTGGCTAAATTCCAGTAGCTTGTCTTGCTTCAATCGGCGCAAAATCGAACTCATATGTTCACGTACAGACAATTCAGCACGCCCGACTTTATGGTGCTTGAAATGACTAGCACGCTTCAGCACATTACGCCAAGCCTCCGTCAAATCATCCAGCGTCACTTCCGGAGGTTTTACTTGGCTGATGTGTTGATAATAGGCACTGGCCACATGAATGCCATCATCCACTTTAGGCATCTCGTCCAAACGCTGCGCTACCAGCTTGATCGCCTCGTACTCCATTAAACGCCGCACCAACTCAGCCCTGGGATCATCGTCTTCCACTATTTCTGACGGCTTGGGTAGCAACATGCGCGACTTGATCTCAATCAACATCGCAGACATCAGCAGATAATCTCCAGCCAACTCCAATTTGATTGCACGCATCTTTTCCACATACACCATGTATTGGCGAGTCAACTCCACCATGGGAATATCCAGAATATCCAGATTATGTTTGCGAATCAGATATAACAGTAAATCCAGCGGCCCCTCGAAGGCTTCTAAGTACACCTCCAGCGCATCGGGCGGGATATACAGATCTTTGGGTAACTCGGTAAAGTCTTCCCCTTTGATCTTTGCGTTGAGTGGAGTTTCAATCACACCTGCACCTAACAGCGACCTTTATGGAAATTGGCGAGCGCAGTCATTTCTACAAATGGTCTCTAGCTGTAATTCAAGCCCATGGCGTCTCTAACATCCCGCATCGTTTCACGGGCCAGTTTACGGGCTTTCTCACACCCTTCTGCCACAACATTCTTCACTAAAGTAGGATCTTCCGCATACTGTGCAGCACGCTCCTGGATGGGCTTCAGTTCTTTCAGTACACCTTCAATCACCGGGCCTTTACACTCGATACAGCCGATGGTAGCGCCTTTGCAACCCGCCTGCACCCAATTCTGCGTACTTTCATCCGAATAGATTTCATGCAATTGCCAAACCGGACATTTAGCTGGATCACCTGGGTCTGTACGGCGAATACGCGCTGGATCTGTTGGCATGGTCTTGATCTTTTTCGCCACCGTATCCACATCTTCACGTAGCGAAATCGTATTGTTATAAGACTTAGACATTTTCTGACCATCCAAGCCTGGCATCTTGGAAGCAGGCGTCAGCTTGTAATCAGGCTCAACCAGAATAATCTTGCCACCACCCTCCAGATAGCCAAGCAGGCGCTCCCTATCTCCCATGCTCATGCCTTGCTGCTCCTCGATCATGGCGCGGGCTGTTTCTAATGCTTCTTCGTCACCACTTTGCTGATAAGCAGTACGTAGCTCTTCATATAAAGCACCACGTTTACTGCCCAATTTCTTAATGGCAGCCTCGGCCTTCTCTTCAAAGCCTTTTTCTTTGCCGTAAATATGATTAAAACGACGCGCAATCTCACGTGTAAATTCGATGTGTGGGATCTGATCCTCGCCCACAGGCACTTGCGTGGCCTTGTAGATCAAAATATCCGCACTTTGCAACAAGGGGTAACCGAGGAAACCATAGGTAGAAAGATCCTTGCTACTCAATTTCTCCTGCTGGTCTTTATAGGTTGGCACACGTTCCAGCCAGCTCAGTGGCGTAATCATGGAAAGTAAGGTATGCAATTCAGCATGCTCAGGCACGCGAGATTGAATAAAGATCGTGGCATTGGCAGGGTCAACCCCCGCCGCCAGCCAGTCAATCACCATTTCCCAAACGCTCTCTTCGATAATCTCAGGCGTGTCATAGTGCGTGGTCAGCGCGTGCCAATCTGCAACAAAAAAAAGACACTCATGCTCATGCTGCAAGCGTATCCAATTTTTGAGTACACCGTTGTAATGTCCCAAGTGCAAATTACCTGTAGGGCGCATGCCCGATAAAACACGATCGATTGCCATGAAGTAAAAAACCTTAAAATAGTGCTTAAAATAGTAAATGTGAAGCCATTATAACAAGTTGGGGCATTTAGCAGAAACAATGAGCAAGGCTTTCAGGCCTTGCATTAAATCAGACTCAGTATCAACTGATGCACCATTGAGACCATAGGCCCCAGCACTTGCCCCAAAATTCCGGTGAATAAAAGTGCAATCAAAATCAAGAATCCATAACGTTCCACCCGCGCAAAAGAACGGGCCAAATGCATTGGTAACAAGCTAACTGCAATGCGTCCGCCATCCAGCGGTGGCAATGGCAACAGATTAAGTACCATCAGCACGACATTGACCGCCACCCCAGCCTTAGCCATTAAGAACAGTGGGGTAGAAAAAACAGGTGGCATGCCAACACTGAACTTCATCAATAACGCCCAAAGCAGCGCCATGACAAAATTGGAAACGGGCCCTGCTGCCGCCACCCAGAGCATGTCTTTTTTCGGCTGACGTAAGCGTGCAAAATTGACGGGGACAGGCTTTGCCCAGCCAAACAATATCCCCCCCAATAGGATCGTGATTGCAGGCAAAAGGATAGTGCCAAAGGGGTCAATATGCTTCACAGGATTTAAGGTAATGCGCCCTGCATGATACGCAGTCAGGTCACCAAAATGTTTTGCAGCATACCCATGTGCAGCTTCATGCACAGTAATCGCCAATAGCACTGGCGGGGTATATATGATGATCTTTTGTATTAGTGATAATTCCATACCGTGTCTTTCTAAAACGACAATCCAAAGGGTGCCAAATCGCCAAGACCTGCACGAATCAGTGTCGGCACATCTTCAGTGAGATCAATAACCGTCGTGCCTCCAGTCACGCAGTAGCCAGCATCAATCACCAAATCCACCTGATGCTCCAACCGATCCCGTATTTCCCACCCCTCCATGAAGTCCGCCTGTTCATTGGGGAGCGACAAGGTCATACTCAACAAAGGGGCGTCAATGGCCTCTAGGATAGCCTGCACAATCGCGTGCTGTGGCACACGGATTCCAACCGTGCTGCGTTTCGCATGTTGCAACTTGCGCGGCACTTCTCTTGCTGCCTTCAGTACATAGGTATAGGGGCCGGGCGTATTGGCCTTCAACAATCTGAACTGACTGTTGTTCACCACCGCATAATTACCCAACTCACTCAAATTTCGACACAACAGCGTAAACAAATGCTTTTCATCTACGCCACGAATCTGGCGAATACGCCCTTGCACATCCATATCACCCAGCATGCAACTGATCGCATACCCTGAATCGGTCGGATGCACGATAACGCCTCCCCTACGCAAAATTTCTGCAGTTTGTGACACAAGACGAGGTTGTGGATTATCTAAATGAATGTGAAAAAACTGTGACACAATATCTCTTAATTAACAGAAGCGCCCAGAAGCTATACACTGAAATTGACATGACGAGCATGAACCCAGTCCTGCCATACGGGTACACAACCACTCGGCATGTCTGGCATGCGTCCCATCTCCATAAAACTAATTCCCTGACCATGGTAATCTGTGCCTTGAGAAACCTTTAACCCGAACAGCTGCGCATACTTCGCATATTCCACAAACTGAGGCGGTGTGTGACTGCCCGTCACAACTTCGATTGCCGCCCCACCTAACGATCTAAATTCCTCCAATAATTCCAGCATACTGGTGCGCTTCAAGTCGTACCTACCGGGATGCGCCAATACGGCTTCTCCACCACTGTGAATAATTAAATTAACGGCCGATTCCAGCGTCATCCACTGATGGTCGACAAAACCAGGCTTTCCCCGCACCAGGTATTTCTTGAACACCGATTTGGTGTCTCTGGCATAGTGGCGATCGACCAGAACGCGAGCGAAGTGCATGCGCGTTAAAATGCCGTTCTGGGCATAAGCCGAAGCCGCTTCAAAACTACCGGATATCCCCGCCTTCTCCAGTCCGTCTGCGATCCGCCTTGCGCGCTCTAAACGATTATGTCGAACTTCTGCTAACCTATGCTTGAGTGCTTCGTTATCTGGATCAATATTCAGACCAACGATATGGATAGTACGTTTTCTCCATGTCACTGAAATCTCGACGCCATTAATCAAATGAACCCCATGTGTTTGAGCAGCCTGCCTTGCCTCACCTAAACCATCAATGTCATCATGATCAGTCAGTGCCAACACACG
The DNA here is from genome assembly GCA_016867975.1 of Betaproteobacteria bacterium. Taxonomy (GTDB): domain Bacteria; phylum Pseudomonadota; class Gammaproteobacteria; order Burkholderiales; family Methylophilaceae; genus Methylotenera. The sequence continues at coordinate 6,663 of VGIC01000011.1, read as the reverse complement.
CACGCCCTGCTTGGCCGCATAACCAACCAATGCGGCAGGCGTCAGCAACCCATCGGAAATAGTGGAATGTGAATGTAAGTCTATCATCAGAACTGTTTAAATTACGCCTTGCGAATAGATGACTATCATAGCAAAATAGCAACTTACGCTAAAGGGCACTTCTATAAATACATTTTTAGCGCATTACTGCGTTGCGCGGTTTTTTGGTTACAGCCGCCACTTCGTGGCTTAACGTTGCTACGCGAGCTGGTCTGCACCGCAACTGGCATTGTCGCAACCCTGCTGCACCTTTGGTGTGCGAATAACCAACTTTAGCTGGTATATTCCACGGACAGGTACTGTACGGGTAGTACTGCGACTAAAAACTCTGCATTTATAGAGACGCTCTAACCCATTGTTTCAAATTTGTTTTAGCAAGCTTCCACCTAACCTGATGAGCCTATATGAAGTTTCTGTTTGACCTGTTTCCAGTGATTCTGTTTTTTGCCACGTTTAAATTGTATGGCATCTTTGCCGCCACCGCAGTCGCTATTGGTGCTACTCTTGCCCAGATTGCCTACGTCAAAATACGCCACGGCTCAGTTGATAAAATGCTACTGATCAGCGGTGTCATTATTACCGTGTTTGGTGGTGCTACACTTTTGCTTAAAGACCCGAAATTTATTGAGTGGAAGCCGACCGTGCTCTACTGGCTCTTTGCCACAGTTCTGCTAAGTGCACAATTCATATTCAATAAGAATCCAATCAAGGCAATGATGGAGTCACAGATTCAATTACCTGAGTTTGTCTGGGCCAAGATGAACATCGCATGGGCTGGCTTATTTACCGCACTTGGCTTTATCAATCTTTATGTAGCCTATAACTACTCGCAGGATACATGGGTCAATTTCAAGCTATTCGGCATCACTGGCATTCTATTTGCGTTCATCATCTTGCAAACCATGTTCATCAGTCAATACTTACCCAAAGAGGACAACAAAGAGGATCACCAATAATGTGGTACGCCATTGTCGCGGAAGACACCCCTAACAGCCTAGAAAAGCGCTTGGCTGCAAGACCAGAGCACCTGGCCAGACTGAATGCGCTTCAGAATACTGGACGCCTGCTGCTGGCGGGGCCATTTCCGGCTATAGATAGTAGCGACCCCGGCGCCGCAGGCTTTTCTGGGAGCCTGATTGTTGCCGAGTTCGCTAATCTAGAAGAAGCGCAGAACTGGGCATCTGACGACCCCTTTGTGGTCACAGGTGTCTATGCCAACGTCACAGTGAAACCTTTTAGAAAAACGCTCCCCTAAGCATCCATGTCTGTGATTGAAGAAATTCAGCAGCGACTACAGGCGCTAACCCCTATCGCCATGGAACTGATTGATGAAAGTCAGCACCATGTCGGACACCGGAGCAATGGCGGTGGCGGGCACTACAGACTCACCATTACCAGCTCGCTTTTTTGTGAAAAATCAATGATAATGCGTCATCGCCTTATTTACCAAGCCCTGCACGATCTGATACCTAATAGGATACACGCCCTCAGCATCCATGCAATCGCACCTGATGAAAGCTGATTTCGGAGACTGTCCTGAACACTTTTACCACTTACCAATTTAATCTAGCACTCACGAGGATTTACACATGAAACTGACACATACTTTATTGACTTTGGCGATTTTGTCATTGGCGCCAACAGCTAACGCTGCCGACGCTATAGCGACCGTAAACGGCAAAGCCATCAAGCAATCGGTCTATGACTTCATTGCCAAAGACGCGGCAGCAAAAGGACAAAAAGTCGATGCCCAAGTCAGAGAAGCCATCATCGCAAAACTGATCGATTCTGAACTTGTATATCAAGAGGCTCAAAAATTAGGCCTGGATAAGCAAGCGGATTACATTGCGCGTGAAGAGTTGGCGCGACGCGAACTTCTAACAAACACCTACTTACAAGACTATGTAAAAAAACACCCTATTTCTGACGCTGACACCAAGGCTGCCTACGAACAATATAAAAAAGCTTATGGTGAAAAAGAGTTTAGTGCGATGCATATCTTAGTCAAGACAGAAGCTGAAGCCAAAGACATCATTGCACAACTTGGCAAGGGCGGTGATTTCGCGAAAATTGCCAAAGAAAAATCACTGGATCCTGGTTCTAAAGATAAAGGCGGTGATTTAGGCTGGTTCTCACCTGCCACTATGGTCAAACCGTTTAGTGATGTTGTCGCCAACTTAATAAAAGGTGGTATCTCACAAAGCCCAGTACAAACGCAATTCGGCTGGCATGTGATTAAAATGGTGGACACGCGCGTCGCACAACCACTACCTTACGATAAAGTTAAGGATGGCTTACAAAAGAATCTGCAACAACGCAACTTGGAAAAAATGATGGCAGAGTTACACAGCAAAGCCAAAATCGAAGCGGACAAGTAATCAAACCAATCCATTAGGATTGGTTTGATGCACCCCTCAGGCTCGCTTTGCGAGCTTTTTCATTTTTAACCCAGATTTTCCATTAGGCGACTTTCATCTACTTGAATGCCAACTGGTTCATTTCAAGCCCTATGGGAAATCTGGGGGTAAATACCATCAAATAGTTCGCGCACAGCCAATCTTTATGCAATAATAAGAATTGTTATCATTTACACCTCTGTATACATGCATACTTTATCTAATCTAGAAGTTGGGCAACAGGCTGTGATTGCAGCAATCGAAGCAGAAGAATCACTGTTTCATCGCCTTGCCGCACTGGGGTTCCGCGTAGGAAAACCTTTAAGCGTCATGCGACGGGCTATCTTTAACGGCCCGATTCATGTGCGCCTTGGCACCACTGACATTATTTTGCGTAGAATCGATGCTGAGCGCATTAAAATAGGCTGAGTGCAGCACATCGCTTCACTATGAAACTTATTGCACTATGACAAAGTTTACGCCATGAAACGTATTGCACTATTAGGGATGCCAAACACTGGCAAATCTACGCTATTTAACCGCATTAGCGGCGCTTCAGCCAGAGTTGGAAATTGGCCTGGCATCACGGTTGACCTAATGAGCGCCAAGATTCTAATGGGGGGGCACATCGCAGAGCTGATAGATCTACCAGGGATCTATGACCTGCATGGGTTTTCTGATGACGAACAGGTCGTACGTCATTTTCTGGCCCACAATACCGTGGATTTGGTGATAGTGCTACTCAACAGTACACAGATTGATCGCCAGCTTTCACTGTTATTGCAGATTAAAAAGTTAAATTTGCCAACTGTACTGACGCTCAACATGGCTGACGAGGCCAAACGTGTCGGCATTACCGTCGACACGGAAAATCTGGAAAAAGAGTTGCAGATGCCAGTCATCCAGATCAGTGCAAAATATGGCGATGGCCTACCGAAGGCGCTGCAGGCCGCAGCAAGCGTTATACATCAGCACAAAACCGCACCAACCCCTGAAACAATCTATCACGCACTACAAGAAGATAGCCAAATCGAACGCGAGATGGAGTCATTGATTCAACACAATGTACAAATCCCCGTCATGCTGAATGACAACACCACCGATAAAATCGATCAAGTACTGTTACACAAATGGTTGGGACTGCCTTTGTTCTTTATTGCTATGTATGCAATGTTTGATTTCATCTTCACAGCAGGAAAACCATTACAGGAGGGCATTGCATGGCTACTCGACCTCGTGCGCACGAGCACACTGGAACCTCTCCTTTCCAGTAGTCCAGCATGGTTGAGCGGACTTCTGCTGGATGGGATCTATAACGGGTTAGCAACTGTTGCCGCATTTGTCCCCATCATCATTCTGTTCTTCCTGGTGATGTCCATGATTGAAGACAGTGGCTACCTTTCTCGTGCTGCATTTCTGATGGATGCATTAATGGCCAGAATGGGGCTGGATGGTCGCGGATTTGTCATGATGCTCATGGGCTTCGGTTGCAACGTACCTGCGCTGATGGGCACGCGCGTGATGCGTTCGCGCGCCATGCGACTGCTTACCATGTTGGTCATTCCGTTCTCACTTTGCTCTGCACGGTTGCAAGTGTTTATTTTCATGATAGCCGCATTGTTTACTGCCGAACATGCGCCCCTGGTTTTATTTACGCTCTATGTCATGAGTTTCTTAACCATGTTCATTACTGCGATTTTATTCCAAGGGCAATACCAAAACACCGAACCGTTCATTCTGGAACTCCCCCCTTACCGCTTTCCGACTCCCAGACAAATTGTCTTGCGTGGCTGGCAAGAGGTGAAGCACTTTCTCAATCGTGCCAGCAAATTTATCGTCATCGGCGTGGTGCTGGTCTGGTTGATGACCAATTTTCCAACGAATGCAGCCCCTGCCAGTGTAGACACCTACGCAGGTCAAATAGGATTATTGTTTGCACCCATCCTAGACCCCATTGGCATTAACCGTGAACTATCCATTGCCTTGATTTTTGGGTTTGTGGCAAAAGAGATAGTCGTCGGATCACTCGCTGTGATTTATGGCTTACAAGGCGACGCCCTGATGGCCCATATGACCACCCAGATTGACTGGGTACAGGCCATGAGTTTCATGTTATTCACCCTTATTTACACGCCGTGTCTTTCTACGATTGCCACCCTCAGAAACGAGTCTAAGAGCACGGGCTTTATGTGGCTATCAATCGCATGGTCGCTGGGTCTTGCCTGGGTTGTGAGCTTTGTATTCTACCAAGGTGCTAGGGCACTGGGGTTCTAAGTCTCACGATCTCAGGCACAAAAAGCGCTAAAATCTGGCGGAACACAAGCGGTTGTAGTATCTACGGTAGCGTGCTATCCTGCTACCGCCCTTATTTCTCTTAGTAGCCATGTCATCACACTCATCTACTCTGCGCACTGTTGCAGTCATCGGTAGCGGACCGGCTGGTCTGATGGCGGCAGAGGCACTGAGCAAGGGAAATATCATGGTGCATGTCTACGATGCCATGCCTACGGTTGGGCGAAAATTCTTAATGGCGGGCAAAGGCGGCATGAATATCACGCATGCTGAGCCTATCGAACCATTTTTATCTCGCTATGGAGTACATCAACAGGCTATCACCCCTCTGTTAAATCAGTTCAGCCCTAGCGCCCTGCGCGAGTGGATCCATGAGCTCGGCATTGAAACTTTTGTCGGCTCCTCAGGTCGCGTTTTTCCACGTAACATGAAAGCTGCACCGCTGTTACGTGCATGGTTGCATCGCCTTCGAGAGTCCGGCGTGAGTTTTCATATGCGCCATCGCTGGTTGGGGTGGGATCACAATGATCAGCTGTTATTCTCGACACCCCAAGGAGAAACTACAGTCTATGCAGATGCAGTTATCCTGGCTTTAGGCGGTGGCAGCTGGGCACGGCTGGGCTCTGACGGAAAATGGGTAGCTTTGCTAGAACAACGTGGCATTGAAGTTGCACCGCTTAAACCGGCGAACTGTGGTTTTGAGGTCGTTTGGAGCGAACATTTCAGTAGCCGATTTGCCGGAGAACCTCTCAAAACCATCACCCTATCATTTTCGGATGCATGCGGGATTCAGCATCAGAAACAAGGTGAATGCCTGATCACGGAAAACGGTATTGAAGGTAGCCTGATTTATGCCATGTCCGCCGACCTACGCAATAGCATAGATGCAACAGGCAAAGCGGTCATTTATTTGGATTTACTTCCGCACAAGGATATTCAGCACATCACCCACGAAATTGCTCACCCTAGAGGATCGCGCTCAATATCTAGCCATCTGCAAAGCCGACTTGGCATCAAAGGCGTAAAAGCAGGGCTGTTGCGTGAACTGGTTTCAAAACAAGACTTTTCTGATCCAGTACGATTAGCCGCTGCCATCAAGCAATTACCGCTAAAACTCATTGCAACACGCCCCTTGGATGAAGCAATTAGCAGCGCCGGGGGCATTGTGTTTAAAGCGCTTGATGTGCACCAGATGCTACGTGACAAGCCCGGCGTATTTTGTGCTGGAGAGATGCTGGATTGGGAAGCGCCGACTGGCGGCTATTTACTCACTGCCTGCTTTGCAAGCGGTCATGCCGCAGGGAAAGGCGCTCTGACTTGGCTAAAAGTCGCTGATTAACGCTGAAACCTTTGCAAAACTACTTCTTATGGCGAATCACTGCGTTACGCGGTACTCGCAACCTCGCTGTATAACCCATACTATCTCAGTTTCTGCATTCCGTGCGCCTTATGCTTCATCCACAATAAGCACTTTTGCGAAAGTCTCGCACTACATTATGTTCTGAACATGAAATAGACCGCCCCCATCAGACACAAGCCTGCCCATAAAAAATCGAGTTTTAATGGCTGCTGCATGTAAAACACCGCAAATGGCACAAACACCGCCAGCATAATCACCTCTTGTAAGATTTTTAACTGCCCTAGCGACATTACTGTGAAACCAATGCGATTTGCCGGCACCTGAAACAGATATTCCAACAATGCCACGCCCCAACTTACCAACGCGGCAATGATCCAAGGTTTGTGATTGAGGTTTTTTAAATGTGCATACTGAGCTTGCCCCTGTTTTTCGGATACCAAGCATAGCCTTTATGCTGCCATCTTTTGCTGGATCAGCCAGTTAGCATAATACTCTGCCGGACTGACATATCCTAGTGTGGAGTGGCGGCGTCTCCGGTTATAAAATCCCTCAATGTAATCGAAGATATCCCGTTTG
>VGIC01000010.1 GCA_016867975.1 Betaproteobacteria bacterium | reverse complement strand
CCACACCTATTTATTGAATAAACATGATTACGATGTGTTCGCACACGGTTTAACCCTGCCTAGCATGTATGAAAAAGGGATTCAAATCGTTTAGCCTGACAGGAATACTGTAATGTCAAATTAGATGCCAATAACACCATTTCACCTTTTAGTCGCAACACCGATTAAAGCCATCGCTCAGAGAAGGTTTAGTTGGAGCGTATTTGCACTGGTTAATGTTGTCATGGACATTGAGCCTGTCGCCTATTTCCTGATCACTCTGAATCCAGCGCATCGGTTCTTTCACACAATTATTGGTGCGACATTGATAGCAATATTGTGTGCTATATACGGGCGAAGGCTTTGCGAAAATGCCATCGAAATATGGAATGAGGAAATAAAAACTAAATGGCTGGTCACTGAGGCCCGCATCAGTAAGTTTGCTGCTTGGAGCGGTGCTTTAATTGGGGCTTGGTCACATCTTTTACTAGATAGCTTTATGCACGACGACATTAAGCCATTAAGCCCTTTTTCTGACAGCAATGTTTTGTTAGGAACATTGCCAATTGCAACTTTGCATACAATTTGTGTTGTTTCAGGGATTTTGGGATTGATATCGATGTTTATCTTGAAGATAAAGAAAACAAGTACACTTCCAAAAGCTAACCAGCGCAAGGTTCGTAAATGATAACAAATTGATTTGTATGATCGCTTCTGCTTTAAATGCAACACATTGTAAATCGATGTACTAGGTTTTTATCACACCCTTCAACACCGCAAACGGATTCGGTCGCTCACCACTCTGGGTTACCCCTGACCCACACGCACTCTCATGCATTGGGGCGATAGGTAAAGCAATAATCAATTCATCTTCGATCAATGCAATCAAGTCCATTACTGAGCTGGGCTCCTGGACATCACACTCATCATTGTCATCCCAATCCTCATTGTCAACATCCTGATCGCTCACCAAATAATTGAACTGCAAATCAAGACTGAGCGGCATCGGATTAAGACAGCGCTGACAAGTCACCATTAGATTGACCTCAACAGTTAAATGCAAAAAAAGACATCCTGCTGCATCTTCGTTCCCATCAAGTGTGTAATGAATACTTCCCATCCCTTTTTCCATGGATGCCAAAGGTAGCAATCCTACCAATCGAGCGCATTGCTCAACCGATAGTTCGCCCGATAAGTGCTCACCTCTCTTTGCAAAGAGTACGTTATCTATGAGTAGGGATTGAGTATTCATGTCAAGTTTCTATAAAAATCATCAAAAGTTTTAAACCAAAACAGCTGTAAGTTGGCCGATAGGGATTCAGCTATCCATTCACGCATGCTACAATTACACGGTTTTTGTATCAAAATTCAGGGTCTGTTTCGTGTTCAAAAAAATTCTAGTTGCTAATCGCGGTGAAATTGCTGTGCGCATTGTACGCGCATGCTCAGAAATGGGCATCAAATCTGTCGCAATTTATACCGACGCTGACCGTCAGGCACTACATGTTAAAAAGGCGGACGAAGCTTACCATATTGGTAACGACCCCGTTGCAGGCTATCTGAATGCTCATAACATCGTCAATTTAGCGGTAGCCTCTGGCTGCGACGCCCTGCATCCTGGGTACGGGTTTTTATCTGAGAATCCAGAATTGGCTGAAATCTGCGAGCGACGCGGTGTGAAGTTCATCGGTCCCAATGCAAACGTCATTCGACAAATGGGAGATAAAATCCAAGCCAGAAATGCCATGATCGGCGCTGGCATCCCATGCACACCAGGCAGTGATGGCAACTTGGAAGATGTGGAAGAAGCCGTCGCTCTGGCAAGCAAAATTGGCTATCCCGTCATGCTCAAAGCTACGAACGGTGGCGGTGGTCGTGGTATTCGCCGCTGTGACAATGAGAAAGAACTACTCAGCAATTATGACCGAGTGATCAGCGAAGCAAGCAAAGCCTTCGGTAAGCCTGAGGTGTTTCTGGAAAGATGTGTTGTTTCCCCTCGTCATATTGAGGTGCAAGTATTGGCAGACGCTGATGGCAACACAATTCATCTTTTTGAACGTGACTGCTCAATTCAGCGTCGCAATCAAAAACTGATTGAGATTGCACCTTCTCCACAACTCACACAGGCTCAACGTGAATACATCGGTGGGTTGGCCGTAAAAGCGGCAAAGGCCGTTGGCTACGAAAACGCAGGAACGGTTGAGTTCCTGTTGGATGCTGACAACACATTCTATTTCATGGAAATGAACACGCGCTTGCAGGTGGAACATACTGTGACAGAAACCATTACTGGTATCGATATCGTGCAAGAACAGATTCGTATTGCTTATGGTTTGCCGCTTCAATACCAGCAAAAGGATGTGCAATTCAGAGGCTACGCCATGGAATTCCGCATCAATGCAGAAGATCCGAAGAATGGCTTTCTACCAAGCTTTGGGAAAATCACTCGTTACTATGCCCCTGGTGGCCCCGGTGTTCGCATGGATGCTGCCATCTTTAGCGGCTATGTCATCCCCCCTTACTATGATTCGATGTGTGCAAAACTCACCGTGTGGGCTCTCAATTGGGAAGGCGTGATTGAACGCGGTCGCCGTGCCCTGAGCGATATGTTAATTTATGGGGTCAAAACCACCATCCCTTATTACCAACAAATCTTGAACCACGAAGATTTCAGAAACGCAACATTCAACACCAGTTTTGTTGAGTCTCATCCTGAGTTAGTGAACTACAAGAACGAGATTCCTCCTGATCTGATAGCCGCAGCCATCTCTGCTGCTATGGCTGCTCATGAGGGTATCTAAAAGGCATCTAACACATCATTTAAACGCAATTTAAACATTAACCGATAGATAAAAAATGGCTAAAGTACTTCTCACTGAATTAGTTTTACGCGATGGGCAACAGTCTTTAATCGCGACTCGCATGCGTACATCGGATATGCTCCCGATTTGCGCGAAACTAGACTCGATCGGATTCTGGTCACTTGAGGCCTGGGGTGGTGCCACATTTGATGCATGTGTACGTTTTCTGAAAGAAGACCCGTGGGAGCGTTTGACCAAGCTGCGCAAAGCACTACCGAACAGTCGCATACAAATGCTATTGCGTGGACAGAATTTGCTAGGTTATCGCCATTACTCGGACGACGTTGTGCGTGCCTTTGTACAAAAGTCCGCCGATAACGGGGTTGATGTGTTCCGTATCTTTGACGCCATGAATGATGTGCGCAACCTAACTACCTCTATTGAGGCAGTCAAGCAGGTTGGCAAGCACGCTGAGGGGACAATTAGCTACACCACCAGTCCTGTTCATCATATTGATTATTTCGTCGCTTTAGCAAAAGAACTTGAGAACTTGGGCTGCGATACGATTGCAATTAAAGATATGGCTGGGCTACTCACGCCTCAAACAACCAGTGAGTTGGTCACATCTTTGCGTGCTGCCGTAAGTACGCCAATACATTTGCACAGCCACGCCACATCTGGCCTTTCAGCCATGTGCATACTGAAAAGCATTGAAGCAGGCGCAACGATGATCGACACATGCAACTCCTCTTTTGGTGAAGGGGCCAGCCATTCGTCTACAGAAAGCATAGTAGCCGCTTTGAAAGGCACTGAATTCGACACTGGGCTGGATTTGGCCGCATTACAGGAAATCACGGCTTATTTCCGTGAGGTGCGTAAGAAATATTGGCAGTTTGAAAGTGATTTTACTGGGGTTGATACCCGTGTACTAGTGAACCAAGTGCCAGGCGGTATGATTTCCAACCTATCCAACCAACTCAAAGAACAAGGTGCACTTAACCGTATGGATGAAGTGCTCGCTGAAATTCCTTTAGTCCGTGAAGATTTGGGCCTCCCTCCTTTAGTGACCCCAACATCACAAATCGTAGGCACACAAGCCGTGTTGAATGTGATTACGGGCGCGCGTTACAAGTCCATCACCAATGAAGTGAAAAACTACCTCTTGGGGCGCTACGGCAGGTCACCAGCACCAGTCAATGCATCCATTAAACAAATGGCCGTGCATGATGGTGAAGTCATTACCTGTCGCCCTGCAGATCTTCTTGAGCCTGAACTCGCAAAACTTACCGCAGAAGCTGAACGCTTTGCAAAATCAGAAGAAGATGTGTTGACCTATGCGATGTTCCCAGATATTGGTCAAACATATCTTCAAGAACGTAATGCAGAATCATTGGTACCTGAGGCCTTGCTCGATAAAGCAGTCGCTAATTCTGCTGGGCCACGTTATGCGCCAAATGAATTTAAGGTCACGCTACATGGCGAAACATTTCATATCCACCTGACAGGCAGTGGTCATAGTGGTGAGGAAAAACGTCCTTATTATGTTTCTGTCGATGGTATTGCGGAAGAAGTGTTCGTTGAAACACTCAGTGAAATTCAAGTCTCGGGTGGCACCATAAGTAGCGGAAGCAAGAAAAAAGAAGCTGTAGCAAAAAGTGGACGTCCGCGTCCTTCACACCCAGGCCATGTTACAACCTCCATGCCTGGTACCATTGTGGCGGTTAAAGTAAAAACAGGCGACAAGGTCAATGCTGGTGACGGTGTGCTGGTGATTGAAGCAATGAAGATGGAAAATGAGATTCAGGCCTCAACTTCAGGCATCGTGGTGGCGATCCATGCCAACAAAGGCGATGCGGTCAATCCAGATGAATCTCTGCTTGAGATTCAACCAGAGTAATTAGTCTGATGCATCTCACGATTAAGCCGACAGCATGTGCTGTCGGCTTTTTTATCAAGCGCTACAAAGGATTATTCGATGAATGTTGATCTTATCTTAGCATCATCCTCTATTTATCGACGTGAACTGCTCTCGCGTTTGCAAATTCCATTTAGATGCATTTCGCCTAATGTAGATGAAACTCCATTGGAGAATGAGTTACCTCAACAAACAGCATTAAGACTGGCTCAAATAAAAGCCATTAAAGTAGCCGACTCCAACCCAAATTCGCTGATTATTGGCTGTGATCAAGTGGCAACATTAGATGACATGCAGCTAGGAAAACCACTCAATCATGCCAATGCCACACACCAACTACGCGCAATGCGTGGATGCGAGGTCATCTTTCACAGTGCAATATGCCTGTACAATGCTAACACCCAAAACATGCAGGCTGAAGTGATTCCCTACATGGTAAAGTTCAGACAGTTAACGGATGCACAAATTGAAAACTATCTTTTGAAAGAGCAACCATACCACTGTGCCGGTAGCGCCAAATCAGAAGGATTAGGGATTGCGATAATTGAAAAGATGACAGGGGAAGATCCCAATGCTTTAATTGGATTACCATTAATCGCATTAGTGAATATGCTCCACCAAGAAGGACTAGACATCATTTAATAAGGCTATGTAACCGCTAATTATTGATGGGCATTTCTATTAATACATTTTTTGCGAGCATCCGCTTCGCTACTTGCCTGCCAAAAGCGAATTCGCAACCTCGCGGTATACCGCATACGATCTCGGTCGATCATAGACTTCCCTCAAGCTGATTGAAAGTCGCGTTGGGAGGCGACCATCATGCCTGCTATGTTAGACTTCTTGCAAAGGGAATGCCCATTCGCAAGAAGCCAAGTACTGGCTTACGGGTACATCCCATCCCGCAAACCTCATGTGCGTGGTCATGAGGACTTGTTCCGTGCTTCCTGAACTATTCATTCATCGATTTTTTTAGCGGAAACCATATGACTACAGGCACTCTTTATTTTATTCCAGTCACATTAGGGGATGATAACCTGACACGAGCACTGCCCCCAGATGTCGTCCGTATTGCCCAAACGCTGGAAATCTTTGTGGTTGAAAACGAAAAGACTGCTCGCCAATTTCTCGGACTGATAAAAACACACAAACCAGTACGCGAACTGATACTGCTTACCTTAAATGAGCATACTGAAGATAAAGCTATTCCAGCAATGTTGGCTCCATTGTTAGCAGGGAAAGACATCGGATTAATGAGTGAAGCTGGTTGCCCGGGCATCGCCGATCCAGGTGCGAAGCTTGCGGCCATAGCACACCAGAAAGGAATCCGCGTCTCACCTTTAGTCGGTCCCAGTTCTATCCTATTAAGTCTAATGGCCTCTGGATTTAACGGGCAACGATTTACATTTCTAGGTTACCTACCCACCGACAAGGCAGCCCGCGTACAGAGACTTAAAGAGATTGAAAAGCACTCCCAGAAACATCATGAGACTCAGATCTTTATCGAAACTCCTTACCGCAACCAGCATTTACTGGGAGATATTCTTGCACACTGCCACACCGAAACAAAACTCTGCATCGCATGTAATATCAGTCAACAAGATGAATGGATCAGAAGCCAGAGCATCGGCGCATGGAAGCAAGCAACATTGCCAGATTTACACAAAAAACCCTCTGTATTCCTGCTGTTAAGCTAACGCTGGCTCAGTAACTGACGAACTGGGGAAAAACTTTTTCGATGCACGGGCGAGACGCCATACTGCTTAAGCTGCACTAAGTGATTGGCCGTCGGGTAGCCTTTATGTTGAGCGAAACCATACATCGGATACTGCCTGTCCAAAATATACAACTCTGCATCACGAGCAGTTTTAGCGAGAATAGAAGCCGCAGAAATTGCCTGAACTTTACTATCCCCTTTTACAATCGCCTCGCATGGTAAGTTGATTTTAGGGCATTTATTGCCGTCCACCTGCACCAGCACATCCCCCACCTCTGGCAAAAAACTTAACTTCTCCTGCACGCCTTCGATCGCACGTTTCATTGCAAGTAAACTGGCTTGCAAAATGTTGAAATGATCAATCTCTTCCACACTGGCACTCGCAATTGCCCAAAGAAAGGCATGTCGCTTGATTTCTATCGCAAGTGCATCACGCTTTTTCTCACTCAGCTTTTTTGAATCTGCCAAACCGTGAATGGACTTTTCAGGATGCAATATCACTGCAGCAGCGTACACCGCACCAGCCAGTGGACCACGCCCCGCTTCATCTACACCGCAAATTAATAATGTACTACTCATTTCAGATGCGAGAGAATAGCGGATGCAGCCTTTTCTGCCGTGTTTTGTCTCAATACATGATGAATCTTAGTGAACTCCGCTTCGATCTCGGCCACATGATGTTTATCACTCACTAACGCCAATGCAGTATCTGCCAACTTTTCTGGTGTCGCATCATGCTGCAACAACTCCGGTACCACGAACTTACCTGCAAGAATGTTAGGCAAACCCACATAAGGCTGTAAACGCATACGTTTAAGCAACTGCCAACTGAGGCTGGACATTCGGTATGTTATCACCATCGGCTTTTTAAGCAATGCAGCCTCTAAAGTGGCCGTACCTGAAGCAACAATCACAACATTCGCAGCCTCCATGGCATCATACGCATGACCAAATAACAATTGGATCGGCAACGCTTCAGCCTCTTTAAAAATAGCCTGCTCGAAGATTTCACGTGTTTCACGAGTAATCAATGGCACTAGGAAAACTGCTTTAGGCTGCTCGGCATAAATGCGTTTTGCTGCTTGAATAAACAAATCAGCATGTTGTTGCACTTCACTTTGCCGGCTACCCGGCAGCATTGCCACCACCAAAGCCGTGCTATTCAGCTTTAGAATCTCACGCGCCCCCAAGGTGTCAGGTTTTAACGGAAGCATATCGGCGAGAGGATGTCCCACATAGGAAACTGGGATATTTCTTGCTTGATAGAGTGGTTGTTCAAACGGGAATAATGCCAAGACCTGCGTGACACACTGCTTGATTTTATTAATTCTATTCTTACGCCATGCCCAGACTGAAGGACTGACATAGTGAATCGTTTTAATTCCTTTTCGTTTAAGTTTTTTCTCTAACCAGAAATTAAAATCTGGTGCATCAATACCGATGAACAAATCAGGAGGATTGCTTAAGAAGTAATTTAGCAACTGGCGACGCAACTTAAGTAAGCCCCATAAATGCTTGAAGACTTCAAGATAGCCTCTCACAGATAAGCTTTCGATTGGAAAGAGAGTCCGAGCCCCCTCCCCGATCATTTTCGGACCGGCTATCCCGATAAACTCAATGTCTGGTCGTTTGAGTTTCAACGCCTGTATCAGGTGACCACCGAGCAAGTCGCCTGAGGCTTCTCCTGCCACAATGCCAATTCTAACCATAAGACACTCTAGTTAGCGGATAATGCCGCGCGTAGAAATATTGAGAAAATCAGTAAGCAGTCCAATCTCCGGCACTTCTGCCAACATGGTAGACAGCTCAAGCTTAGATTCTTCTAATGTCAAACTCTTGCGATACAGCGTCTTATAAGCGCGCTTGATCTGCAAAATGCTATCTGCAGAAAAACCGCGACGCTTGAGCCCTTCTGCATTGATGCCGTGTGGCTTTGCGTCATAACCGGCCGCAGTGATATAGGGCGGAATATCCTTAAACACCACTGAACCAACAGCAGTAATCACGTGTGAACCAATCTTGCAGAATTGATGTATCAGGGTGAATCCACCCAAAATGGCGTAATCATGTACATCCACATGACCAGCAAGCGATGAATTGTTGGCAAAAATCGTATGGTTGCCAATCTCACAGTCATGCGCAATATGCACATAAGCCATGATCCAGTTATTGTTACCAATCTTAGTGGTGCCTTTATCCTGAACCGTGCCACGGTTGAAGGTACAGAATTCACGAATAGTGTTATTGTCACCGATTTCCAACAGGGTAGGCTCACCCTTGTATTTCTTATCTTGAGGCACTTCACCCAATGATGAGAACTGGAATATCTGATTATTCTTGCCTATGATTGATGGACCATTGATGGTGACATGTCCAGCAACACGAGTGCCTGCATCAATCTTAACATTGGGACCAATCAAGGAATAAGGACCAACCTCAACGCTTGAGTCTAATTCAGCACTTGGATCAATGATGGCAGTAGGATGGATTTTAGGGGTTTGCATCACAACACTTATTCTATTTTCTAATCTGGAAGAGTGCTCTTATCAAAGACACTTTCAAAGCCAGTACTGGTAGGACTATTTCTCTATCGCTTTCAATATGCACATCATCTGGGCCTCAGCTACAACTGAGCCATCTACTGTAGCCACGCCAGAGTATTTCCATATCCCTTTTAAAATACGGTCAATTTTGACGTTGAGTACAATCTGATCGCCTGGAGAAACCGGTTTTTTGAATCTAGCACTATCAATCCCTGCGAAGTAGTAAACAGAATCATCCGATGGCTTAGTATCCATTGTTTTGAAGGATAAGATTGCCGCAGCCTGCGCCATTGCCTCTACAATCAAAACACCTGGCATCACTGGATGATAAGGAAAATGCCCCGGAAAATATGGCTCATTAACGCTCACATTTTTAATCGCAGTAATTTCTTTACCTAACTCCATTGAAACCACACGATCAATCAACACAAACGGATAACGATGCGGAAGGTGCTCTAGAATCTCATGAATATCCATGCTGGTTGGATTAGATGTATTGGTCATTTTTATCTCAGCTAATGTTTATTTAATAATCTTTGCTATCTCTGTTCAGACTTCAACAGCGCAATCTCTTGTTCAAGAGACTTTATTTTACCTGCATACTCATCTAAATGACGAATCTTCGCGGCAGTATTTAACCATTCTTTATGCTTTTGGAATGGCATCAATGCGGTATAGGTATCAGAAGATGTCAGTGAGCGTGTAATCATGCTGCCAGGAGAAATGGTCACATGATCAGCAATCTCCAAATGCCCAAGCACCATTGCAGCCCCACCGATTCTGCAATATTTTCCTATGCGCGCACTTCCTGCAATGCCAACACATCCAGCAATCACTGTATGCGCTCCGATGATACAGTTATGTCCAATCTGAATCAGATTGTCCAACTTAACACCCTCTTCAATGATGGTGTCATCAAGCGCACCTCGGTCAATGGTCGTATTAGCGCCAACATCTACATTGGCATGAATCACAACTCGACCGACCTGAGGAATCTTTAACCATTGACCCTCTTCTTGTGCATAACCAAAACCATCCGATCCAATCACGGCTCCTGAAAAAATATGACAGTTTTCACCGATGGTACAATGATGCTTGATCGTCACATTAGGTTCCAATCGGGTATTGGCGCCAATCACCACGTCATCCTCGATCACACATCCAGCACCGATCGATACACATTCACCTAACACTACATTTTTACCGATGACAACCAGCGGCGCCACACTGCACGAAGCGTGAATCTTGGCATCAGGATCTACGACTGCACTTGATGCAATGCCTGCCTTAACGGCTAAAGGAGGATTCAAAAACGTCGAGACTTTCGCAAAATAGGCGTATGGATTATCTACAATGATTTTGGGTTGCTGGGTCAGTCCGGCAAGTGTTTGTTTTAAGATGAAGGCGCTCGCCTCACTTGTACCCAACACTTTTTCATACTTACTATCACTCACAAAGCTAATGGAACCAGCTTGAGCATTGGCAAGTGAGGATGCACGAGATATCAGCACATTGCCGTCACCAACAACAACCCCGCCCAATACCGATGCGATTTCGTTCAGCGAGTATTGTCTAGCCATTCCTACCCTATTCAAAAACAGCGAATATTTTCAATGCACAATCTACTTTTTACCTAGCAGTTTCAGAACCTTATCGGTGATATCGATCTTTTTGCTAGCATAGGCAACGCCACTATAAACCACCAAATCATACCCCTCTGTTTCAGAGACTGACTGTACGGCTTTATTGATGCGATCCTGAAGTGAGCTTAGCTCTTCATTTTTGCGTAAATTGATGTCCTCGCGCAACTCACGCTGTTTACGTTGAAATTCGATTTTGATATTTTGCACATCACGCTCTTTATTCCGGCGCTCAGCCTCTGAAATCGTCAATCCATCTTTATCTAAAGCAGCCTCTAACTCTTTGATTTGTTTTGACATCCTATCCAACTCTTGCGAACGCGGACTAAATTCACGCTCTAACTTTTTACCACTCTCGGTAGTTTGTGGCGCCTCCTGTAGGATTTTTTCTACCTGCACAACACCGACTTTAAGCTCGGCATAAGCGCTAGCTGCACATGCCATACAAGCTACAAATACCAGATTCTTTAAAATTTTATTCAATTGAACTCTCCAAAACAAAACCAATACGACCATGTGAATGTATATCACCAAGTCCAACCACGCGCCCTGAGCACGCCCCACTCATGCGCTAAAACTGCTGCCCCATTTGAAACTGAATAGTTTGCGTTCTCTCACCTTCTTGGTTATTAAACGGTTTAGCATAAACCAGTTTCAATGGACCAAATGGTGAAAGCCAACTTAAACCCAAACCTGCTGAGTATCGCAAATCCCCAAAGTCGTATGAATCATTTCTACCGAAAACGTTACCACCATCTACGAAAGTACTCAATCTAAATTGTTTAGTGTCCTTTAAGAAAGGAATCGGCAGGTACAGTTCTGCATTACCCAAGAGACGCTTAGTGCCCCCTGTTGAAAAGTCCTGACCATTTATGATGGACCTTGGTCCTAGTGACCCATTCTCATAACCGCGAACCGAGTTCACACCACCCATGAAGAAGTTTTTAAAGAATGGGTATTCTTTGCTGCCATAAGAGTCCGCATAACCAATTTCGCCGTTCAGCATCAAAGTAAAGCCTGTATATAACTCTTTGTACCAAGCATGCTTATAGTCAATCTTGTAATACTCTAAATCCAGCACGGGAAACGAAACTTCGCCCGTCAACTTTTGCAACACACCATTAGTCGTAAACATGATGCTATCGCGCGAATCATGCACCCAGCCTGCTGTTGCAACCAATGAGTTTGCAGTACAGCCAGTACTTTGATTACAAAAATCTCGGTATTGCTGCGGACTTACACTTGTTAAATCACTTACCTTTGTGAAATCAACCGACATCCCGAAGTTAAGTCCATCACGTTCGTTAAGCGGAACGCCAAATCGCACGCCACCTCCGTAGGATGACGTACTATAGGTAGCAAGACTATTGAGTGAACCTGTATTCACATCGCGACGATACAGATCAATCCCTCGGCTGATCCCATCCGCTGTGAAATATGGATCGGTAAATGAGAGAGAGTAAACAGTGTTGATTTTACCCGTGTTCACCTGCGCACTAACACGGTTACCAGTCCCTAGGAAATTATTCTGATTGACCGTAAAACCAAACACGACACCTTCGTTACTAGATAAGCCAGCACCAAACTGTACGCTACCCGTTGATTTCTCAGTGACACTGATATTGAGATCCACCTGATCTGTCGTGCCAGGCACGGCGGGTGTTTCAACGTTCACATCCGAGAAATAGTCCGTACGCGTGATACGCTCTTTAGAGCGGTTGATTTTATTTGAAGCAAACCACGCAGATTCCAACTGACGCACCTCGCGACGGATGACCTCGTCACGCGTTCTGGTATTCCCCATGACATTAATACGGCGCACATAGACACGCTTACCAGGATCAACAAAAAACGTAAACGCCGCCGTGTGCTGCTCTTTATTGAGTTCAGGCACAGCATTCACGTTCGAAAAGGCATAGCCATCATTGCTCAACCTATCGCTGATGGCTTTACTCGTTTGTGTGACCTTTTCACGGCTAAACGTGTCGCCAGCCTGAATCTTCATCAATTGACGTAACTCATCTTCTGGCACCAAGGTCTCGCCCGTGAGTTTCACTTCAGAAATCTTGTATTTTTCACCCTCGGTAATATTCACTGTAATGTAAATGTCTTTTTTATCCGGTGTGATGGATACTTGAGTCGAATCAATATTAAACTCAAGATAACCTTGATTCATATAGAAAGAACGTAATGTTTCCAAGTCGGCGTTGAGCTTTTGCTTGGAATATTGATCATCCTTATTCCACCAACTCATCCAATTGGGTGTGGTCAGCAAGAATTGAGCACGCAAGTCCTCCATTGTGAACGCGTGATTCCCCACAATGTTAATGTCACGTATCTTTGAAACCGCGCCCTCTTCGATATCAAAGCGAATTGAAACTCGATTGCGCTCTAGTGGTGTAACCACAGCCTTAACAGATGCGCCATATTTGCCTTGAGAAAGGTATTGGCGTTTGATTTCCTGCTCCGCGCGATCCAGCTGTGATTTGTCGAAGATTTGACCATCCGAAAGGCCTATCTGTTTCAGCCCTTCTTTCATCTTATCTGTTGGGAACGATTTGTTGCCACTGAAATCAATTTTTGCAATGGCAGAACGCTCTTGCACTGTCACAACAAGCACACCCCCCTCAGCCTCAATGCGAACATCCTTGAAGAACCCCGTGCCATACAAGGATTTAATCGCCTGAGACGCAAGGTCATCATTCATCTCCTCACCAACCTTCACGGGGAGATAGCTAAACACAGTACCCGCTTCAGTGCGTTGGATTCCTTCAACGCGGATATCTTTAACGATGAAAGGCTCTAGGGCCAATGCCGAGTTTGCGAACAATCCGGTCATCAGCAACAGTAACGCCTTCACTTTAAACGGTGATCGTCTTAAATTATTGTTTGCCATCCACTTAGCCTGCTATTAATCTATTCGCATCATTGTAAAGCGCCAATATCATCATTCCGCCGATGATAACAAAGCCAATTCTCTGCCCGATACTGAGGACTGTTTCGGACACCGGCTTGCCAGTAAGAAATTCAACCATATAATACATGAAATGACCACCATCTAAAATGGGAATAGGTAGCAGGTTAATGACACCGATGCTAATACTGATGAGCGCAATGAACCCTAAAAACACCTTGACACCCATATGGGCGCTCTGTCCAGCATAGTCAGCGATAGTCACAGGTCCACTAATCCCTTTCCAAGAAACATTGCCGATCACCATGTTAGCAAGCATGTCCAAGCTGAACTTGGCTGTATCCCATGTTCTCTCAACCGCTTTTAGCATCGCCTCCGGCAATGTATATTGAGTTGTAATCCAAGTCTGCTGCAACAATTGCTCATCCACCTGAAGCCCCACCCCCAAACGACCAATAGTTTTACCATTTTCCACCACAGCCTCAGGTCTAACTGTAACAATCTTCGTTTGTTCGCCACGCTTTATCAGTAAACGCACTTCGGCATCTAGGCTACGCTTTACTTCATTCACAAACGCATTCCAATCACCAACGGCTTGCTCATTGACGGCCAACACCCAATCTCCCTTCAGCAATCCAGCAGCCTCAGCAGGGCTGCCAAATGCAACACTGCCAACTCTGGCGGGCATCTGTGGCTTATACATTTTCAATCCGAGCTGGTCTAATACATCTCGACTCAGGTCGTCATGATTCAAATGAGAAATGTCCAGTTGATATCGTTGCGTTTCATGCAATGGACTCACCGTTTCAATTTCAATTAAATTCTGCTTAAATGACGACTTAAGCAACACCCATCGCGCTTCTTGCCAGGAGGAAACGGTCGTGTCGTTCACCTTTGTAATCACATCACCTGCTTGCATCTGCGACAAAGCAGCTGGGCTATTTTCTAGCACTCCTCCAATCATGGGTTTTAAGCCAGGCACGCCGACTAAGAATAGGATACAGTAAAGCATCACGGCGAGTAACAAATTTGCAAATGGCCCAGCTAGAACGATTGCCATGCGCTTGCCGACACTTTGCCTATTCAAGGCACGCGTTATATCTTGGTCACGTAACTCTCTGTCACTCATAGAATCTTCGCCCAACATCTTGACATACCCTCCTAAAGGGATAGCTGCGATGATGAATTCCGTTTGATCCTGACCTAGTCGCGTTTGAAATAAAGGCTTACCGAAACCGACTGAAAACTTGAGTACTTTCACTCCACACCACTTGGCCATTTGAAAATGACCATACTCGTGGATTGTAACAATCAATCCCAAGGTAAATATAAACGCCAGCGCCGTTAACATCTTGATTCTCAGACCTATGCCATGATTACGACAAGCAATGTGCTGCCATACGCCTTGCCTCAGCATCCGTAGCAACCAATTGCTCAACAGAAACAACCTGCTCAATGCTAGCCGAGTTCAACACAGATTCAATGGTCGCCGCAATTTCCATAAAACCAATCTTCTCCGCCAAGAATGCTTCGACTGCTACCTCATTGACCGCATTCAATATCGCTGGTGCTGTCCCACCCACCTTCAAGGCGTCATAAGCTAAACGCAGACATGGAAATCGTGCTTGATCGGGCGAAAAAAAATCAAGGTGGCCTATCTTTAACAAATCCAAACTACTTACCCCACTTTGCAACCTGTCCGGGTATCCCAATCCATAGGCAATGGGCGTACGCATATCCGGATTGCCCAACTGAGCCAATACGCTACCGTCAATATATTCGACCATGGAATGAATAATGCTTTGGGGATGAACAACCACATCTATCTGCTCTGGTGCCGCATTAAACAGCCAATGAGCCTCGATCACTTCCAATCCCTTATTCATCATAGTAGCGGAATCTATGGTGATTTTTGGCCCCATGACCCAGTTGGGATGATTCAGCGCCTGCGCCTTAGTCACAGAATGGAGCTCTTCCATGCGAGAATTTTTGAATGGTCCACCTGATGCGGTTAATAGTACCCGTTTGACTCCCATGTCAGACAAATGCTCTGCCCGCTGCTGTGGCATCACCTGAAAAATAGCATTATGCTCACTATCAATAGGCAACAATGTTGCACCACCCTCTGCCACAGCCTGCATAAACAAATTGCCTGCCATGACAAGTGTTTCTTTATTCGCAAGTAAAATACGCTTACCCGCTTTTGCGGCAGCCATCGCTGGATGCAAACCAGCCGCACCCACAATCGCAGCCATGACCACATGCACCTGCTTGTGCGCAGCGACTTCATTTAGCGCTTCTATCCCTTGCAAAACCTTAGTAGCAGATCCAATTGCTTTGAGTTTAACTTCAAGTTGCGCTGCTGCGGCTTCCTGCAACATCACAGCATACTGTGGCGAGTATGCTTCACACAGTTCAAATAACTTCTGCACGTTTGCGTTTGCCGTTAATGCAAATGCTCTAAAGCGCTCAGGATGTTGAGACATCACATCCAAAGTTTGCAGGCCTATTGTGCCAGTAGCACCTAGAATCGTGACGTTTTGAATCATGTTAAGTATAGAAGCTCATTACCTTGCACTATTGTCCATGCGCTTGGAGTGTGGCAAAAAATGGACTATAGGTGAGAAGAAAAACGATTGCCATGGTAGGAATAAAACCATCAATCCGATCTAACACACCACCATGCCCAGGTAATAATTGACTGCTATCTTTAATGCCTGCTTGACGCTTCAGCATAGACTCAAATAGATCACCTATAATACTAAAAGCAACAATCAGCCATAAACCGACGATTAGCCAATAACTGCAGTGCTGATGGTAACAAATCATCACACCGTAAATGGTAGTAGCCACGATAGCACCTGCAACACCTTCCCAAGTCTTTCCTGGACTAATCTCTGGCGCAAGCTTATGTTTACCAAAGCGCTTACCTGTAAAATAAGCTGCACTATCCGCCAAACTCACTGTCGCAATGACTGCCAATAATAACCATGCATTCATATCATGCAAGCCCATCATGCCGATCCAGGTTGCCAGCAAAAGCAACAGCCCTAAGATCGCCATCGACAACTTACAAGAGATATGCTTGCGAGTCGCCAACCATACGGGTGCAATCACGACCCAAAACAAAGTTGCAGCGCCTAAAATGGTCAAGTTCAATGGTTGCTGATATGGGGCCAGTGGCGTCTCTAGAATCAATAAAACAAGCAATCCAAAACCTAACGCAAGCAACACAACGGCTAGCATCTGCAATCTATTCAGCTTGATTAAATTAGACCACTCCCAAACACCAAGCAAGGTGATAACTAGCGTAATCAACGCCCAAACAGTGTTTGATGCATAAAATAAAGCGGTCAACAAACCGGTGATAAGTGCGATGGCTGTAATGACCCTAGTTTTAAGCATTTTTATTCACTTCCAGTTGCTCACTCGTACGCCCAAATCTGCGCTCTCGTTTTTGATAAGAGTTAATCGCCAGATTGACCGCCTCCTCATCAAAATCCGGCCACAAGGTATCCGTGAAGTAGAATTCAGTGTAAGCCAACTGCCAAAGCAAAAAGTTGCTGATGCGCGTCTCGCCACCAGTACGAATAAAAAGATCGGGTTCAGGCGCATAACTCATGGAAAGATAAGGGGTGAGATGCTCTTCACGATAATGCCCTGCTAATTGCGGTAACGCCTGTTGCATCTTGTTCACGGCCTGTAACACATCCCAACGCCCACCATAATTCGCGGCAATGGTTAGCACCAGCCCTGTGTTATTGGCTGTAAGCAATTCAGAAGCTTCAATCTCTTGAATCAAAGCCGCATCAAAACGACTACGATCACCGATCATCACCAATTTGATATTGTTCTGGTGCAATTTTGCGACCTCTCGCTTGAGTGCCTGCATAAAAAGCCCCATCAAGAAAGATACCTCTTCTGCTGGTCTTCGCCAGTTTTCGCTGCTGAACGCGAACAAAGTAAGATACGCCACTTTGAGCTTGATGCATTGCTTGACCAAATCACGAACAACTTCTACACCACGCTTATGTCCAGCAATGCGAGGCAAAAACCGTTTTCTGGCCCATCGCCCATTGCCATCCATGATGACAGCAATATGCTTTGGAATCTCAGTAGCGACTGGAACCTGTTGGGTGGCACTGGTAAATAGATGCAATCAACAGCCCCAAAGTTGAATGAGGTGATACCGAGAGAATGGATGCATTTCGACTAATACAGCAATCAAACTGCCATCAGGTCGGCTTCTTTGACCTGCAACATTTTATCAACCTCGGCAACAGCCTTATCAGTCGCTTTCTGAATGTCATCTTGAGCGCGGTGCTCATCATCTTCAGAAATCTCTTTATCCTTGACCATTTTCTTCAGCGCATCGTTTGCATCACGACGCACATTACGAATCGCTACTTTTGCCCCTTCACCTTCAGATCGAACGATTTTTGACAGGTCGCGACGGCGCTCTTCAGTCAGCATCGGCATCGGCACACGCACAATGTCACCGTTTGTTGATGGATTCAATCCTAAATCGCTGTCCCGAATGGCTTTTTCAACCTTGGCAATCATATTCTTTTCATAAGGTTGCACATTGATCGTACGAGCATCACCGACATTGACATTGGCCACCTGATTCACTGCCACCAGCGATCCGTAATACTCCACCATGACATGATCCAACAATCCAGCGTGCGCACGTCCAGTGCGAATCTTGGCTAAATCATTCTTTAAAGCATCTAATGACTTCTGCATTTTTTGTGTAGCGTTTTTCTTTACATCTTCAAGCATTTATCTCTCCAACTTTACTCAGGGTTGGTCACCCCAGATCATCAACTGACACAGGTCTCAACTATTACGCGGGACGCGAACGTTAAGGCAATACCTTAGTACCCTCATCTTCACCCATCACCACACGCTTCAAAGCGCCCTGTTTAAAGATGCTGAACACAGAGATAGGCAATTTTTGGTCACGGCACAGTGTCAGTGCAGTGGCATCCATCACCTTAAGATTCTTAATAATGGCTTCATCAAAACTGATAGTCTTATAGCGCATCGCTTCAGGATTCGTCTTCGGGTCATCTGTGTAAATCCCATCTACTTTTGTCGCCTTCATGACAATTTCAGCGTTCATTTCCATTCCACGCAAGGCAGCGGCCGTATCTGTCGTAAAAAAGGGATTACCCGTCCCTGCGCCGAAGATGACCACGCGGCCTTCTTCTAAATAACGAATTGCCTTGCCACGAATATAGGGCTCAGCGACTTGTTCAATGCTCAATGCTGATTGTACACGCGCATTCAACCCGATATTACGCATGGCATCCTGCAAGGCCATGGCGTTCATCACGGTAGCCAGCATACCCATGTAGTCTGCGGTTGCACGGTCCATGCCCTCAGCTGCTGGGGCGACACCACGGAAGATATTGCCTCCACCAATAACAACGGCCACTTGCACCCCTAAATCCACCACCTCTTTAATCTCATTCACGATGCGCGTGATCGTTGAGCGATTGATGCCATAAGCATCCTCCCCCATCAAAGCCTCACCGGAAAGCTTCAGCAAGATACGCTTATAAGCAGGTACAGACACAGCATCTCCTCAAATCTAAAGTTTGCCTATTTAAGCATAAAACACGCCTGTTAGGCACAAAATTACACCATGCAACGTTCAAATAAACATCGAATTGGTTGAAAAAAAATGGATTAAGCATGCTTAATCCATTTTTATGTTCATCTCACTCAATACCGTGCATAGTACGCTTCGGCACTGAAACCTAAAAACCGCACACTTAACGTGCTGAACTGCGGTTCTCAGGTTAAGGCGGATAATTAAAGCTTAGCTGCTGCTGCAACCTCTGCCGCGTAATCAACCACAACCTTCTCAATCCCTTCACCTACGGTAAACATCGTGAATGAGGTGACAGCAGCACCTTTTGACTTCAGCAGCTGCTCGATGGTCACTTTATCATCTTTAACGAAAGCTTGGCTTAACAGTGTCACTTCTTTCAAGAACTTCTGAACTGTACCATCCGCAATCTTCTCCAACATCGCCTCTGGCTTGCCAGCCTCTTTAGCTTTCTCAATCGCCACGCGACGCTCCGCTTCAATTAAGCTCGCATCAATGCCCGATGCGTCCAATGCTTTAGGTTTAGCAGCCGCAATATGCATCGCGATGTCTTTACCCAAGGCGTCGTCGCCTCCAACCAAATCTACCAAAACGCCAATTTTGCTACCATGAATATAGCTTACCAGCTTACCTTGAGCGGCTGGACGCACAAAACGACGCGGCGTGATATTCTCGCCAATCTTACCAACCAACTGTGCACGTGATTCCTCAACAGTCGCGCCGCGCATAGGCAAAGCAGCAACAGCTTCGATTGTATCCGCAGTGCTATTAGCAATTACACCCGCCAACTCATTAACAAATTTTAAGAAATCTTCATTCTTGGCACAAAAGTCTGTTTCAGAGTTCACCTCAACCATAGCACCTACTTTACCATCAGCACTAATGCTGATGCCAACTGTGCCCTCTGCGGCAACACGACCTGCCGCTTTACTTGCTTTGTTACCAAAACGTACGCGCAAAATCTCTTCTGCACGGCTCATATCGCCCTCAGCTTCAGTCAATGCTTTTTTACAATCCATCATTGGCGCATCTGTGCGCTCACGCAACTCTTTCACCATACCAGCGGTAATTTCAGCCATTCTTAACCCCTTAATTCTAATAAACCACTTTAATTTATTAGTCTAATAAATTGATTTAACGTATATTTTTTAAATCCAAAAGGGGCTACTCGCCCCTTTTGAAAATGAAACAATTACTCAGCAGCGACTTCCGCTACTTCTTCATTGGCTGATTTAACGATTTCAGAAATCACAGAATTGCGACCTTCCAAAACTGCATCCGCCATACCACGCGCATACAAACGAATCGCACGGCTTGAGTCATCGTTACCAGGAATAACATAAGCAACCCCATCTGGTGAGTTGTTAGTATCAACCACACCAATCACTGGAATGCCCAATTTAGCCGCCTCAGTGATTGCACCACTCTCATGACCTACGTCAATAATGAAAATCGCGTCTGGCAAACCACCCATCTCTTTAATGCCACCGATAGAGCGTTCGAGCTTCTCAACTTCACGCTTATAGCCCAAAGCTTCTTTTTTGCCAAACTTATCCAAGCTGCCATCTTGCAACATGGTTTCATAGTCATTCAGGCGCTTGATGGATTGTTTAACCGTTTTGAAGTTCGTCAGCATACCGCCCAACCAACGGTGATTCACATAGGCACAACCGGCACGCGTTGCTTCTTCTTTGATGATGTCACGTGCTTGGCGCTTTGTCCCTACGAACAAAATACGACCTTTATTAGCGGCCAATGTACGCACATGCTTCTGTGCTTCTTCAAACATTGGCAAGGTTTTTTCCAAGTTGACGATATGGATCTTGTTGCGGTCACCAAAAATGAATGGTGCCATTTTAGGATTCCAATAACGGGTTTGATGGCCGAAATGAACTCCGGCTTCTAACATTTGACGCATGGTCACAGACATAACAATCTCTCTCTTCTAAAGGGTTATCAATTCACGCAACACCAAAAACACCTTTGACAAGGCACCCCAAGTTGGGCTACGTGTAAATTTGACGCTTCTCAATATCATGAAAAACGCCCCCACAAAATTGCGGAGGCGTGATGATATCACCAATGTAACGATTAAGCTAGCACAAGTCCTGCCCAAATGACACATAAGGCTGAACAAATGCTGTATTTCCATCGGGAAATGAACCTAGAAGCGCATGGGTTGAGATTATGAAACATTCACTTCTTTGACGAATCGTTGCCATCTTTGCCGATTTAATCTCGGCTGGGATTAAATCGGCAAAGATGGCAGGATGACAGAACCCATGAAAGTCCTTGTTGGTAAATTACTAACTTATTGATTTATATATAATACACCACGAAGCTCAACGAATATAGCATCCCCACCTCCTAAGGATAATGTTTCCACGCGACCTGTTAAACCAACATGAATGGCTATGATAAAATCACACCCGACACCCCAAGAAAATTCAATTCATGACCATTACAATCAAAAATCAACAAGACGTCGAGAAAATGCGCATAGCAGGTAGATTAGCCTCCGAAGTGCTGGACTACATCACCCCTTTCGTCACACATGGCATCACCACCAATGAACTCGATAAACTTTGCCACGACTATATTGTCAATGAGCAACAAGCGATTCCTGCCCCACTCAATTATGCTCCAGATGGTCACCAGCCCTACCCCAAATCAATTTGCACTTCTATCAACCAACAAATCTGCCATGGCGTCCCCAGTGAAAAAATGCTGAAGAATGGCGACATCGTCAATATTGACATTACGGTCATCAAAGATGGCTACCATGGCGACACAAGTCGCATGTTCTGCATCGGGGAAGCATCCATACAGGCCAAACGATTGTGTGAACTGACCTATCAGGCCATGTGGCTAGGTATCGACAAAGTAAGACCGGGGGCAACATTAGGGGACATTGGTTATGCCATTCAATCGTTCGCAGAAAAGAGCGGCTACAGCATCGTGCGCGAATTCTGCGGACATGGTATAGGCAAGAAGTTCCATGAGGACCCGCAGGTGCTTCATTATGGAAGGCCTGGTACGGGCATCAAGCTACAGGCAGGCATGATCTTCACCATCGAACCAATGATTAACGCTGGCAAGCGGGATATCAAACAGATGCCAGATGGCTGGACTATCGTCACCAAAGACCGCAGCCTATCTGCGCAATGGGAACATACCATATTGGTCACAGAAACGGGCTATGAAGTAATGACCATCTCTAATGGGTCTCCTCCCCCTCCCGCGTTTATCCTAAACACCTAATCGACAGGGCTTAACCGACCAACACCATGATGACGCACGTCACACCACGTTCTAAAGCTAATGCTCATCAGGTAAACATGTGGCGCAAGGAACTAAAAGCAGGACTATCCAGCTTAAAGAAATCATTCCTAGCAAAAGCAGACTGCAAGTCTCTGTTTAAACGCCACTGTGCACTAATGGACCAAGTGCTAACAAATATATGGGGCGAACTGAAGATCGACGCTGGATGCTGCTTGATTGCGGTCGGCGGCTATGGCAGAGGTGAGCTTTACCCCCACTCCGACATCGACCTGTTAATACTCTTACCTGATTCCCAACAAGAAGACTCGCCGCTCAATCAGAAGATTGAAGTGCTAATTGGCTTATTATGGAATCTCGGCTTGCACGTGGGTCACAGCGTGCGCACTTTAGCAGAATGCATGGAAGAAACGGCCAAAGATATTACGGTGCAGACCAATCTGCTGGAGTCACGCCTGTTAACGGGCGACCTGCCACTCTACCAACACTATCGATTGGCGCTTCAGCACACCATGGACGCCAAGGTATTTTTTGCAGCAAAGATCAAAGAGCAGGGCCAGAGACATGCAAAATTTAATGATAGCGCGCATAATTTGGAGCCCAACATCAAAGAAAGTCCTGGCGGGCTACGTGATCTGCATACCATCCTATGGCTGACACAGGGACTGAATCTGCACAGTGATTCAGGCAACATCTGGGCTGACTTGACCAGGCAACACATCATCACCTTACAAGAAGCTCGCCTGATACGTCAGCATGAGCGAAAGTTACAGCAGCTACGTATTCACTTGCACATCATCAGCGGCCGTCGCGAAGACAGGCTACTTTTTGATTTTCAGAATCAACTGGCATCCATACTTGGCTATCGCAACACACCACGCCGCAGTGCCAGTGAGCAGCTCATGCAAGACTACTACCGCAGTGTAAAGTTCATCTGTCTGTTTAACGATATCTTACTCAAACTGCTTCAAACCCGACTGACCACCGAACCGGTTCAGATACGTAGTATTAACGCAGATTTTGAATCACGCAACCATCTACTGGAGGTCAAAAGC
The DNA here is from genome assembly GCA_016867975.1 of Betaproteobacteria bacterium. Classification (GTDB taxonomy): domain Bacteria; phylum Pseudomonadota; class Gammaproteobacteria; order Burkholderiales; family Methylophilaceae; genus Methylotenera. Next base: position 28,416 of record VGIC01000010.1, on the reverse strand, counting down.
CATCTTCTGTTTCAACAACGCCCATCCGCCATCTTGGAAGCATTTTTACTGCTACAACAACACACCGAACTAGAGGGTATGGGCGCCATGCTGTTACGAAGCATGCAATGGGCCAAATCGCTGATCAACCGCGACTTCCGGCAAGACCCGCAGAACAAAAAATGCTTTTTACAGATTTTATCTCAGCCTCAGCACATCCATCATGTCATGCGCGCCATGAATCGCTATGACATATTAGGTCGCTACATTCCGGCTTTTGGCAAAATTATCGGCCAGATGCAGCATGACTTATTTCATGTTTATACGGTAGATGAACACATCTTGCACGTGTTAGCCAATTTGCGCCGCTTTTCAAAACCAGAACTTAAACACGAGTTTCCGCTCTGTAGCAGGCTATTCTCAGCGTTTGATTCGCCCCATTTACTTTATCTGGCAGCCTTATTTCACGACATCGCAAAAGGCAGAGGGGGAGATCACTCAACCCTAGGCACCCTAGATGCGCTTAGATTTTGCCTCCACCATGGTCTCGCAAAAGAGGATGCGGCACTCGTCGCATGGCTGGTAGAGTCCCATCTAAAAATGTCTTCCACCGCACAAAAATCCGATCTATCGGACCCCAGTGTGATAGAAACGTTTGCCAATTACGTACAAAATGAGCGGAGATTAAATGCACTGTACCTGCTGACAGTGGCCGATATTCGCGGCACCAGTCCGGCTGTCTGGAACGCGTGGAAAGCCAGACTGCTTGAGAGCTTATATGATGCCACTCTGCACGCGATCCAAACGCCAGATTTCCATGCAAAATGCATCATCGCCGCACGCATCCAAGAGGCCTCAGAAAAGCTCGATCGATTTGGCTTAAGTCCGCATTCATACCAACAATTGTGGCAACAATTCGGCGACCATTATTTCTCCCGTTACGAAAGCGACGAGATTGCCTGGCAGAGTCGCCTGCTGACCCCTCACCTCAACACCGCCAAGCCGATTGTGCGCGCTCGCTTGAGCCCGCATGGCGATGGCATTCAGGTCATGATCTACAGCAAAGACCAAAATGATCTCTTTGCCAGAATCTGCAACTTCTTTGATCGCATGGGTTATAGCATCGTTGAAGCAAAGATTTACACAACCCAGCATCACTATGCCTTAGACAGCTTTTTGATTCTTGACCAATCCGGAAAGTCTGTCAGCTATAACGGCTTGCTGAAATTCATTGAGAGCGAGCTGAGCAAGAAACTGGGAGCGGACAGTCCTCTGGAAAACCCGCTCCAAGGCCGCATGAACCGACAAGTCAAACTCATGCCTATCCCAACTCAGGTGCAGCTGTCAGAAGAGTCGGATTATCATCACAAACTTGACATCATCGCCGGAGATCGACCAGGTCTACTAGCCACACTGGCGCAGCAGCTTTTAAAGCATGACATTGCATTACACAACGCAAAAATCAATACGCTAGGTAACCGTGCTGAAGACAGCTTTCTCATTTCCGCCAGAAACAATCAGAAACTACAAACATCCTGCATCCAGTCGCTATATGAAGCACTGATCGCAGAAATCTGAAGCCCGTGCGACAATGAATCTTGCTTAACCTAGCTGATAATGCTTGCGCAAAGGCTTCTTAACACTCCAAGTACAAGACAAGCCCGCAGGGAAAGTGACTAGATCACCCGCACCAAAGCTCACTGGCTCACCCCCTTTCGGCGTTACCGTCACTTCACCTTCCAGCACATAGGCGATTTCTTGTGTACTAAAACTCCAAGGAAATTGTGAAATCTCCTTAGACCACGTCGGCCAGCGACTGACGCCCAAAGAATCCAACTTTTCCTTACTTGGTTTTTCAACTGTGATTTTACTCATGTCATTCTCCTAAAAAAATAGGGCCCTACTATGGGCCCTATTTTATGCTTTATCAGCTGAGTTGCAATTAAGAATGCTTATAGTGCTTCTTCAGTTGTTTAGTCACTTCCCAGTTTGATTTCAAACCTTTAGGGAATACAACAAAATCACCAGCCTTGATCACGACTGTTTCACCGCCGACTGGGGTCACGCGAATCTCGCCTTCCAGCACATAAGCGCTTTCAGTTGCTGAGTCAAAATTCAGCGGAAACTTAGAAGGAGCACAATCCCAGATAGACCAGCTAGCGACGCCTAACTCCTTTAATTTCTCTTGTGATGGATTGTGATCGATGATGATTTGAACCATGGTTTTATCCTTTAAAAATGAATGCTATTAAAACAAATGCCGCTTAATGAAAGCGGCATTGAAATTCTTGGCGGAAGAGGTGAGATTCGAACTCACGGTGGGCGTGAACCCACGACAGTTTTCAAGACTGTAGCATTAAACCGCTCTGCCACTCTTCCAAATAAAAAATATTACACAACGAAGCCGAAATTATAGCAACAAATTAATCATCTTGGAAATCCTGATTAGGAAAAAATACGTCCGTAAAACCAAAATCCTTCAAATGATGAATACGCATCGGATATAACACGCCATCTAGATGATCACATTCATGCTGAACGACCCGCGCATGAAATCCACTCACTACCCGCTCGATCGGATGACCAAACGGGTCGAAGCCCGCATAGTGGAGCTGTTGGTAGCGAGGCACAACGCCACGCATCCCGGGCACGGACAAACATCCCTCCCAGCCATCCTCCATTGCCGTACCCATGGGAGTAATCACAGGATTAATCAGCACAGTATAGGGCACACGATCCGCATCAGGATAGCGCGTATTCTGGTGCTGATCCTCCTCCTTCTGGCCGAAAATCACGACCCTGGCACTCACGCCGATTTGCGGCGCAGCAATCCCAGCCCCCTCCATATGGCGCATAGTATCTTCCATGTCCTGTATCAGGCAATGTAATTCGAACGTATCAAACACCTTAACCGGTGCTGCCTTTAATAACAGGCACGGATTCCCCATCCGCAATACTTCTCTAACTGCCACTCACATACACCTAGACATGATCCTAGCGGTCGGACGCTGTATTGCAATAATGCCGCTTCACTAACTCAGCAATAATGGCATGAACACGCAGCATGGTTCGACTCAAGCTAACAACCATCTCTTCATAATCAATCTGATGCACACTCCCCCCCCTGCCAGCCGCATAGTTGACCACCGGGCTGATTGCCGCATAACTCATGCCAAGCTCTCGCGCCAGTGCCGCCTCAGGCATGCCGGTCATACCGACGATAGTGGCCCCATCCCTTTCAAGACGATCGATCTCAGCGGCTGTTTCCAATCTAGGCCCCTGCGTTGCGGCATAGACCCCATGGCTGACAATCGGCTCACCGATCGACAATGCTGCCAACTCCCATTTGGCGCGCATGTAATGGCAGTATGGCTGGGTGAAGTCTATGTGTTTGACCGGTTGATTGATGCCATCGTAGAACGTACTCTTGCGTCCATGAGTATAATCAATGATCTGATGTGGAATCACGATCACACCGGGCGATAAGTCACGATGGATACCCCCTACCGTTGCCACTGCGGCCACTTCGGTCACGCCCAACAAATGCAACGCATAAATATTAGCGCAATAATTCACCTGATGAGGAAGAATGGTATGACCACCACCATGTCTTGCAAGAAAAATGACTTCGTGACCGCATATCTCGCCAAACAGTAGCGGATGAGATGGCTCACCAAACGGGGTCCGCACAATCTCACGCTTAGTGATTGTTAAATTATCGAGCTGTGTTAGCCCTGTACCACCGATGATACCTAACATTACAACGCCTTTCTGGTAGCAAAACTATCCCCGACCATTTCCATCACACTATAGTTCTGGAATTCAGGCAAATTGGTCACATCCACACTCCTTGTATCCTGAAAAACGCAGTTGATATAATACAAACGAGACCTTTGCACGAAGCAGACTAAATGAGCAATCGTCACAAATCTCGTCATTCCAGCGCAATCCCTTCATGTGCGAATCATGCACTAACACACATCGCCACTATAGCACGCCTGGACATTGTGTCTCCAAAGTCCCGCGATTGATTTTTCACACTCACAGCAAAAGCCACGCCAACCTTAGGCTCCAATGGCTATCATCGAGCGGTGCTAACCAGCTAGCACTTGCATCAAGCAAACACCTGATTCCACAGCCTGATTACACTGTCAGCATACTGCTCCACCTCATTTTGTCTAACAGATGACTGCGTGGCACTCTGCAACTTGATCATGTGTTGCATATGACGTAATGCGCGATACGCCAATACCGCCTGCTCTGCGGATTCCGCATCAATCAGTTTGCGCTCTGCCATCATTCTTAACAAAGCGATATTCCCGATATTAGCAGTTAATTCGGGATAGGCACCGGCATTCGCCAGCACCAGATATTGTACCAAAAACTCGACATCGATCATGCCGCCATTACTCTGTTTCAAGTCAAACACCCCCGCTTCACAATGCTGTACAGCACGCATTTTTTCCCGCATTGTGATCACTTCCGACTTCAGTTGATTTGAGTCACGCGTCAGTGTCATCACCTCGCTACGGATTGCATCGAATGTTTTTCCTATCGTTTCATCTCCAGCCACAAATCGAGCACGCGTAATCGCCTGATGCTCCCACACCCAGGCTTTATGTAACTGATATTCTCTAAATGCGGCTACACTACTCACCAACAAGCCACTATTCCCGTCTGGTCTGAGTTGCAAATCAGTTTCATAAAGTAAGCCGGCTGAAGTTAAACTGTTAAACCAGTTGTTAATGCGCTGCGCAAAGCGGGCATACACCTCGCCGGCTTCCGGCGCATCGTCATCGTATAGAAAAATAATGTCCAGATCCGAGGCGTAGCCAAGTTCCTTTCCGCCCAGCTTGCCATAGCCAATCACCGCAAACTTAGGCGTGTCGATATGTCGTCCACGCACATTCGGCCAAATGACTTCCAGCGCCACTTGCATGATCAAATCTGCCAGCGCACTTAAATAATCAGAAATCACTTCCAGCGCTAATTCACCATTAACATCCTGTGCCGCAAAGCGGAAGATACAGGCGTGCTTAAAGTGACGCATGATGTCCATTTGCCGTTCAATATCTCCAGCCGCCTCGGCCACACGTTGCTGCAATTCGCTACGCAATGCGCCAAAATCAGGTTGCGCATACAAAGTACGCATATCCAACAGCTCATCCAGCAAAATGGGGTGCTGGCTCAAATAAGTGGCCAACCAAGGACTGCTGCTACACAACCTGACCAATAACTGCATGGCATGTGGATGCTCTGCCAGCAACGCCAAATAACTTGCGCGGCGACAGATACTCTCCAACAAGTCTGTGACGCGCGTAAGCGTCGCATCGGCATTGGCCATTTTTGCCGCATGTGTAATGACATGGGGCATGACGGCATCAAAACGCTGACGGCTGATCTCAGGTAATTGTAAATAGCGGCCACTCTGATGCAACACACATAAGCGCCTGTAGCTTTCTTGTGCATCCGCATACCCCAAGGCAGTCAATTGCTTTGTCGCCACTTGAGGCGCTATCGCGCCATTCCAGATAGATTTCTCTATATGTAGCGTATCCGATGCCTCATTCGCATCACTAAAGGTTTCATCAAAATGCTTCTGCACCCGCACGCGGTAATGATCCAGCTGTGCTAAAAAATCTGCCCAATGTTCATACCCCATGCCTTTCGCAATGCGGGTCTGGGTTTCATTAGATTGCGGGAGCTCCTGTGTCTGTGCATCTTCCACATACATCAGACGATGTTCCAGATTACGCAGAAAAACATACGCTTCACTAAGCTCTGCCACAGTTTCTTCCGGCAATAAGCCTTTGTCTTTTAATAACTGCAATACAGCAAGCGTCGGTTTGACTTGCAGACTTGCATCTCTCCCGCCCCGTATCAACTGGAACACCTGCGCAATAAACTCAATCTCACGAATCCCGCCCCGCCCCAGTTTGATATTATCGTGCATGCCTTTACTGTTCACATCGCGTTGAATCTGTACTTTCAGATCGCGCATACTGGCAAAAGCACCAAAATCGAGATATTTACGAAACACAAACGGTTTCAATAACTTGGAAACCGCATCGCCGCCAGTCACTTCATTGCCTTTAATCCAAGCATAGCGCTCCCACTCACGTCCGTTATTTTGATAGTATTCTTCAAGCGCATCCAAATTGCTGACCAGTGCGCCTTCCGAGCCAAACGGGCGCAAACGCATATCCACTCTAAATACAAAACCATCTTCGGTCATCTCATCAATCGCTGCAATCAGCTTCTTAGCCACTCGCGTAAAGAAATCCTGATGACTAATGGATCGCCCGCCCTGCGTTTCGCCTTCTGTCTCATACGCAAAAATCAGGTCAATATCGGAGGACACATTGAGCTCCCCGCCTCCCAGCTTCCCCATCCCAATCACGATCATACGTTGCACCTTACCCTGCGCATCCAATGGCTGTCCGTAAATAGCCGCCAGCCATTGTTGGATACAGTCCAGTGCGACGTTGATCGTACAAGTCGCCAAATTCGATGTCGTCTGCATGACTTCGTGCAAATCAGCCAACTGATTAAGGTCTCGCGTAATAATTCTTGCCATGACCTCACTGCGCAATAGCCGCAATGCGCGTTTCAAGCTTGACTCATCTGTGATGGTCTGTGCAGATAAAAAACGCTGCATCTCATCCATCGTGAAAGGCTGCGAAAAATCCGCCATCAAGCGTGATAGCAATGACACGTCCCTGCCTAACAAACGTTCTAGAAAAGGACTGCATGCCACGGCATGAATCACATGGCTTTCTTCTGGAGTTGGGAGGTGTTCCAGCGCGAGTAAATTATCAAGTGTGAGCGTCATGTTTTTTTCAGGTAATATATGGCTAGGTCTTTACACTGCTGATGTAGGCAGTCATTAGGGCGCTTCTATAAATGCAGAGTTCGAGATGCAGTACCAGGTGCACGGAACGCAGAAACCGAGAAAACCAACATAGTGTTTCGGCGTAGGCTAATATCGCGAAGCGATGTTAAGCGTAGCGGCCAGAGCCACAGTATGGGGTATACAGCGAGGTTGCGAGTACCGCGCAACGCAGTAATGCGCTCGAAAAATGTATTTATAGAAGTGCCCATTATAAGTGCGCATCAAATTTTAAGGGGATTTTAAGCATGTCCATCGAGTCTATTCTGCATGAAAACCGCGTTTTTAACCCGAGCGCCGATTTTGTCAAATCCGCCAATGTCTCAGGCATGGCGGCATACCATGCACTGTGCGCCGAGGCCACGGCAGACTACGAAGGATTCTGGGCAAAACTGGCTCGCGAGCTTTTAGTGTGGCATCAACCATTCACCAAGACACTTAATCAGGACCATGCACCTTTCTACAAATGGTTCGAAGATGGTGAACTGAATATTTCTGCCAACTGCTTAGACAAACACCTCGCCACCATCCCCAATAAAACGGCCATTATTTTTGAGGCCGATGACGGCAGCTCAAAAAAAATCAGCTATAAAGAACTGTACCATCAGGTCTGCCAGCTCGCGAACGGCTTAAAGAAACTGAACCTGAATGTGGGTGACCGCGTCATCATCTACTTGCCAATGGGCATCGAAGCTATCGTCGCCATGCAAGCCTGCGCACGCATTGGCTTGGTTCACTCGGTGGTATTTGGTGGCTTTTCATCTAAGAGCCTGAACGAGCGTATCATCGACGCAGGTGCAAGGGCTGTCATCACCGCTGACGGTCAGTTCCGCGGTGGCAAGACCATGCCGCTAAAAGCCGCAGTAGATGAAGGCATTGCCATGGGCGGTTGCGATGCTATTGAGAAAGTCGTCGTGCTAAAAAAAACCGGACAAGATGTCGCATGGAACGCCCAGGACATCTGGTGGCATGATCTGACCTCAGACTGTGCTAATACCTGCGAACCTGTCATGGTAGGTGCTGAACATCCATTGTTCCTGCTCTACACCTCAGGCTCCACAGGCAAACCCAAAGGCGTACAACATAGCTGCGCCGGCTACCTACTCCACGCCATGAACACCATGCGCTGGACCTTTGACATTCACAATGATGACATCTTTTGGTGTACCGCAGATGTAGGCTGGATTACAGGCCACAGCTATGTCACTTACGGCCCACTGGCCATGGGAGCTACGCAAGTTGTGTTTGAAGGTATCCCCACCTACCCAAACGCTGGCCGCTTCTGGCAGATGATAGAAAAACACCAAGTGAGCATTTTTTATACTGCGCCCACGGCGATTCGTTCTTTGATTAAAGCATCCGAAACCACGCCTGAAGCACATCCAAGAAACTACAATCTCTCCAGTTTGCGTTTGTTGGGTTCCGTAGGAGAGCCTATCAATCCAGAAGCTTGGATGTGGTATTACGAGCAAGTGGGCGGCAGTCGCTGCCCGATTGCCGACACTTTTTGGCAAACCGAAACCGGCGGTCACGTCATTACGCCATTGCCTGGAGCTACACCATTAGTGCCTGGCTCATGCACACTACCCTTCCCCGGCATTGATATTGACGTGGTGGACGAAACCGGCAAAGATGTGCCTTGGGGTACGGGTGGGTTGCTAGTGATTAAAAAGCCTTGGCCCTCCATGATTCGTACCGTTTGGAATGATCCAGAGCGCTTCGTGAAAAGCTATTATCCGACTGATTTGGGTGGCAAACTCTATCTGGCAGGCGACGGCGCTGTGCGCGATGCGAATACCGGATTCTTTACCATTATGGGGCGCATTGACGACGTGCTCAATGTGTCAGGGCACCGCTTAGGCACAATGGAGATTGAATCGGCGCTGGTGGCCAACCATCTCGTTGCAGAAGCTGCTGTAGTGGGTAAACCACACGACGTGAAAGGCGAATCAGTGGTCGCTTATGTAGTACTCAAAGGAGCACGCCCTCAAGGTGATGAGGCGAAGAAAATCGTTGCTGAACTGCGCGACTGGGTAGGTAAAGAGATTGGCCCCATCGCCAAGCCGGATGAAATACGCTTTGGTGACAACCTGCCAAAAACCCGTTCCGGTAAGATTATGCGCAGGCTTTTACGCACCCTAGCGAAGGGTGAAGAAATCACTTCCGACATTTCAACCTTGGACAATCCCGCCATTCTTGAGCAATTCAAAGAAATCGTGCGTTAATGTGGCTTCCCCGTGAAATAAAATCGCATTATTCGCACGTGAAGGAATTGCGGCGATCTATATTATTTCCAACGGCGTTTTCCAGGATGATGCGGAAGTAAAACGACCGTGGCCGTTCAAGAAAATAAGAAAGCAAAAGAGGTATACCTTTCGGCATACCTCTTCTCTTTTCCAGCATATCAGTAACTATCTGTTAGTTAATGATTTTTACATATTGGCGGAGTGGACGGGGCTCGAACCCGCGACCCCCGGCGTGACAGGCCGGTATTCTAACCAACTGAACTACCACTCCAAAACTAAAGCGTCTCTAAAAAAATAAAGAGTGCCCCAACCACAGGCACTCTGAATTGACTCATTTAAAGCGGCCAAGAACAAATGTCGACTCAATGGTGGGTGCTAACGGGGTCGAACCGCTGACATTCGCCTTGTAAGGGCGACGCTCTACCAACTGAGCTAAGCACCCTGCCTAACCAACAAGGGTGCTAGTTTACAGCATCCTTAAGGGATTTACCAGCTCTAAATTTCGGTGAATTTGCAGCCGCAATCTTGATTGTAGCCCCTGTACGCGGGTTACGACCATTACGTGCCTCGCGCTTACCTACGTAAAATGTACCAAAACCAATCAATGTTACTAAATCACCCTTTTTCATAGCCTTTGCGATTGCTGCAGTTGTTGCATCCAACGCACGTCCAGCAGCAGCCTTAGAAATACCTGCAGCACCAGCAATCTCGTTAATCAATTCTGATTTATTCACTTATATCCCCTCTCTAGGTTTTTTTAAATAAGAACAGCCAAGCTTCTGGATGACTCACATCCGTATCGTCTTTATATCAAGCACAACGAGCATGTGTCAAGCGTCTAACTTGGAATTTAGCATAAATTTATTAATGTTTCGTTGCATCCGCCGTAGATTGATCATTTTCAACGACAACTTCAGCGGATACCACAGGCTGATCCACATCCAATTTGACTGCTTTTTCTTCGTTAATAGGCACTGGTTTTGATGTTAACGCTAGCGACAACACATCATCAATCCATTGCACCGCATGGATATCCAAATGATTTTTAATGTTATCTGGAATCTCAGACAGATCTTTCACATTCTGCTGAGGAATCAGAACCGTCTTGATGCCACCTCGATGTGCAGCCAATAACTTCTCTTTTAGGCCTCCGATAGGCAACACCTCACCCCTCAAAGTAATTTCACCCGTCATTGCCACATCGGCCCGCACGGGAATGCCCGTCAAAATAGAAACCAGTGCAGTCGTAATGGCAATTCCCGCACTTGGACCATCTTTAGGTGTGGCGCCTTCAGGAAAGTGAATGTGAATATCATGCTCTTCATAAAAATTACTGTTGATACCCAATCGGCTCGCCCGACTGCGCACCACGCTCATGGCCGCTTGCGTTGACTCTTTCATGACGTCACCCAACTTGCCCGTGGTTGTCGTCTTGCCTTTGCCAGGTAACAACACCGCCTCAATGGTCAGCAACTCTCCTCCCACAGAGGTCCAAGCCAATCCCGTCACCTGCCCTACCTGGTTTTCTTTTGCAGCAATGCCAAAATCGTACCTTTGCACACCAAGATACTTGTTCAAACTCTTGGGCGTAACACTGATCCTCTTGGTGGTTTTTTCATCCTTTTTCACTTTTATAGTGAGTAGTTCCTTGACTACTTTGCGACATACTTTCGCAATTTCCTGCTCCAACCAGCGGACACCTGCCTCACGCGTATAAAAACGTACAATATCGCGAATCACCGACTCACCCATATGCACTTCGTGTTCTTTAAGTCCATGTGCTTTGAGTTGTTTTGGCAACAAATAGCGCATGGCAATATTAACCTTCTCGTCTTCAGTGTAGCCTGAGAGATTAATAATCTCCATACGGTCCAGCAAAGGTGCTGGAATATTCATCGAGTTGGCCGTGGCCACGAACATCACATCTGACAAATCGTATTCCACTTCAACATAGTGGTCGGCAAAAGTATGGTTTTGTTCAGGATCCAGCACCTCCAGCAAAGCGGAAGAAGGATCACCTCTGAAGTCCTGCCCCAACTTGTCTACTTCATCCAGCAAGAACAATGGGTTCTTGACCCCAACTTTGGCCATACTTTGCAATATCTTGCCTGGCATTGAACCGATATAGGTCCGTCGATGACCTCGAATCTCAGACTCATCACGCACCCCACCCAGCGCCATACGGATGAATTTACGATTAACCGCCTTGGCAATACTTTGCCCCAATGAAGTCTTACCTACACCTGGCGGTCCGACCAAACACAAGATAGGCGCTTTGATTTTATCCACGCGCTGCTGAACAGCAAGATACTCGACGATGCGTTCTTTGACTTTTTCCAAACCAAAATGGTCATCATCAAGCACCGCTTCAGCCTTAAGCAGATCTTTACTGATTTTCGTTTTTTTCTTCCAGGGCAAATTGATCAAGATATCAATGTAGTTTCGAACAACTGACGCCTCCGCTGACATCGGCGACATCAGCTTGAGTTTCTTCAGCTCACTTGAAACTTTAGCCAGCGCTTCTTTAGGCATATGAGCCTCTTCGATGCGCTTCTCCAGCTCATCCATCTCGGCATTCTCGTCATGCTCACCGAGCTCTTTCTGAATCGCTTTTACCTGCTCATTCAGATAATATTCACGCTGTGTTTTTTCCATCTGGCGCTTCACACGACCGCGAATGCGCTTCTCGACTTGCAAGATATCAATCTCGCCTTCCATCAAATGTAACAAATGCTCTAGTCGCGCAGCCACATCAAACATCTCAAGAATCTTTTGTTTTTCTTCCAGCTTGAGGGTTAGATGGGCGGCAATGGTATCTGCCAAACGTCCTGCTTCATCAATACTTGCCAATGAGGTTAAGATTTCTGGCGGTATTTTTTTATTCAATTTCACATACTGGTCAAATTGAGCAAAAACAGTTCGCATCAGTGCCTGTATCTCAACATCCGTCTCAGTGTCAGCAATCAACTCCGCTTTAGCCGCAAAACACTCTTCAGTTTCTGTGAAATGACTCACCTTTGCGCGCTGCACACCTTCAACCAAAACTTTAACCGTGCCATCTGGCAATTTAAGCATCTGCAACACGGTTGCTACAGTACCAATCTCGTAAAGGTCTTCCGCCACTGGATCATCTTTATTCGCGGATTTCTGCGCTACTAGCAATACCTGCTTATTGCCTGCTGAGGCAAGCTCCAAGGCCTTAACAGATCTTGATCTACCAACAAAGAGTGGAATGACCAAATGCGGATAGACAACCACATCGCGTAATGGCAAAAGTGGCAACATGTCGCCATCTAAGTTAAATGAAGGTAATGATTGCGTCATAAACAGAAACTCTCAAAATGAAAAACGAAGCTACGCCCCTTAATCTATTGATGGGGCTGACTCAAAACAGTTCAAGTGCAATTTAATATTTAACCTAGAAAAGCACTCTTTTTGCGATAGCTGCTGAAAGTTGGCGATATTGCCCTTCCAGTTATACGATGACAAGTGTTTATTGTGCAGGATTTACAGAAAACTTGATATGAAAATCTCAGCCAAAAACTTGCAAAGAGCCACAAAGCTGAGATGATAGAAATAGTGGTTTTAAGAGCTAACTATCCAGCCACCTCTTCAGCTGTCTTGTTCGCATAGATCAAGATTGGCGCGGAGTCACCACGAATCGCACCTTCATCGATAACCACTTTGTTTAAATTTTTCAATGAAGGAAGCTCATACATAATCTCCAGCAAAGCGTGCTCCATGATAGAGCGCAAACCACGTGCGCCGGTCTTGCGTTCTAATGCTTTTTTAGCAATGAGCAACAGTGCTGATTCTCTGAATTCAAGATCAACTCCTTCCATCTTGAATAACTTGATATATTGTTTAGTCAGCGCATTCTTAGGCTCAGTCAGAATGGTGACTAATGCAGCTTCATCAAGAGACTCCAGTGTTGCTACCACAGGTAGACGACCGATGAATTCTGGGATCAAACCAAATTTAATTAAGTCTTCAGGCTCAACATCGCGCAACACCGCCCCCACCTCACGCACATCAGCTTTACCCTTTACTTCAGCACCAAAGCCGATGCCGCCTTTCTCAGAGCGTAGACGAATGACTTTTTCCAAGCCATCAAATGCGCCACCACAAATAAAGAGAATGTTCGTTGTATCTAACTGCACAAATTCTTGATTTGGATGCTTACGTCCACCCTGCGGAGGAATCGAAGCTACCGTTCCTTCAATCAACTTCAGCAATGCCTGTTGCACACCTTCACCAGAAACATCACGCGTAATAGAAGGATTATCAGACTTACGAGAAATCTTATCGACTTCATCGATATAAACGATACCGCGCTGTGCTTTTTCTATATCGTAGTCACATTTCTGCAGCAATTTCTGCATAATGTTTTCTACGTCTTCCCCCACATAACCAGCCTCGGTCAAGGTCGTGGCATCTGCCATCACAAATGGCACGTCCAGCAATCTTGCCAAGGTTTGGGCCAGCAAGGTCTTACCCGAGCCCGTTGGACCTATCAGCAAAATGTTGCTCTTGGCAATATCCACCTCGTCCTTTTGTCCACCATTTGACAACGCATTATGACCAAGCCGTTTATAGTGGTTATATACAGCAACGGCGAGATTCTTTTTTGCCTGCGTTTGACCAATGACGTATTGATCAAGTATCTTACAGATTTCCTGGGGGGTGGGCAGACTGGCTTCGGCTGATTTCAGACTTTCGGAGTTTTGAACTTCTTCTTTGATGATGTCATTGCACAAGTCCACACACTCGTTACAAATAAAGACAGAAGGACCTGCAATGAGCTTTTTCACTTCATGCTGACTTTTACCGCAGAATGAGCAATAAAGTAATTTGTCGTCGTTGGCTTTAGATGCCATGAACCTTATCCTATGAAATACTTAGCCAGAATACGCGCTAGCCAATAAGAAACAAGTGTTAAGCCACTTCGTTACGATTGCCAATGACTTTGTCAATCATACCATATACCACTGACTGCTCTGCACTCATAAAGTTATCGCGCTCAGTATCACGATCGATTTCTTCAGCAGTCCTACCAGTATGGTGCGCAAGAATCTCATTGAGTTTAGCGCGCAAATATAGAATCTCTTTTGCGTGAATTTCAATATCACTGGACTGACCTTGAAATCCACCAGAGGGCTGATGAATCATGACGCGAGAGTTTGGCAGGCTGAAACGCTTACCTTTGGCGCCTGCTGCAAGTAAAAATGCACCCATGCTGGCCGCTTGTCCAATACACAGCGTGCTGACATCAGGCTTGATAAACTGCATGGTGTCATAAATCGACATGCCGGCAGTGACAGAACCCCCTGGCGAGTTGATGTAAAGAAAGATATCCTTATCCGGATTCTCAGCCTCCAAAAACAACAACTGTGCAACCACCAAATTGGCCGACATATCATTGACCGGACCGACCAAAAACACCACTCGCTCTTTTAGCAAGCGTGAGTAGATATCGAAAGAACGCTCACCACGGCCACTTTGCTCAATCACCATTGGAATGTATCCCAACCCCATTGGCGTTAAATCGCTTTGCACTTGTGACTGTCGCATTTCGTTCATCACTTAGTTCCCATCAGCTCGTCGAATTTAACTTTCTTGTCTGTCACTTTGGCCTTTGACAATACCCAGCTTACTGCGTTCTCTTCAGTCGCCAATGCGGCAGGCTCATCCAAACGTTTTGGGTCAGCATAATACCAAGCCACCACCTCAGATGGGCGCTCAAAACTTTGCGCAAACACATCCACCATCGCACGCACTTGATCAGCACTTGCATGCAAGCCATTGCCATTTATTAACTCGCCAAGAACCAGACGTAACTTAGCGCTACGCTTTGCTTGATCTTCAAACATTGCCGGCTCCAGTCGGACGTTACTCATATCTGCGCCACGTTGCTTAAGATTTTGCTCCGCAGATTCCATCATCCGACCAATTTCAGTCTGCAAGATAATGCGCGGAATATCAAATTCTGAAGTGTCTATCAGGGTTTGGAACACTTGCTCTTTCACCTCAGCGCTCACACGCTTAGCAACTTCTTGTTTCAAGCTCTCAGCCACTTCGGCCTTCATTTTCTCAACATCGCCGTCAGCCACTCCCAAGCTCTTAGCAAAATCTGCATCAATCTCAGGATATTTCGGCTGTGAAACCGTCACAAATGTCACTTTATAACCGACAGCCTTACCTGCCAACTGTGCCGGATTGTGGTCTTCTGGATATACGATTTCGAATGTTTTAGTGACACCAGTTTTGCCGCCGGTCAATTCATCATCAAAACCAGCCATACGACCTGGCTCACCCAAAACCAACTCGATGCCTTCGTCTCCAGTCGATTCAACTTCTTGACCATCAATAAAGGCCTTCAAGGTCACTTTTACACGATCACCTTTTTTAGCGGCACGCTTAACAGGCTCGAAAGATACGCGCTGTTTTACCAGCACGTCCAAGGTTTTCTTAACATCAGCGTCCGCCACTTCTAAAGCTGGCCGCTCAATCTTGACCTTGGATAAATCACCGATCTTCACTTCAGGAAAAATCTCAAAAGTCGCGGTGTATTCGAGCGTCTCTGAAGCCTGATCAAATGGCTTATGTTCGATATTAGGGAAGCCCGCCACGCGCAACTTGGCCTGCTCAACCGCATCACCAAAACTCTTCTCCACTGCGCCAGAATACACTTCATCGCGCACTTGGTGACCATAGTGCTGATTCACCAAACCCAGCGGTGCCTTGCCCGGTCTGAAACCAGGAAATTTTGCGGTGCGGGAAAGTTGACTCAAACGCTGCTTAATTTGTGCCTCAAGCGGCTGAAGTGGGACAGTGATTGTGACTCTGCGTTCTAAATTGCTGAGCGTTTCAACATTTAAAGCCATGCTGTAATTCCTAAATTCTTAGCCGAAAACCGTAGAAAAAGCACCTTAAATCAAGATGCAACTTCACAGAAAAGCCATTCAATTAAATTAAAGTTATGGTGCGAAAGGAGAGACTCGAACTCTCACGCCCTGCGGCGCTGGAACCTAAATCCAGTGCGTCTACCAATTCCGCCACTTTCGCAGTAGTGTTACGACCATCATTATCAGGCCGATTAGACAATTTGCAATTGTATCTCAAGTTTAACGATTACGAGAAGCCTTAATCAAAAAAGTAAACGGATTTATCAAAACAACCTCATAAAGTAACGCCAATTTTTACAAATCTAATCTTGATTATGCGAAAATGGTCAGAGAAAATTTACACTCGCACAGAACCCAACCATACCGGGAGCACGCATATGCAACACACCATCAATCAAAATGAGATTAACATGCTGCGCACAGAGTTAGAGCTATTGATGCGCGAGCGACAATCTTTACTCAAAATAACTGGGATTGCAGCTGGGCTGATTGCAGAGTTGGATAGTCATAATCTTCCTGTTGCCACAATCGAAGCCGCCGACCTGCTAGCAACCTCCATCAATGGTCTGAGTGAGGAGACACTGCAGGAAGCGCTGAATGCCGTCCACGCTGAAATTATCTAAATCATTAAAGTCTGGTGCTTTATTTTAAGTGAGTATCCTTCCTAGACAACCACAAGTCCTGAGCGCCATGATTCGCATGTGCGTTTGCATAATCGGCATCCCGATGCTGATGAGCGGGTGCGGATTTCAGCAGTATTTCGCAAAGCCGCTTGAGCCCCAGGCAATTAGCTCAAAATTAAAAAATAAAAGTATCGGCAACGAGGCGTTTATCCAATATCTGGTGCTTAATGGCTATAGTCGCGACCAGATTCCCTTTAAGCATTGGGGAGTAGATGAGCTGACATACTGCGCATTATTTTTTCACCCGAGTCTGGATGTAGCGCGTGCGCAATGGCGCGCTGCTGTTGCAAATCAAGCCAGTGCATCTGAAAAACCCATCCCATCGGTCTCCACGCGCTATGCACGTAGCAACAACGTCAACCAAGACGTGAGTCCCTGGCTGTTTGAATTCGGCATCGACATTCCCTTCGAGACTGCCAACAAGCGTGATATCCGCATCGAAAATGCCAATCACCTTTCCGAAGTAGCCAAGCTTGAGATCGCTCAACGTGCCTGGATACTTAGAAATATGGTTGCACAGGCTTTGCATGCCTATCAATTGAATGAGAAACAGCTTGCCGCCATATCAAATGAATACGCCATAAAAAAAGAAATTGTCGACATTTTTCAAAAGCGCCTGGATCTTGGTGCCGCGACTATCGTTGATCTCAGCAATGCAAAACTGCAACTGCAATCTACGACCGCAGAACAGAATGCTTTGCTACAAAAAAGATTCTTACTACATGCCGACCTAGCAAGCCATATTGGACTGCCACTGGAGGTGGTAAAAGCCATGCCGCTGATGCAGGCTGAAGAATTCGCACCTATCCTAGCTGATTCACGGTCAGAAACTGAGGAAATAGCACTGTTAAATCGTCTGGATATTCGCATTGCGCTAGAACGCTATGCAACTGCAGAAGCAAAAATTAAACTTGAAATAGCCAATCAATACCCAAACATCGTATTCAGCCCTGCCTATATCTATGAATTTGGTAGCAGGCTATGGTCACTCGGCTTTTCAGGTCTGCTGACTGTGCTCAACAAAAATAAATTGGCCATCGCCGAAGCGCAACAACTGCGCGAGGTAGAGGCTGCACAATTTGAAGCCTTACAAAACACGGTAATCGCTGAAGTCAATACCGCGTTCGCCAATGTGATACAGACCACGCTTGTCGCAGAAGAGCAAAAAAGACTGCATACCCTGCAAAAAAACAATACGATGCGTGTCAAGAGCAGATTATCTGCTGGTGAAGCAGACCGACTTGAGATGACCTATGCAAAACTGGAAGAAACGCTTAGCGAAAAGAACGTTACCAATGCCGATTTCGAACTGCGCCGTGCGCTCATTGCATTAGAAAATGTACGGCAAGTCCCGCTCAACAAAAGACCCCTTCACATTGACCCCCTAAGATTTGATGATAGGAATCCACACTCATGAATCGTAAACTGGCCCTCATTATGGGTTTACAGGCAATTCTGATTGTCACGCTGTTATGGATGCTGGTGTTCTATGGCAAAGATGAGTTTGACCTCATGGCACGGGAAACGGAAGAAGAGATTGAAACACTTGACTATATCACCCGTGTAGATGGCATAACAGTGATTACCATCAGCCCCGCCACACAGAAACAGAGCGGTATTGAAACCAGCGCCCTTTCTGCCAGCTCTCATCAAGCAAGCATCAGTACTTATGGCAACGTAGTTGCAATAGATAGTTTAATCGAGCTACGCACACGCTATTTATCTGCCGTGGCAGATGCACAGGTGTTGCGCACTTCTTTGGCTCAAAACAAGCAGGAATATACCCGACTACAAATTCTTAATCAGGATAATAAAAATGTCTCGGATAAAGTCGTCAGCATTGCCTCAGCCAACGTGAAGGCTGATGAAGCAAAAATTATTGCGGCTGAATCCAACGCAAAGAATCTCGCTGACAGTATGCGTCAAACTTGGGGAGACACCCTTACAAAACATGCCACAGCGCAAAACACCAGTCCACTGTTACAAAATCTTATTTCTAATCAAAACGTATTGGTTAAAACGACACTCCCTTTTGATGCAGCAGAACCCCGAGAAAACAGTAGCATTGTCATTGCCCCGACCGCAGCCCCATCACACAAAATCAAAGCCAGTTTCATTTCACCAGCGCCTGTCAGCAACACGACCATTCAAGGAAAAACCTATTACTATTTAGCCAAGGGAACTGAGTTACGCACGGGTATGCAAATCAACGCGCTAACTGCGACCTCCAACAAAAGTAGCAATGGTGTAGTGATCCCCAACACGGCCATTGTCTGGTACTCGGGTAAACCATGGGTCTATCAAAAAACGGCGAGTCATCAATTCAGCCGACTTCCCATCAATACAGATATCGAATTAGATAACGGATGGTTTTATCAAGGCACACTAAAAGCCGATGACCAAGTCGTCACCAGTGGCGCACAACTCCTGCTCTCTGAGGAATTTAAATCACAAATCACCAATGAGAATGAGGACTAGCCTGCCATGATGTCGGCCTTAGTTCGGTTTTCCATTCGCTTTAGTGGTGTCATCATTGGCTTGGCGACGCTGGTAGTCGTTTACGGACTATATAGCCTGATGCGCAGCAACCTGAACGTATTTCCAGAATTCTCGCCAACACAGATCATTATTCAAACAGAGTCACCTGGCTTATCTTCGGAGCTGGTAGAAAGTCTAGTAACTCAGCCAATTGAATCCAGCATTGCCGGTACGGTCGGTATTGAAAGCATGCGATCACAATCCATCCCGGGATTATCAATCGTTACCATCATTTTTGATGAAAAAACTGATATTTATCGTAACAGACAGGTCATTGCAGAGCGCTTATCCACACTGCATAACAAGCTACCGCAAGGCATTACGCCTAATATCACACCGCTGACTTCCTCAGCGAGTACCGTACTCGGCTTTGGCATCACTTCACAACACCGCAGCCTGACTGAAATTCGCACGCTAGTTGACTGGACGATTGTGCCACATCTTCTGGCAATTCCTGGCGTGGCTGATGTCAATGTCTTTGGTGGCAACGTGCGTCAGTTCCAAGTGCAAGTAGACCCAGAAAAAATGATTCGCTATGGTGTCTCGTTATTGCAAGTTGAAGCAGCAGTAATGAAAGCGACTGGCGTTCGCGGTAATGGATTTATTGAAAATAAAAACCAACGCATCATCATCAATACCGAAGGTCAGGCATTGTCGCCACAAAAACTAGCATTAGCGATATTGCTCCATCAAGATGGGCAAACAATCCGCTTAGGCGACATTGGGAAAGTCGTTGAAGGTGAATCCCCTTCAATCAGCGCAGCGGCTATCAATGAGGAAACTGGCGTTTATCTTTCTGTGCAAAGTCAATTGGGGGCCAACACACATGGTGTAACAAAAGCCATTGAAGCGGCGCTACAGGAATTAAAACCCAGTTTAGTCTCTGAAAAAGTCGTATTACATGAGGGATTATTTAGACCAGACAACTTCATTGAAGTCGCCATTAAAGGTGTTAGAACGGACATTCTCATCGGCTCGGCACTCGTGATTACCACTCTATTCCTATTTCTGTTCAATGTGCGTACCGCATTGATCTCAGCAACAGCGATTCCATTGTCACTGCTTACCGCTGTTGTTGTCATGAGTTACTTTAACGTTGGCTTAAATATCATGGTCCTAGGCGGATTGGCAATCGCACTGGGAGAAGTCGTTGATGACGCCATTATTGATACTGAAAACATTTTTAGAAGATTGCGTGAAAACAGGCTACTAGCCACTCCATTGCCCACACATCGCGTCGTATTTGATGCCTCGATGGAGGTGCGCAGTTCAGTGGTTTATGCCACGATTATCGTGGCACTGGTTTTTTTACCTTTATTAGCGCTGGGAGGTGTCGCTGGCAAATTATTTGCACCGCTTGGCTTTGCTTACATTGCGTCGATCATGGCCTCTTTACTGGTTGCACTGACCCTGACACCAGCGCTTTGTTATCTGATGCTGGGCCATGCAAAACTTACATCTGAAGATCCGCCAATGATACATGCCATCAAAAAATGGTACACCCAATCCCTGCTTAAAATCGAAACGCATTACAAAGCAATCATCATCACGAGTTTTATCCTGATCGCTACTGGCCTGAGCACACTACCACTCTTCAAAAGCCAGTTCATACCAGCCTTGCATGAAGGGCACTACATCATGCATATGACAGTGGCGCCAGGCACATCGGCGCAAGAGTCTCTGCGTATCGGCAAAAAGGTATCGGCGCTGATTCGAAAAATCGAAGGGGTGAAATCTGTCACCCAATGGGTGGGTCGCGCACCCAATGGCGCTGATACTTTTGGCACGCATTACAGTGAGTTCGAAATTGAAATAGGTGCCATTTCAGGCGAAGAGCAACGCCGCATACTGAATGAGATTCGCGAAGAGTTAGCCGGTGAAGAAATTGACGATGATGGCGACGGGAAAGCAGAAGCTGGATTCGTAGGAATGAATTTCGCCATCAATACTTTTCTAACCGAACGTATCGAAGAGACCATCTCAGGCTACGCAGCTTCAACCGTGATTAATATTTACGGTCAGGATTTGGATGCCTTAGACCGCGACGCGAATGCAGTGGCACGTATCGTGAGCAGCATCAATGGCGCAAAGGATGTGCTTGTGCAGTCCCCCCCAGGCACGCCTCAACTAGTCGTTCGCCTGCGCCCAGATAAAATGGCACAGATTGGTCTACACCCTACCGAGGTGCTCGACAACGTCCGCGCAGCATATGAAGGTGTGCCCATTACCCAGGTTTATCAGGGTAACCGTGTGATTGGGGTGAGTGTGCTACTGGATATGGAAGCCCGTGACGACGTACAAGAGGCAGGCAACTTACCTTTATTCAACCCAGATGGCAAGTTGGTACGCTTACGCGATGTCGCTGACATCACGCAGGAAAACGGTCGCGCTAAAATATTGCACTCAGGTGCAAAACGCATACAAACCGTTACACTCAACGTAGTGGGTCGGGACATCGATTCATTCACGAACGAATTGAAAGCCAAATTAAATGATCAACTGGCTTTGTCTCAAGGGACTTATCTTGAATTTACGGGTGAAGCTGAAGCCAATGCAAAATCAAGAGAATCTCTTATCTTTCAATCCGTACTTGCGGGCGCAACGGTGTTCTTGATGCTCTATATCGCGTTTGGTCGATTACGCAATCTGTTGCTTACCTTTGCCAATCTGCCTTTTGCGCTTATTGGCGGGGTGGTGGCCGTGATGTTTACAGGAGGCTGGATATCGCTAGGCTCACTGGTTGGTTTCGTGACGCTATTTGGCATTACCCTGCGCAACTCCATTATGATGGTTTCGCACTTTCAGCACTTGGTCGATAAGGAAAACTGCACATGGAATCTGGAAACCTGCATACGTGGCGCCTCAGAACGCTTACCGTCCATTCTAATGACTGCATTGGTGACTTCACTCGGTTTATTACCATTAGCCGCTGGCAGCGGTCAGCCAGGTCGAGAAATCGAGGGGCCTATGGCAACGATTATTGTAGGGGGACTGGTCACATCCACTATTCTCAATCTACTCATACTGCCGACTATCATGCTACATTTCGGCCGATTCGAGAAATCCCAACTCCGTGAAGCCTAGCCTATTAGCACACTTACTCACTCTGCTGCTCTTCTAAACGATAGAGCCATGCGAGTATCTCCGCTATTGCCTTGTACAATTCTGGCGGAATATGGCTATCCATATCCACTTGCATCAGCAAAGCCACTAAATCTTTAGACTCATGCACAAAAATGTGATGCTGCTTAGCGCGCTCTATAATTTGCTCGGCAATCACTCCCCGGCCCTTTGCGATGACTTTAGGGGCATAATCCCCCTCAGCATAATGAAGCGCAATTGCCTGCCGTTTGATATCAGCTCTAGGCTGATCGTGCTCATTAGAGTTCATATTCAGCCTATTTAAAAGTACCAATAGAATACGACATCACCCCTAGAAACCGCATGCTCAACATGTTTAACTGCGGTTTCTAGGTTAAACAAATACATCAGCACATCATTCCGTGCTTCATAAAGTAACAATTTAGGTTAAAATGGCGCTGGCGGGCCTCCCCGCATTGTGAAGTAGCCAACCTGGTCAGGTGCGGAAGCAAGCAGCCACAACTATTAAGCAAGTGCCGGGGTCAAGGCTCGCCTTTTTTCATGATGCCATTTTCATTTAGACGAAATGATAATTTTGCGCTAAAGTTCAGCCTATGTCATATCAAGTTTTAGCGCGTAAATGGCGCCCAAAATCATTCGAAACACTGGTCGGCCAAGACCACGTGGTACGCGCTCTGACCAATGCGTTAACACATAACCGCTTACATCATGCCTACCTATTCACTGGCACACGGGGCGTAGGCAAAACCACACTTGCCCGCATTTTAGCCAAATCACTCAATTGCGAAACTGGCATTAGCGCAACACCTTGTGGTGTTTGTAATACCTGTGTTGAAATCGACAAAGGGCGTTTTATTGATCTCATCGAAGTTGACGCCGCCAGCAACACGCAGGTCGACGCAATGCGCGACCTGCTGGATAATGCCCAATATGCCCCTACCTCAGGACGCTTCAAGGTTTACATTATCGACGAAGTACATATGCTGTCAAAAAGCGCGTTCAATGCGATGCTCAAGACATTGGAAGAGCCTCCTGCACACGTTAAATTCATCTTAGCAACGACTGACCCACAAAAAGTCCCCGTCACGGTGCTGTCACGGTGCCTGCAATTCAATTTGCGCCAGATGGCTGGCACTTCCATTACAAGTCATTTACAAAATATACTCCAGCAAGAAAATATCCCCTTTGAACCCACGGCACTCCACCTAATCTCACGTGCTGCAGCAGGCAGTATGCGTGATGCCCTTTCTCTGACTGACCAAGCCATCGCCTACGGCGGCCAGACTGTCAACGAAGTAGAAGTGCGTGCCATGCTAGGCGCGGTCGATCAAAGTTATTTACATCAATTACTCGATGCCTTACTCGAACATGATGGTTCTCGACTGATGCAACAAGCTCAGATGATGGAAGAACGCAGCCTCTCATTCGATGTCGCACTAAATGACCTGGCTCAACTCCTACATCAAATTGCTGTGATACAAACTGTTCCAGAAATTGTCGCCAACGATTGGCCAGAACGTGACCGATTACTCCATTTGGCTCAAGCAATACCTCCTGAGACACTGCAACTTTATTACCAGATAGCCCTGTTAGGTCGTCGTGACATCGGCCTTGCACCGGATGAGTTTGCAGGGTTTACCATGACCATGTTGCGTATGCTGGCCTTCACACCGAATGACGGCCAAACACTCGCACAAGCGCCTCAGCCTATCAGCATCAGTACCGGAGCAAGCTCTGCCAACACCCCCACAGCGCCTCAGCAACGAAAGACAGCACCTGATGACCCCGTCGTCACCCATGAGAATTTTGCACAAGCTGCGGGCAGCCCCTCGCCTGACGTGGCGAACGAGGAAAAGCGCGTTCATTTCAATGGCAATTGGCGTGGCTTAGTGGACAACTTGAAACTTGGGCTCGCAAGAGAATTGGCTAGGCATTGCGAACTCGTCTCTTATGATGCGCATACTATTTCGCTTAATGTCCCCGAAGCACAAAAACACCTACTTTCTCCCAACTACCAAGAAAAACTAGGCACTGCAATTTCTCATTTTTTTGATAAAAAGATAAAACTGCAATTCAGCATAGGCGGCACAGGAAACACCCCAGCCAAGCAAGTCTCAGAAGAACGTGCAGAAGCACAAGCCAATGCCGAAAGCGCGATTGAGCAAGATGCTTTCGTGCAGACCCTCATCAACGATTTTGGCGCAACAGTCATACCCAACTCAATTAAACCAATCCCTCACTAAGGAGAACAAAATGATGAAAGGCGGCATGGGCAATCTCATGAAACAAGCCCAGCAAATGCAAGTAAACATGCAAAAAGCGCAAGAGGAGCTCGCGAATATTGAAGTTGAAGGCATTGCAGCCAACGGCTTGGTCAAGGTGCAAATGACTTGTAAAAACGAAGTAAAACGCGTCACCTTAGATGATAGCGTCATGGATGACAAAGAGACTCTAGAAGATCTACTGATGATTGCACTTAAAGATGCCACCACCAAAGTTGAAGCCACCACCTCGGCTCGCCTGCAAAACTTTATGCCAGCCGGTATGAAATTCCCGTTTTAAACCCCGATTTTCCACCTTAAGTTCGCTTGCATGAAAAATCCACCAGCGCTTGAACAACTGATAGAAGGTCTGCGTTGCCTGCCTGGAGTGGGACCAAAATCTGCTCAGCGCATGGCCTACCATCTGTTACAACGCGACAGAAATGGTGCAAACAATTTGGCTAACGCCTTGAACCATGCGCTGCAATTGGTCGGACATTGCAAACTCTGCAATTCATTCAGTGAACAGCCTATTTGTCCTCTATGTGAATCCACACAAAGAGACAACCGACTCTTATGTGTAGTAGAAATGCCGACAGACCTCATGATGCTGGAAAATACACGCACCTACACCGGCATGTATTTTGTGCTGATGGGGCGACTGTCCCCTCTGGATGGCGTCGGTCCCAAAGAAATTCACCTCGACAAACTGATCAAACGCGCGCACGATGGCGTAGTCCAGGAAGTCATCTTGGCGACAAATTATAGCGTTGAAGGAGACGCTACTGCGCATTACATCAGTGAATTATTGCGTGCTCGCAACATTAAAGTCAGCCGTATCGCTCGTGGCATGCCAATGGGAGGCGAAATAGAATATGTGGATAGCGGAACACTGGCACAGGCCATGCTGGAGCGCAGAAGCCTCTAGCCCAAGTAGGGGTTCTTAACTTTTAATTAGCAGAGAAAATGGGGGATACCGCTTACTTAAAGAAGTCGCACTAAAACGGACTAAAGATCGCGAGCCTGCTGCAGCGCCTGCTCTAATCTCTCCACGGCATACACGCAGATGCCATCAATTTTTTGCTTGGGCGCATTGGCTTTCGGAACAATGGCGTATGTGAATCCTAATTTGGCAGCCTCTTTCAAACGCTCTTGGCCTCGCTGCACCGGACGAACCTCCCCAGCCAAACCAACTTCACCAAACACTATAAGTTTACTATCTAATGCTTTGTTTTTTAATGAAGATGTGATGGATAACAACGCCGCAAGATCCACTGCTGGCTCTGATATTTTCACCCCGCCCACCGCATTGATGAACACATCCTGATCAAAACACGCGACCCCTGCATGGCGATGTAGCACCGCCAGTAACATCGCCAAGCGATTCTGCTCCAGGCCGACACACAGACGTTTCGGATTAGGTGCATGTGCCTCATCGACCAAGGCCTGTATCTCAATCAGCAATGGACGTGTGCCTTCCATCGTCACCGTGATGCAGGAGCCCGCTACTTGTTCACTGTGATGCGATAAAAACAAGGCTGAAGGATTGCTTACTTCGCGCAAGCCCTTTTCTGTCATGGCAAACACACCCAGCTCGTTCACGGCACCGAAACGGTTTTTAAAAGCACGTATCAACCTGAACGATGAGCTTTGATCGCCTTCAAAATACAGTACGGTGTCCACAATATGCTCAAGCACACGCGGTCCCGCCAGCGAACCTTCTTTAGTGACATGCCCCACCAGAATCACCGTGATTCCCGCCTGCTTCGCCAAGCGAGTCAGTTGAGCAGAACATTCACGCACCTGCGCTACCGAACCGGGCGCAGATTGTAGCGCTTCAGAATATACGGTCTGAATGGAATCAATGACGGCAATATCCGGTTTGTGTTTTTGCAGCGTGCTGATGATCTTTTCCAGATTGATCTCGGCCAGCAACGAAATTGGGCTCGCATCCAAACCCAGACGTTTTGCCCGCATGGCAATCTGCTGTGGCGATTCCTCACCACTCACGTAGATGGCTTTGCGCGCATGACCGATGTGACACAAGGTTTGCAACAACAAGGTTGATTTGCCAATCCCCGGGTCACCGCCAATGAGCACTACGCCACCTGAGACCAAACCACCACCCAGCACGCGATCGAACTCGCTAACACCTGTCGGCTGACGCGGCACTTCGGCTGCTTCTACCTCGGCCAATTTCTGCAGACCGGCTGTTTCAGCCAGCGGCGCAAAACGGCTAGTGCTTACAGTCTCGGTAAGCGTTTCAACCAGTGTATTCCATGCATGGCAGCTCGGGCACTGCCCTTGCCATTTGGGTTCAGACGCGCCACATTCGGTACAGGTGTAGTTTGTTTTGGTCTTTGCCATCAATCGACTACTCGAATCAGCACGCGAGGAGACACTGCACAGAGTAATTCATAACCTATTGTGCCGGATGCCTGTGCGACTGCATCCACCGGCACATGTTCGCCCCATAGCTCAACAGAAGCGCCAATACCGGCTTCTGGCATAGTGGTCAGGTCACAGAACAGCATGTCCATCGACACGCGCCCCAGTGTTCTTGTCAGCTTACCTGCGACCGCGATAGGTGCGCCCTGCTGCGCTGAGGCATCTGCACCTGTCAACAGACCTGCATGCCTAGGATAGCCATCTGCATAACCACAAGCAACCACGCCCACCCGTGTTGTTTGGGTTGCTGTGAAGCGGTTACCATAACCTAGGGACTCACCGGTTTTAAGTGTCTGTACGCTGATAATCTCACTGGTGAATTTCATTACCGGCTTAAGGTGATAAGCGTGTGCATCCACATCGCTAACAGGAGTTGCGCCATATAGCATGATGCCTGGCCTTACCCAATCCGCATGCGTTTTGGAGTGGCGCAATATCGCCGCCGAATTGGCAAGTGAAACAGGATGATCCAAACCTGCGGTAGTTTGCTGAAAAAGAGCGAGTGGCGCATCAATTCCGGGAGCATCATCTGCGGTGGCAAAGTGTGTCATCAGCGTGATTTCACCGACATTCTTGCAAGCTTTGAGGCGTGCCAAGGCTTGTATAAAATCTGCGGGCTTGAAACCGAGCCGATTCATGCCAGAGTTCATTTTTAGATGCACATCGACCGGTTTAATCAACTTGGCGTGTTCCAGCATCTCAATCTGTGACACAGTATGCACCACAACATCCAACATCAGACCGGCAGCAGCCGCAAGCTCATGACTGCGAAACACCCCTTCCAACAACAGGATTTTTTGTTCAAAACCAGCATCTCGCAGATCAATCGCTTCATTCAGCCCTAATACTGCAAAACCATCTGCCGCATTGAGTCCATGTGCAACATTGATGAGGCCATGACCATAGCCATTGGCCTTCACCACCGCCATCACTCTAGCATGTGGCGCCCGTTGCTTGACCACTGAAAGATTGTGTCTAAGTGCCTCTTGTGAAATGGTAGCTAAGATCGGACGCATTAATAATCATCAGCCATGTGTGCGCTACCAGCGAAATTCTCGAAACGCGTGTGTTGTCCTAAGAAAGTGAGTCGTACACGACCAATTGGACCATTCCGTTGTTTACCGATGATGATCTCTGCTGTTCCTTTATCTGCACTGTCTGGGTTATACACCTCGTCACGATAGATAAACAGAATCAAATCTGCATCCTGTTCGATCGCACCTGACTCACGCAGGTCACTCATCACAGGGCGCTTGTCTGGTCGTTGCTCCACACTGCGATTAAGCTGAGACAGGGCAATTACCGGCACATCCAGCTCTTTTGCCAATGCTTTCAATGAACGTGAAATCTCAGAAATCTCTGTTG
>VGIC01000009.1 GCA_016867975.1 Betaproteobacteria bacterium | reverse complement strand
CTCCAATAAAATGATTAAATCATCATCTCAATTACATACAAACTGACGTAGCCCTATCATTGCTATACCAACTATAGACCTATCAAACGCATCGCCAAATCTAGATTGCATAAAATTGCCAATTTTTCATTTTAATACAAAAAATTAAATTTTGTCAACTCTATCGCACGCTGTGAATGTCTCCACATTTACAGCAAAAGCCCCACCAGCCTTAGGTTCCGGTAGAAAAGACACTCACCCACCGTGTGCCACAAGAAGACGAAACGATGGCTACTTTGGCACAAAGAGTGCTTTCATTCAAGCTAAAAACCAAGTCCAGCAAGGCTATGCCCTCACCCTACCCTTAGGGAGTAGCGCAGGAGATGAAAGATTTCGGTGATTTGTACTATTCTCAGCTACTCACCACCTTGAACAAGGGAGGTAGTCATGCTACTTCATGCGCCTTGCCATCCACCCAAAAACCGCATACTCAACGTGTTTAACTGCGGTTTCTAGATGTGCTATAGATGGGTTTTTACTAATACTGCAATCAGCACTAACAGAACCGTCGCCCAGCCAATACGGTCTACATAGTGGTGAAGACGCGCCTCCATGCGTGCACCCCCCCACTTCATCAAGCCAGCTACCAAAAAGAAACGTGAACCTCGTCCAATCACAGAAGCCAATGTAAACGGTAGCAAAGCCATGGAGAGCGTGCCAGCCGCAATGGTGAACACTTTATAAGGTATGGGTGAAAATCCTGCGACAAATATTGCCCAAAACCCCCAATCACCGAACCATATAACTGCCATTTGATAGTATGCCCAATAGCTGCTAGCCTTGAGAGGTGACGCGATGATGTCAAAAGCTATCGCACCTATCATATAACCGAATAAGCCACCCAATACAGACGTGACTGTCGTGATGAACGCAAATCGCCAGGCTCTATCAGGGCTGGCAAGGCTCATCGGCGCCAGCATCACATCTGGCGGAATCGGAAAGAATGACGATTCGGCAAAGCTAAGCAGCCCTAGGTATCTTGGAGCGTTGGGCAATCTTGCCCATTGCATGGTACGCTGATACAGCGCTGAGAAAATTTTCATTTAAGGACTTCCAGATGACATATGAACCAGCTTACCAAGTGACATAAAAAACACGGCACATTTTACCTCAAGTGCTTCGTGTGTAAATAATGCTGCATAAGCTGCTAATTGTTTACGATGACCTTCTGCTGCAAGTTGCAACGCTGCATCGCTCATGTTTTCGGGGAGGTCGGTCGTTTTGTAATCAATCACCCAACGTATGTGATTTTCAACAAATGTGCGATCAATCACATAAGTTTTGGCCACACCATCCACCCACGACGTAAATGTAAGTTCAGCATCTGCCTGCGCTCTGGCACGCAACACCCACTGACCATCCGCACTGTTAAGGGATTGAGCCAACAAATCAATAGTCTTTTGCGCGGCAGTCTCCGCCAAATCTGCGCCATGCCCCTGCTGAACCAGCCAATGTGCCATCGCAGACTTAAGCGTGGTGATGCGCGCGCTTGTCCATGACGCCAGCCCCTGCTTGGCAATTATTTCCATATAACGATGCGCCAAAGTGCCAATATCGGCCTCTATGCTGTTAATACTTGTAGGCATTGTATTTTGCTGAATCGGTTTATTCTTCTGCAATGCTTTAGCGGGCTGTAAAACTGCCGGTATTGCAAAGGTTGCCAGCCGGATAAGGCTGGGGACAAAATCCGCCATGCTATTCTGAACATCTGCCCCCACCTCGAATACTGGCTGTGATTCATAGTTCTGCACCACAGTCGGCCATAACAAATCCAAATGGGTATATTGGGCAGGTTTAATCTCACCTTTGGCATTCTGCTTAGCCACACCAACCAGATGCAGCTTGCGTTCTGCACGCGTAGCAGCCACATAGAGTACGCGAGCAACTTCATTGGCATCGCGCTCATGCTCGCGCGCTTCTAGGTAATCATATGGGCTGACCTTGTCTTTATCCCGTGCGCCCTTGGGGACAAATGGCGCTGCCAGCAACTCACGCCGGTGATCTATTAGCACTTCTTCCCAGAGCACGAGCGGTTTATCATCATAATTTCCTCCAACGACCGCCCCCAAACCTGGCAGAATCACCGTATCAAACTCCAAACCTTTCGATTTGTGTATTGTCATCATCTGCAAATTGGCACCGTGACTATCCGGTGCGGCAAATAGCTTGGTGATTTCACTTGCCATGCGCTCAGGTGAAAACTGATTGCTACGGTCAAGACGGTCTAAGCAGTTAAAAAATGTCTGCACATCCACCACATCGCTCTGCGCCCACAAGCAGGCGGTGCCATTGAGCATTAACCATACACCACGCACCCAGCGACTGACATTCATGCGTCCCTGAGTTGCAAAAGCCTCGGCGAGTATATCGCGCATATGTAGCAAACGTGTCTTTTCATCCAACTGACTCAGCAACACATCATTTTGCATTAGTGTCCATATCGTGCTTTGATGGTCATGACCTGCCAGCGTATGCAGATCTTTCAAAGTCAATCCGCACCAAGGTGCACGTAGAATCGCCAGCCAATGCACGCGATCCGCGCGGTGGTGCAAGGCATATGTCAGCGAAAGCAAATCTTGCACCACCTGCCGCCCCTGCAAAGCCTCTATTTCCACCGCCTGAAAAGGCATATCTCTGAAATCTCTGCGTAATTTGCTTACCAGCGCTGCGAGATGTTTTTTAGACCGCACCAACACGGCTATTTTTCTTTCAGGATCGGCACGACGCTCCGCCTGAATAATGCTAATGACCGTGTCAGCCTCGCGCTGACTGGCAAGCTCGGCGGTTTCATCTAACAAGCTTATGACAGGATGCACATCCACACCCGCTTGCGACATCTCCTGTTTGGTTGCAATAAACGCACGATAATGAATTGCCCCTTGAGTCACCTCATCATTAGGCGGAAAAATAGACGCAAAGGTATGATTAATCCAGTTAACCACGGCTGGACAAGAGCGGTTATTGCGATACAGTTGTAAACGCTCTAGTTGGACATTACCAATCCCATGTTTGGCTGCATCAATAAACAAGCCGACATTGGCCTTGCGAAAACGGTAGATAGACTGCATCGGGTCACCTACCGTGAACAAAGTACGCCCATCATCTGGCTGCCATCCCAGTGTCAGCTGTTCTAGTAAGGTAATCTGACTAGGGCTGGTATCCTGAAATTCATCTACTAACAGATGCTGAATCTGGTAATCCAGCTTTAGCGCCAATTCTGTGGGTTCACCAAAGTGATTGGTCATGGCATGTGTGGCACGCTGCGCTATTTCCGAAAAATCCACCTCTCCAGCTCGCTGAAAAGTGAGCCACAGCTCGGCAACAGCCAGATTCAGTAGCTTGGAAAGTATGGTGATGACTTGCCAGTCCGTGTTTTCATGACTGAGATCAGGCAGGTTACGCACACGGTGCAAGACACTTAAATCAGCAATTGACGCAATCACGTCAGCCAAGACCTGCTTTTGTGCACGCCCATCGTCAGTGGCAGGAAAACCAAACTTAACATTGAGGCCAGCCAATTTGCGCGGCTCGCCTTTATCTGTCAGCACAAAATCCGCCAGGGCACGCCACATCGTCAGGCACGCTTGACTGCTGGTCATCGGCGTTTCCCAGTCTGCCAATAAAGCTACCGCATGATCAAAAGGCAGATTAGATGCAGCAAAACGCGCTACCGCCATCAGCTCATGCTGCACTCTGGCATTGATCGCCTGCTCAACAAAGGCTAGATCATGCTCTACCAGATATTGCAGTGTCTGCTGCAATGCATTCGATTCGACCTCATGCTGCGCGTGATGTAGCCACTGATCACGCTTTTCCAACATCACCACCAACAGGTTTTTTAATTTGCTGGCATCGTTATCCAAATAACGTAGGGCAGCTTTAACTATTTCGCCATGCGTTTTATCTTCAAGCAGTGCCAGCGTCTGTTCTGCAACCTGCGCATACAAACCATCTGCATCTTCTGTCACACGCGGCTGCGCGCCAAAGCGGCTCATTAACGGCATTTGTCTGACCAGATGAGCGCATAAGCTATCAATAGTAAAAATGCGAAGACGGGATGGGTTCTCAATCAACTGCCAGTCTTTCAACTGCGCATGTTGCAAGGCTTGCAGGCTTAAATCATAGGTGATCTGTTTATGCGCTTGCTGAGGCTTCTCCTGATTAGCCGCTTTTATCAGGCTATCCATAATCCGTAAACGCATCTCCGCAGCGGCTTTATTGGTAAAGGTAATCGCAATAATTTCTTCAGGCGCACTCACCGTTGTCAGCAGTTTCAGATAACGCTGCGTCAGCAGCTCGGTTTTACCCGCACCTGCTGGTGCCTCTACAATAAATGAAGTCAGCTCCAGCGCACGCAAACGGCTGTGTGTATCAGCAGCAAGATCAAAAGACTGATGCACGGTCATTCTGCATTCTCCTGAAAACGCTCGAATTGCAGCTTGCGTTCAGGCAAACGTAGCAATGGCAATACCTCACAATACATGAGTTCATTTTCATTCGAGAACCTTACGGCAGATACTCCGCCTTTCAGCTCTTCTGCGATAGCTTCGATACTGGTTTTCCAGTGTGCCAGCAAACTGGACCAGTTGCTAAAGTCCTGAATAAAAACAGGCTTGCGCTGAGTTGACTCTGCCGAAAAAATGTCTTCTGTTACACCAGAAAAAGCATGCTCCGCCGTTTTGACCATACCAAAGTACACCCCAGAAATCTGTGTAGCATCCTGCGCATAGAAAGTGGCATAAATGGGCAGTTGGGGTTCGGTGATACGGTCCTCACCCCAGCTGCTAGTCTTGGGTGCTTGTCCGGTTTTGTAATCCACAAACACTAGTCCACCAGTTGTTAGCGCATGAATCCTGTCAATTTTAAGTGTCACTTCTATGCCACGAATGTCAACTTTTTTCTCTGCTTCACAGGCAATGATCTTGAATGACACGCCGTTATTTTTTTCAAACAGTAGCCAATCGCCAACCAGTATCGTCAGACGCTCCTGCTCTAGCGCAAGCACTGTATCTGAAACAACATCGTTTTCTGCAACAAAACTCTGTATCGCATAATGCACCGCCTGCACTAGCGATTTAGCCAAATCATTACTACTCATATCACGCAGGTCTGCGTAATGGCGCTTACGCCAGAAATGTTCCAGCACGCTATGCACCAGTGAACCACGCGACAAGTTGTCCAAACCAGAGACCGCCACTTTAAGCGCCTTAGCCCCCAAGCGATACTGGTAGAACGCCCACGCTGGGCAAATCGCCTGCGCTTTCAGTAAGCCCGTACCGCCAGAAACATGCTCGCCTTCCCTCACCGCTGGCGCGATGTAATCATCCACATGCTCCAGCTCACCTTGTACATGACTTAATTGTTCTGCCAGTGTTTCAGCCAAGGGGATCGCCAGAGATAACGCGCTACCAATAGCCGGAATATCTTTCATCAGTGGTGACACACGCAGCTGACTCTCGCCTTCCATCCTGCTACTGGAAAAGATAATCGTTTTTGCTGAATGCAATAGCCGACGATGTATCGTTGCAGCAAATGCAGCCTGCACGCTATTATCTGCGTTAGGCACAGCAGCGGCACGCTGTACGAAAGCGGGCAACAATGGATTCGGTCTGGCTAGCGATGGCCAGATATGGTCATTCATATGCATGCACCAGATCGCGTCCACAGGCGAACTCAGGCCCTCCATGATGCCAAGAATCTGTATGGAAGGCGCATGCTCGGTTTCCGCCTGAAACACTTGGCCGAGGCAAATCTGCTGCATGTAATGCACGGCCTCGCCCGCATTTAGGCGCTTACGCAACACATCCAGTTTTGCTAATTGCTGCAATGCCTTTTGCCACGCAGTCATTGCCTGATACTCCAGACTACTGATACTACGCTCACCTGGCCATTTCAGCGCATCCAGCAGGCGATCAAACACCAGCGCCCACTGCGAAGGTTCCATTCTTCTTGCTAGGCTAATCGCAATGGCTGCATCAAGGTCAGCCAGCAGAGCAGCCAGCGACAAACCGCTATCCTGCTGCTTTTGTACAAACGCTGTAAATCGTGACAAGCTGAACTGTGTGGGCAAATGCTCGCGCATTCTCGCATCCAGCAAAGCACGGGCATCTGCTTCACGCTGGCTGGCAGACCAAAATGGCGACAGTAGCATCGCTGATATATCCACCTGATGCAGACGTGGACTCACCAGTATGCGCAGCAAATTAAGCGCTGCTTGAATAACAGGCTGCTCGGCCAGAGGTGTCCCCAAAGAAAAATTATAATGCCGCTCCATGTCTGCCATTGCTGGTCGCACGCTTGCAGGATAAAACACATCATCCAGCAAATCTGCCAACTGATTTCTCACCTCACTCAAACGCGGCACCACAATTGCCAACTTGGCCGTTGGCTTTTCAATCAAATATTGCTTGACCCATGCAACGGCAGCACGACATTCAGCCGCTTGATCCTGCAAGCTTGCATGCTGTGCTACGGCAGTTTCTGCTGTAGTTGTTAGATAGTCGATTATCTCAACACCACGCTGTATCAGAATCTCGCGCAGACGCTGCTCCTGTGGTGCCGTTTGATCAAAACCCGCAAAAGCTATTTGCGGAGGGAGTACACAACGAGTGTGCGACAATTGAGAGAGTTGCCAATCTACATAACGTACATTTTCCAGCACGTTCAACTCGCCACAACGCTGCTGAAACATACGCTGCCAATCAATAAACTGGCGCGCCTCTTCTGCCAGATATGCTCTGGGCAGGTGCATATTCCAAGCAACTACATAACGATTCGCCTCCATCGCCGCACTTGCCAAGCCAGATACATCAAACAAATCGCCAAAAGCATTTTTTTTCAGCGCTTGTGTAATCACTTCTTCCCACAATAGCTGCTCATTGAATGTACTCAGCGCATAAGGCGGCATCACCTCGTCAATCTGACCGATGAGCAGACTTTCTTCAATCACACTTTCCTGCCATTGCGATAGCGTCTGCACATTAGGGCTTTGCCATTGAACATCTCCTGCCTGGTGAAACTTAACAGCAATATCCGCCTGAATACTGCGTGCAAGCCGTGCAGATGAGCAAAGAATAATGGGGATGAAGGTCATATCAGAATTCTATAGCCTTATTTTATGAAGGCAAATAAAATGTCACACCTAATTGAAACCAATTTCATCAACCGCAACCGCTCAGGAAATACCATGTTGTTCGCCACCAAACATTGGGTTAAATACAGCTTACTACTGCTCGCAATTTCCATCGCACTCTTTGCTCTCTACATTTGGGCATCACTCACTTGGGTCTATTCTTCCGGCGAGCGTGCAGGCTACGTACAGAAACTTTCGAATAAAGGCTGGGTCTGCAAAACCTACGAAGGCGAACTGATACTGGTTTCCATGCCTGGCACGCAGGCAGAAAAATTCTTTTTTACCGTACGTGATAAAAGCGTAGCCCAGAAAATTGACGACACAGTAGGTCAACGCGTGCGATTGGTTTATGAAGAGCACAAAGGCATTCCAAGCAACTGCTTTGGCGAAACCAGTTACTTTGTCCATGATGTGCAGTTATTGGATAAAAAATAATGGCCGTGAAGAAGTTGGCTGTCAATGACGAGAAGAACTACATCACCCCCGAGGGTTTTGCCGCCCTCAAGGCAGAGTTTGAGCAACTCTATAAGATCGAGCGCCCGGAAGTGGTGCGCACCGTTTCATGGGCTGCCGGTAACGGTGACAGAAGCGAAAATGGTGATTATATCTACGGAAAACGCCGTTTACGCCAAATAGACAGCCGCTGCCGTCACTTGATGCGGCGCATGGATCTAGCTGAGATCGTTGATTCCAACTTGCAACAACATCTGGAAAAAATCTATTTTGGTGCTTGGGTGACCTTATACCATCTTGAAAATGACACCGAACACGTATACCGCATCGTGGGTAAAGACGAGCTGGACCCCTCCAAGGGCTATATCAGCTGGGTCTCCCCTCTAGGCAAAGTCATGTTAGGTAAAACCATCGGCGATACCATTCGCACCAGCACTCCCAAAGGAGAAGAAACTTTTGAAGTCATTGATGTTCATTATCAGAAATCCAGTCCGTCACAATGAAGCGCTGGGACATTTTCTGTAAGATCGTCGATAACTTCGGCGACATTGGCGTCTGCTGGAGACTGGCGCGGCAGTTGCAGCATGAACACCATCTCAATGTGCGGCTATGGGTCGATGATCTACTGGTCGCCCAACAACTGATTCCAGAACTGGACACATCACTGCAAACGCAAACTATCGCAGGCATCATCATTGCTGCATGGCAACCAGATACTCAGTTTGATGAAGCTTCCGAAGTGGTGGTCGAAGCCTTTGGCTGTGATCTACCTGAACCCTACCAAGCCAAGATGCACCCCCATACGCGCTGGATTAACCTGGAGTATTTGTCCGCAGAACCTTGGGTACAAGATTTCCATGCCCGTCACTCTAAACGTGGCAGCCTCACCCGTTATTTTTTCTTTCCTGGATTCAATCTACTCACGGGTGGCTTAATCAGAGAGAGCGATATTGTTTTAAGCCATCAACAGTATGCGAACTACCCACCGCTCAATAAATTATGGTCACAAGCATTGGGCACCCCCAAGCAAGACCGATTAAACGTCTCCCTGTTTTGCTATCCGCATGCGCCGATTCAAGGGCTGCTGACTGCAATGGCGGATGCAAATCAGGAAACTGATTGTTACGTACCCGCCAGCAAGATATTATCTGTTATTGGCAAATTCTTTAATCAAGACCAGATTGAGATTGGTGACACATACACCCTAGGCAATCTACATGTTCATGTGATCCCATTTCTCCGTCAGCAAGAATATGACCAGCTACTGGTCTTATGTGACATAAATTTCGTGCGCGGCGAAGATAGCTGGGTACGCGCCATCTGGGCAGGCAAACCGTTTATATGGCAACCCTATTTACAGACCGAACAGGCTCACCTGAGCAAACTGAATGCATTTCTGGACACTTACTATGCTGACTGCGAGCCATCAGCAAAGGTAGCGACATATGAAGCCCATCGCGCCTGGTGCTCAAGCGATATCAGCGCATCGGTATGGCAAAATTACATAAGCCACCGCCACCCCCTTCAGAACCATAGTCTAGCGCAATGCGACCGCCTGACCAGACAAACAGACCTCGCTAGTAACTTAGTGATTTTTAGTGAAAAAATCCAAAATAATCAGGTATAATTCGCGCTTTTCGAATTTAGACTTTAAAGCAAAAGGCTCCCCATGAAAACAGCACAAGAACTCCGCGTAGGCAACGTGGTGATGGTAGGAAATGATCCACTCGTTGTCGTCAAGACCGAATACAACAAATCCGGCCGTAACTCTGCCGTAGTGAAAATGAAATTCAAGAATCTGCTCACTGACACACCAAGTGAGAACGTATACAACGCTGGTGACAAATTCGACGTAGTGATTCTGGACAAAAAAGAAGTGACCTACTCATACTTTGCTGATCCTGCTTACGTGTTCATGGATGCTGAATACAATCAATATGATGTCGACAGCGAATACATGACCGACGTACTGCCATATCTTGAAGATGGCTTGGCTGCTGATTTACGTTTCTACAATGAAAAAGCGATCTCCGTTGAAATTGCTAACTCTGTAGTACGTGAAATCACTTACACAGAACCTGCTGTTAAAGGCGACACTTCTGGTAAAGTACTTAAACCAGCTAAGATCTCAACTGGTTTCGAGGTTGCTGTTCCACTCTTCGTGAATCAAGGCGACAAAATTGAGATTGACACC
This sequence comes from Betaproteobacteria bacterium, assembly GCA_016867975.1. GTDB lineage: Bacteria > Pseudomonadota > Gammaproteobacteria > Burkholderiales > Methylophilaceae > Methylotenera. Next base: position 43,685 of record VGIC01000009.1, on the reverse strand, counting down.
CGCACTGGCGAATACAAAAACCGTGTAATGAAATAATCCAACACCGATTAAAAAAGGGAGCATCTGGCTCCCTTTTTTTATGCCTCAAGCAATGTAAATCGCGTTAATATAGCTAAACATAAAAAGTTGGGGGCGTATATGAGCGACAAACAACTCGTCGCACTGAAAGCTGCAACACATTTCATTACCGTTGCAGACACCATAAAACTGGTGAGTCATATCGGAAAGAACTTTATGATTCCTATTGAGGTCATCCCCTTTTCATGGAAACTGGCCGATATGGCATTGATCGCCGAAAATGGTACCGTTAGTGAGTTGGGCGCCTGAATCCCATGCCTAGCCAAGCCATCTTGCGTAGCTACTTCATCTCACTGCTATTCCTACTGTTCACTGCCTGCAGTCCGACAGATGAACAAGATAAACTTCCCAACATAGACCCCAATAAAAAAGAAATTGTCTTTGTCACTCACAATGGTCCAGTCACTTATTACCTGAATAGCGAGGGGAAGCCTGCAGGCATCGAATATGATCTTGCCACCTTGTTTGTAAAAGAATATGCCCCCGACCACGAAATCAGATTCGTATTGGTGAGCAGCATCAGTGATGTGATTCCAGCACTACTCAAGAACAAAGCTCACTTTGCAGCAGCCAACCTGACTGTCACTAAAATGCGCCAAGAACTAGTGCAATTCACAAAGTCGTATCAAGAGACTCAACAGCAGCTTGTTTTTAACGATGAAGTGCATAAAAAACCTAAAGATGTTGCAGCGTTGGTGGGCAAAAGCATCGTAGTACCGGTTGGCACCAGCTATGCAGAGAGTCTGGCCAAGATTCAGCAAGAAATCTCCGAGATCAGCTGGAGTACGCGCAAACAAACCAACACTGAAACGCTACTGGAAGAAGTTGCAAACAATGTTTTGGACTTCACCGTTGCCGATAGCCACCTTGTTGCCATCATGCAAAACTACCTACCCAACCTAGCGGTCGCTATGCCAATAGGCAAACCAGACAAGATCGCGTGGGCAATGTCCAAAAACGCCGACCCGAAACTTAAAGCGAAGGCGAATGCTTTTTTTGACAAGATTCAAAAAGATGGTAAGTTACGCAATCTGCTCGACCGATACTATGGTAGCTCTAAACGGCTTAACTCACTGGATGTCACTGCCTTCTTGCAGCGTAGCAACACTCTCCTACCGAGATATATCCACTTATTCAAACAGGCACAGGAGCTAACAGGATTAGACTGGCGACTTTTGGCAGCGGTGAGCTATCGAGAATCACATTGGGACACATACAACACCTCACCGACCAATGTACGCGGGCTGATGATGCTCACAGAAGAAACAGCTGACCAAATGGGGGTAAGCGACCGACTAGACCCCAAGCAGAGCATTCCTGCTGGTGCTAAATATATCATGAAGCTTAAAGATCTCGTGCCAGACCGTGTTCCGGAACCAGACAGAACCTACATGGCACTCGCTGCCTATAACATCGGTTACGCCCACGTAGAAGATGCAAGGGTACTGGCAAAACGCCTGGGACTGAATCCGGACAATTGGGCGGATATCAAAAAAACATTGGTGCTACTCAATAATCCGGAATACTTTACTACCGTCAAATACGGCTATGCCAGTGGCGGTGCGCCAGTGATATTTGTTGAATCTGTGCGGAGCTATCAACGGATTTTAGAGCGTTATCAACCCAGCTATGACCCTGATATGAACAAGTTCAGGATAGCCCAAAACTAATTGGGATGAATCACGTCTTGATCGTTCATGTAAGATCTCAACACCTTAGGAATCAGCACACTGCCGTCGGCTTGCTGACAATTCTCCAACACCGCCACCAACGTGCGACCCACTGCCAGACCTGATCCGTTCAAAGTATGCACCAGCTCAGGTTTACCCGCCTCGTTGCGGAATCGTGCCTGCAAACGACGTGCTTGGAACGCCTCACAATTAGACACCGATGAGATTTCCCGGTAGGTATTTTGCGCAGGCAACCAGACTTCTAGATCGTAGGTTTTCGCTGCACCAAAGCCCATATCACCTGCGCATAAAGACACTACACGGTAAGGTAACTCAAGGGCCTTAAGAATGTTTTCTGCATGACCGACCATTTCTTCCAAAGCGGCATAACTGGTGTCAGGATGCACGATCTGCACCATTTCCACTTTATCGAACTGATGCTGACGTATCATACCCTTGGTGTCACGACCATACGAGCCAGCCTCGGAGCGAAAGCAAGGCGTATGCGCAGTCAATTTTATCGGCAGAGATTCTAAGGATACGATCTCATCGCGCACGGTATTGGTCAGCGTCACTTCTGAGGTTGGAATAAGATACAGCTTGCTGTCATTATGCACTAGCGAGAACAAATCCTCTTCGAACTTGGGGAGTTGACCCGTTCCCAATAGCGTCTCTGCGTTCACCATATAGGGGGTGTAGCATTCTGTATAACCATGTTGCTCTGTTTGAGCATCTAACATGAACTGCGCTAGCGCACGATGAAGCTTGGCCACGGGGCCTCGCATTAATGTGAAGCGTGTCCCAGAAAGCTTGGCACCGGTATCAAAGTCCAGCCCCAAAGGCATGCCGACATCCGTATGATCTTTGATCTCAAAATCAAAATCGCGTGCAAAACCGACCCTACGTACCTCGACATTATCGGCATCGGAATGACCTTGTGGCACACTTTCGTGTGGCAGATTAGGAACATTCAACAATAGTTGCTGCAATTCTGTCTGCAACTCACTCAGGCGCACCTCATCTGCTTTCAACTGATTGCCCAACCCTGCGACCTCAGCCATGATCGCAGACACATCCTCACCCTTGGCTTTGGCAATCCCAATCTGTTTGGACGCCTGGTTACGCTTGGTCTGCAAATCCTGTGTTCGAGTTTGTACCGCTTTCCGCTCACTTTCCAATGCTGTGAATTTCACCGCATCAAACTCAAAACCACGACGACGCAACTGCGCAACTACACCTTCTAAATCTCTTCTTAATGCTTGTATATCTAACATTCTAATTCCTAAATATTTATTAAACCGCCGATTATCAGCAGTTAAAAAGAATTTTCTAACTTGCTGCGATGAAGGCTAAATTTATTTTTTCGCTTTTTTATCTAACTCTTTTAAATGGTTTAATTTTTCTGCTATTTTACCCTCAAGCCCACGTGGCGTGGGGTGATAAAAACTTTGTGGAGATAAGTCGTTGGGGAAATAATGCTCGCCTGCCGCATAGGCTTCAGGCTCATCGTGCGCATAACGATATTCCTTGCCGTAGTCCAACGCCTTCATTAACTTGGTCGGCGCATTGCGTAAATGCAAAGGCACTGGACGGGATCTATCCTGTGCAACAAAAGCTTTGGCCTGATTGTAGGCCATATAAGCTGCGTTGCTCTTTGCCGCCACGGCCAGATAAATCACTGCATTAGAGAGCGCCAGCTCACCTTCTGGAGAACCAAGCCGCTCATAAATCTGACAAGCCTCTAACGCCATCGTCTGCGCACGCGGATCAGCGATACCGATATCCTCCACGGCCATACGCACGATGCGACGACCTAAATAAAGAGGATCCGCACCGCCATCGATCATGCGTAGGAACCAATATAAAGCTGCATCCGGGTTAGAACCACGCACCGATTTATGTAACGCAGAAATTTGGTCATAAAATGCTTCGCCACCCTTATCAAAACGGCGTAATTTACTGGCCATCGTCGTTTGCAAAAAGGTTTCGTCGATTTCGGTGACCTGAGCGCCTTCAGCTGCATTAAATAAACCTTCAGCAAAATTCAGCAGACGCCTTGCATCGCCATCCGCATACGCCAACACCTGCTCACGCACCGCATCAGTGAGCCTGACTTTTTCCGCAACGAGCAACCTCGCCCGCTCTAACAGCAAGGCCAACTCAAGCTCAGATAATGCGTTCAGCACAAACACTTGTGCGCGACTTAGCAACGCACTGTTCACTTCGAACGAAGGATTTTCTGTCGTAGCGCCAATAAAAGTGATTAGACCACTTTCAACAAACGGCAAAAAAGCATCTTGCTGACCTTTGTTAAAGCGATGCACCTCATCCACAAACAATATCGTTTTACGACCATGCTGCTGCAAGGTGAGTTCAGCGCGCTCAACCGCCTCACGGATATCTTTAATGCCAGAAAGCACGGCAGATATAGGGATAAATTCCGCATCAGCCGTATTGGCAATCAAACGCGCCAAAGTGGTTTTACCTACACCTGGTGGCCCCCATAAAATCATAGAAGGCAATTTGCCAGACTTGAAGGCAAGCCGCAACGGCTTACCCTCGCCCAGCAGGTGCGACTGACCAACTACCTCATCAATAGTTTGTGGGCGCAACCTTTCAGCGAGCGGAGCTTGAGGGCGATGAGACTGAAAGAGACTATTCAAAGTTAATTAAGGAGACACGAAACAGATTCACATGACCGCAATGACATTCCATTCTCAATGGCAATACAGAGAAGTGCCCTAAAGGATAGTTGTTGGTGATAAACATCAATTGACGCTACTCCCCCACGACATCTACGCCCTTGGGTGGCTGAAATAGGAATGACTTTTCATCCAGTTCTGGGTTGCTTTCAAATTGAGTAAACACAATTTTGGTATAGTGTCCAAAGCTGTCAATCAATGACAACTCTTGCAATTGGTCACCCTTAAAACCCAACAGAATCTTCTCATACCCACCTTCCTTATCTTTGGGATTGGCAGCCACCCAATCCAGCCCGCCTTTAGCATAAGCGTTTACCAGCTTAAAGCTTTTATCTACAGACTCATTGCCCGCTAACAACGCAGCTGGACTGCCCCCCAATGCCTTACTCACCTCTCTCACCGTCACCTGAGCCAAATCGGTGTCATACAACCAGATTTGCTTTCCGTCACTGATAATCTGCTGTTGGTAGGGTTTGTTGTAATCCCATCTGAATTTGTTAGGACGCTTCAACTGCATTACGCCATCCACATCCTGTACTTTCCTTCCCTGCTTATCTGTCACAACTTGATGGAAGTTTGCACGTATCGACTTTGTGCGCTCATAAAAAGCTTTTACGCTCTCCATGCCATCCGCATACGCCCATTGGCTAAACAGCAACATCCCCAATAGGCAAAATTTGACGGGGATTATTTTTCGCATCACATTCACTCTTTGCAATTTAAGCTTCCTGATGAGGTACAAGTATTTCCCGATTGCCATTGCTCTGCATAGCCGATACCAAGCCGGCACGCTCCATATCTTCAATCAATCGTGCTGCACGGTTATAGCCGATGCGCAGTTGCCGCTGTACAGAGGAAATGCTGGCTCGGCGCGTCTTCAGTACAATAGCAACGGCTTCATCATAGAGCGGGTCGACTTCAGAACCTCCCCCACCGCCAAAATCCGCTGAAAAATCATCACCCCCCTCTTCAGCTTCGTTGGTCAAAATACCTTCTATGTAGTTTGGCTCGCCCTGCGCCTTGAGATAATCCACCACCTTATGCACTTCCTGATCTGAAACGAAAGCACCATGAATACGCAATGGATAGCCAGTTCCAGGCGGCAGGTACAACATATCCCCCTGCCCTAGCAAAGCCTCTGCACCCATCTGATCTAAAATCGTGCGCGAATCAATCTTGCTGGAAACTTGAAATGAAATGCGCGTCGGCACATTCGCTTTAATCAGGCCAGTAATCACATCCACCGATGGGCGCTGTGTCGCCAGCACCAAATGAATACCAGAAGCACGCGCTTTTTGCGCCAAGCGCGCAATCAACTCTTCAACCTTCTTACCTACCACCATCATCAAATCAGCCAACTCATCAATCACCACCACAATCAATGGCATCTCATCCAATGGCTCAGGATCATCGGGGGTTAAACTGAATGGATGAGATATTTTCTCGCCCACTTTGGCTGCGTCTTTAATTTTTTGATTGTAGCCTGCCAGATTACGCACCCCCAGCATGGACATGAGTTTATAGCGACGCTCCATCTCTGCCACACACCAGTTTAATGCATTGGCAGCCTGCCGCATATCGGTCACCACGGGGGCCAGCAAATGTGGAATGCCTTCATAAACAGACAGTTCCAGCATTTTTGGATCAATTAGAATCATGCGTACCTGACTTGCATCCGCCTTGTACAAAATACTCAATATCAAGGCATTAATCGCCACAGACTTACCAGAGCCTGTGGTACCCGCCACCAGCACATGCGGCATTTTGGCCAGGTCAGCCACCGCTGGTTTGCCACCAATATCCTTACCTAATGAAATAGCAAGAGGGGAGTGTATATCAGCATAAACCTTGCTACCCATGATTTCAGACAAATAGACGACTTGTCGTTTAGGATTAGGAATCTCCAAACCCATGCAAGTTTTACCCGGTATTGTTTCCACTACCCGTACGCTGACCACCGATAGCCCACGCGCCAAGTCTTTTGCAAGATTCGTCACCTGGCTGCCTTTCACACCTGGTGCTGGTTCCAGCTCATACCGTGTAATGACAGGCCCTGGCAATGCGGTCAGCACTTTAACCTCGATACCAAAATCCATCAGCTTGCGTTCAATTAAGCGTGAAGTGAAATCCAACGTCTCGGCAGACGGCAACTCTACTGTGCCTGATGGATTATCCAGAAGATGAATCTGCGGCAAAAGTGTGTCTGGATGAGACTCAAACAAAGTTGCCTGCTTTTCTTGCTGCACACGCTCACTCTTGACAATTTCCAACACCGGAACTTCAATTTGAAGCGGTTCGCGATCCACAGCTCGTTTACGCTCATTTTCTACATATTCCGTACGCTCCAACTCAACCGCTTTCCCAGCCTTTCTATCCTGCCAGTCACTCCATTGAGATTGAAGTAGCGCATACCCAGCTATCACCCCCCCCCCGAGCTTCTCGATGATCATGATCCAAGACCAGCCGGTAAAGAGACTAAATCCAACTAAAAATATCAGTAACAACAACATGCTAGAACCAATATAGCCGAACAGCCCCCGCAAGCCAGTGTCCACCGCCGCACCCAACATTCCTCCCGGTACAAGTGGAAGCTCTGCAGGCAGACCCACCAGATGACCTGCTTCCAGAGCGCTGGAGGCCACCAACATCAGAGCAAACCCCATAAAATTGAACAACAAAAATGGTTGCTCATCCGGGTCTTCGACTTCAAGTTTTAGGTAAACGAACCACATGGCATAAAACGACAATACGGCCCACCACCAAGCAGAAAAGCCAAAGACGTATAGCAGTAAATCTGAAACCCACGCACCGACACTGCCACCACTGTTATGAACCACGGCACCATTCGGAGCCATGTGTGACCAAGATGAATCTTCAGGATAGTAGGTAAACAAGATAACGGTAACATAAAGACCCACGAGCACCAGAACTAGCCACCACGCCTCTTTGATTAACTTTCTGGCGAGCGCACTGGACCTTGTCGTTTCGACCGCTCTACGCGCGTTCGCTGGTTTTGATTTTTTGAAAAACAAGATAATTAAAACCTTTAGCTGTTTTTAATAACGGTTTTTAATTATAGCAGTATCAAAGTAAGTGCGTAGCGATTAGAATACTGCCATTATTCAAGGATTTTTCCATACTCTTTTCGTTGAGTCTGCACCCATCAATTGGCAGACACAGGGTGTCACTATTTTAGAAAGCAATCTTTATGACAACAAAACATGCGCACTTACTTATTTTAGGCTCAGGTCCTGCTGGTTACTCTGCTGCCGTTTATGCGGCACGCGCCAATCTAAAACCTGTACTTATCACTGGTATTGCACAAGGCGGTCAGCTCATGACCACTACAGAAGTGGACAACTGGCCTGCCGATGTCGATGGCGTGCAAGGTCCTGAGTTAATGGCACGTTTTCAGAAACATGCCGAGCGCTTCAACACAGAAATGATTTTTGACCACATACACACCACCCACCTCAGCGAAAAACCTATCCGTCTGGTAGGTGACAGTGGCGAATACACCTGTGATGCACTCATTATTGCAACAGGCGCTTCTGCTAAATATCTGGGCATTCCAAGTGAAGAAAAGTTCTCAGGCCGAGGCGTTTCGGCTTGCGCCACCTGCGATGGCTTTTTCTACCGAAATCAAGAAGTCGCGGTCATAGGTGGCGGCAATACCGCCGTTGAAGAGGCACTCTATCTGGCCAACATTGCCAGCAAGGTCACGCTGGTGCACAGACGTGACAAATTCAAAGCAGAAGCTATTCTAGTAGACAAACTCATGTCACGCGTTGCCGAAGGTAAGATCGTGCTAGAGACGTTCTCTGCTTTGGATGAAGTGTTAGGTGATGACAGCGGTGTTACAGGCATGAGAATCAAAAACGTCAATGATGGCTCTACCAAAGACATTGCGTTACAAGGTGTGTTCATCGCGATCGGGCACAAACCCAACACCGACATCTTTGAAGGTCAGCTCGAGATGGAAGGTGGTTACATCGTCACGCAAATGGGCCGCACTGGCAATGCGACCGCCACCAGCATTCCAGGCGTATTTGCAGCCGGTGATGTGCAAGACCATATCTATCGTCAGGCCGTCACCAGTGCAGGAACGGGCTGTATGGCAGCATTGGATGCCGAACGCTATTTGGATAATTTGAAATAAACCTATCTCGGCCTTTCCAGATTGAACCTAGAGAAAGCAGTTGAGAATAATACAAATCACTGCAAACCCTCATCCCCAGCCCTTCTCCCGCGGGGAGAAGGGGGTAAATTCCCTCTCCCTGTGGGAGAGGGTAAAGCCTTGCTCAGCTTGCCTTGGCTTCCAATTTGCTATTTCAACTGCGGTTTTTAGGTTGAATGGTCTGGAAAGGCACATCTAGCGATGAAAACACTCAGCGAACAGATCAAGCAAGTTAAATCAAAGATAAAACAGAAACCGATAGCCAGTCCAGCACCGGTTGAAGTTAAGTCCCCGACTGAAGAGAATTTGTTTCATGTTGCGGTTAAAGATGCACGTCCTCTACCTGATGAAATCAAGCATGCGCACTTGCATCATCCTCAAAAAAAGCCCAAGCCTGTCCCTAAACAATTCATTCTTGATGAGCAACAAGCGTTAGCGGATTCTCTTTCCGACCATTACATTCCCACACATGAACTCGAAACCGGAGAAGAGCTGCTTTATCTACGCGATGGCCACTCACCGGACATTCTCAGCAAACTTCGCCGTGGACATTGGGTGGTACAGGCCGCCATCGACCTGCATGGGCTGATTAGCGATGAAGCCAGGCTATATGTATCGACTTTTATTCACGACTGTAAAAAAAGAGGTATTCGCTGCGTTCGTATCGTCCATGGCAAGGGGCTGGGCTCTCGCAATCGAGAGCCGGTACTTAAAAACAAACTGCGTGGCTGGCTTATTCAAAAAGATGAAGTGATTGCCTACGCTGAGGCTCGCAAACAAGATGGTGGGAGTGGCGCGGTCATCGTGCTACTCAAAGCCTGATGGTCACCCTCTTCAGTCTACTAAAGTCGGGGAAGTCCAAAGTCCAGTCTGGATTTAAATAGCAAATTTAGCATGTTGCACAATCGTACATACTGCCTCAGCGGCAATTCCTTCTGCGCGACCTGTAAATCCCAGTTTCTCTGTCGTGGTCGCCTTCACATTGACCTGATTCTCGTGAATTTGGCAATCAGCGGCAATGTTACCGCACATGGCAGCAGTGAGCGGGCTAAGCTTTGGGGCCTCACAAATCACCGTTGCATCAATATTGCCCACGTCATACCCCTTTTGCTTCAACAATCCCACGACATGACGCAATAATTGGCGTGAGTCGATTCCTTTGTAGCGCATATCACTAGGCGGAAAATGTTTGCCGATATCGCCCAAAGCGGCAGCCCCTAACAAGGCATCGCAAACGGCATGCAATAGCACGTCCGCATCAGAGTGCCCATCCAGACCTTTGTCATGCGCTATTTCCACACCTCCGATAATACATTTACGCCCCGTGACCAAGGCATGCACATCAAACCCATGTCCAACTCTAATCATAAAATGTCCTTTTGCATGAGTATCTCCATTAAGGCGATATCCTGCGGGTAAGTGATTTTCATATTGCGCAAGGACCCCGCCACCAGCTTAGGCTGCAAGCCAAGCGCCTCAACTGCCTGCGCTTCATCTGTGGGGGTGCCACTAAAGCTCTGTAATGCATCCTTTAACAAAGCATAACGAAACATCTGCGGTGTTTGCGCTTGCCATAGTGCATCTCTGGGAATAGTGCTTAGCACACGCGAGTCGGCATTAGACTGCTTCAAGGTATCTGCCAGCGGCAACGCCAGCAAGCCACCGACCGTATCCTGCGCCAAGGCATCCAATAAAGTGTTCAACAATCCAAGGGTCAAACCTGGTCTCGCCGCATCATGTACGAGCACCCAGTCATCATCCTCCGTCTGCGCATGGATGGCTGCTAAAGTATTCAGCACCGTTTCAGATCGAGTATCACCACCAGTGTCATGTACCTGCAAGCGACTGTTTTCATCCAACTGTAAATCACGCCAGAAATAATCTTCTGGACTTAACGCGAGATGAATACTGGCAATACGCTCACAGCTAAAAAAAGTTTGAATGCTATGCAAAACGGTCGGCTTGCCGCATAAGGGCAAGTACTGTTTAGGCATAGCACTCGCCATGCGACTACCAACGCCAGCGGCTGGGATGATGACATGAAAACGCGCCATGTTAGGTCTGGGATAATATTGAAATCATGTCCAAATTTTAACATAGTGCGTCATGTTAAGACTTGCGGATATATCTGGTTAATTGTGGAACTAAACAGTTAAGGGAACTTCTATAAATTGAGTCAGCCTACGCTGAAACACTGCGTTGGTTTTCTCGGTTTACGCGTTCCGTCACAACCGACTTGATGCTTCAGCATCTAGCGATGTTGGGGACGCCCCGTGCGGGTGTGAGCCTTTGGCACATATATTCCACGGACATGTGCGGGTAAATACTGCATCCCAATCCTGCATCTTAGAAGTACTCTTAATCTTCTGTAGTCGAAACAATTTTATGAATACTCAAATCGGCGCCATCGAACTCTTCTTCTGCACCAAGACGAATTCCCACGAGCTTTTTGAGCGTACCGTAAACAATGTATCCGCCAGCAAGCGCGATCACAACGCCCATCGCCGTCCCCACTAACTGGGATGCAAAGCTAACACCACCTAGGCCACCCAAAGTTTTGCAACCAAAGATGCCTGCGGCAATACCGCCCCAAGCGCCACATAAACCGTGAAGCGGCCACACACCCAGCACATCATCGATTTTTAAGCGAGTTTGCGTCAAATTAAATGCCCATACGAACAGGACTCCCGCAACCAAACCTGTTGCCAATGCCCCCAGAGGGTGCATCACATCAGAACCCGCGCATACTGCCACCAAACCTGCTAAGGGACCATTATGTACAAAACCTGGGTCGTTCTTACCCATTAACAATGCTGCCAACGTGCCGCCTACCAGGGCCATCAGCGAGTTCACTGCCACTAAGCCAGAGATGCCTTGTATGGTTTGTGCCGACATCACATTAAAACCGAACCAGCCCACCGTCAATATCCATGCCCCCAAAGCCAAGAACGGAATATTGGATGGTGGATATGCATGCAAGCGCCCATCTTTGCCATAACGGCCTTTACGAGCCCCTAGTAAGACAACCGCAACTAAAGCAATCCATCCTCCGACAGCATGCACGACAACCGAACCTGCAAAATCATGAAACTTAGCCCCAAACGTGACACTCAGCCAATCCTGAATACCATAATGGCTATTCCAAGCAATCCCCTCGAAGAAGGGGTAAACAAAGCCAACGAGCACAAAGGTTGCAGCTAACTGGGGGTTAAATTTTGCACGCTCCGCAATACCGCCTGAGACAATAGCAGGGATGGCAGCGGCAAACGTCAATAGGAAGAAAAATTTGACCAAGTCATAGCCATTCTTAGCTGCCAAAACCTCTGCACCACTGAAGAAGTGGACACCGTAAGCGACACCGTAACCAACAAAGAAATAAGCAATAGTGGAGACTGAAAAATCCACCATGATTTTGACTAATGCATTGACCTGATTCTTTTTACGTACCGTGCCTACTTCCAGAAAAGCAAAGCCTGCGTGCATCGCAAGCACCATCACTGCCCCTAACAAGACAATTAACACATCATTTGCAGTAATTAAAGACTCCATCTAGCCACCTCAATAAAATTTTACGATAATTGAGAAAGCAAACAATGTGCCAATCATTGGATTATTATTTGGCGGTTACTTTAACCTAGATTTTCCATTAGACAATTTTATCTACATTGAACGCCAACTTGTTCATTTTTCGCCTTGTTTTGAGCAAACTTCTCGTCAATAGAATCACTAAATTAACGAAAAGTTTTCTCAAAAAATTCATCAAGATGCTCGGCATTGTCACTCCGAGTCCTAGTGAAAAGTCTGGGTTAAAAGGAATCTACCCAGTCAAGAGCGCACCAAATGTGTGCATAAAAACGTGTGACGCCCTAATGGTGTGCATACAGCTTAAACCTAGAATCCGCAGTTAAAACACGTTGAGTATGCGGTTTGGGGATGTATGGTCAGGCACGATGAAGTGGCATGGTCACCCCTGCAACGAAAAGTAGCGCGCCAGACATCCAAAACCACGTAATCGAGGTGAAAGCGCATTCACCCATTGGATGAGTTGAGTTACAGAAAGACGTTGAATATCCATAAGGGCTTATAGAAAAACTGAGCGTTTAACTGCACGTCCTAGGATTATGTATCAAGTCTTGCCATAATATAACACCTGAAAACAAATTTATTACAAAGAGATCGGATTGTGAATTGACTGAATTCGTATTATTAGCCGTGCTGCTTGCATTATCCTGGTTCTGGATCGACAGCTTAGATAAACGAGAACGTGCCATCACTCTAGGGCGAGAACTTGCGTCCAGGCTTAATCTGCAATTACTGGACGAAAGCGTCGCCTGCAACCGCATATGGCTCGGTCGCAACCGCCGTGGACACATGCATCTCTTACGCACTTACGAATTTGACGTCAGCGCCAACGGCAATGACCGCCTGCACTGCCAACTGATGTTATTGGGAGGTCAGCTGGAAAGCTGGCACATTCCTCCCTATCTTCAACCAGAGCACTAAGCGTTATCCACCATGTACACCGGTCGCTTTGCCCCCTCTCCAACCGGTCCGCTCCACTTTGGCTCTTTAGTAGCGGCTGTTGCCAGCTACCTTGAGGCCAAGAAGCATCAAGGACGATGGCTGGTACGCATGGAAGATGTTGATAAGCCGCGTGAGGTAAAAGGGGCTGCTGATACCATTCTGCATCAGCTGGAAGATTTTGGATTTGAATGGGATGGTGCAGTCGTATATCAAAGTCAGCGCAATGACATTTACGCCACAGCGCTTAAACAGCTCAACGCGCAGCAACTCATTTACCCATGCACCTGCACCCGTAAGGAAATCGCCGACAGCAGTCATCAAATTGGCATAGATGGCATGATTTACCCACGAACCTGCTTGAACCACCCATTAAAATCAAACGCCGCGATGGCGTTGAGAATTAGAACAGATAACAGGGAATGCTCTTTTACTGATGCTATTCAGGGCACAATCACACAATATCTTGCTACGCAGGTGGGAGATTTTATTTTAAAGCGTGCTGATGGCTTGTTTGCCTACCAGCTTGCAGTGGTGGCAGACGATGCCCAACAGGAAGTCACGCATATTGTACGGGGTGCAGACTTGCTAGATTCCACGCCGCGCCAAATCTATCTACAACAATGTCTAGGTTATCAGACTCCGCATTATGCCCATGTACCGGTTGCCAGCAATGCGGCTGGTGAAAAACTCAGCAAACAGACATTAGCCTCTGCCTTGGATGAAGCCAATGCCAACTATCAGCTATTTCATGCCTTAAGTTTTCTGGGGCAAAATCCACCGGCTGAAATAAAAAACGCCACACTCAGTGAAGTGTGGCGTTGGGCTTTTACATATTGGCAGCTATCTCAGGCACCTAAGACACGCAGCCTACATTTAAGCGATTAAAAGTCGTAACGCATACCTACCTGAACTAGACGTGGCATCCCAGTCAAAATACCACGTGTTCTGTCAGTAATATACTCTTTGTCAAATAGATTTTTACCCGTTACAAAGAAAGTCGTTTTATAAGGCTCATATTGATAATTGAGCGACGCGTTGTAAATGGTGTAACTGGCGATTTCACCAAACTGACCAGTTAACCCTAGTGCTGTATTCGGAACATCACCAGTTTCAGCAAAGTCTGAATACTGCTTACCTACATGCACCGCTTCTACACTCGCATTCCATGCGCCAAGTTTGTAGCCCAGTGCCGCGGTAAGCGTATTTTTAGGCGCATAAGGCTGACGATTGCCCTTTGCACTCCCTGCAATAACCGCCGCACCATTGCTCACTTGTCTGAAAGGGGTATCTTGCTCTGCCACAGGTAGCCAGGTATAAGCTAAGCGACTGTATACACCGTTATCAAACTCATACTGACCAGTAAGCTCCAAGCCGGAAAAGGTTGCTTCGCCTTGAGACAAATTGACATTACTTGCGATTGATCCAACCGCAATTAGATTACTGAAATCATTGTAGAACGCAGTCGCCTCTAAACTGAGTCCTTTGACTGGCTTAGCCCTAAACCCAAGTTCATAATTGGTCGATTTTTCTGCATCTACTTCGACTGAACCTCCAGCATTTGTAATCAAATCTTCAGCACGTGGTGGGGCAAAACCACGATGTACCCCAACAAATACCGTCAAACGATCATTCGGGTTATAAGCAAAGCCAATACCAGGGATCCACTCATGCAAGGCAGACTCACCTTTAGTTTCACTTGAGACAGTACGAGTAATACCATTCTTACGTTTATTTTCAATATGCTCATAGCGCACTGCAGGCGTGATCGAAAACTGACCTATGTCAAAACGGTTACTGATAAACCCAGAATATGCATCTGTTTCGCGTTTACTATTCTCTTCTAAAGTTCCACTACGTGCAGTAGGAGCTCCCCCATTTATCTGCTTGCGATTTTGTTCTTCAAAATGCGCTTTTGCGCCAATCTCTAGCTGCCCCCAAGCGTGCGTCACGGTTAAGCGTGGCTCTATACCATAGGTATCATAAGTGCGCAGACGTCCCTGCACACCTAGACAACTATCCCCATCCACAGCCAAGCCAGCTAATCGATTTGTCGCAAACGTTGAGCAACTTCCGTTATTAATTGCTCCCCCACTAATGGCTTGCGCACTATTACTTTGCTGACGCCACCAGTCCCGATCAAAGTAACTGAAATACAGATTAGTGGTCAACAAAGCATTATTGTTGATTTGCCAATCATGTATCGCAGAAACGCCATAGCGTGTTGCCTTGAAACTGTCATGATTAAACGGGTTATATTCACCGCCGAAATTGTTGTACTCTGCCTGAGTGAGCCCTGAATAACTGACTTGAGAGTCTTCACTAAACCAGTTAGCACGAACGGTAATGGCTTGGCTGTCAGTAATCGCTTTAGTGAGTTTAAGATTCAAGTCTTCGATGTTTGATTGGGTGTTATCACGTGCCCCATCACCCTCTTTATGCGTATAGTCCAGCAACATGCCATGGCCGCCCACATTGATTTTGGTGTTGAGGTAATCACGATTTCCCGCGGTGACACTCATATAGCCACCAAACTTTTCTGGCGCATTAGGCGTAATAAAGTTGATGACGCCATCTGCTGTTTGCGGTCCATATTTAATCTGTTCAGCCCCTTTGAGCACTTCAATACTGCTGAAACGGTCTATGCTTGGAAAGTAATAACTCGCATTGTCACCATAAGGAGCAAAAGTAAGAGGAATGCCATCTTCCAGCAATAACACTTTGGTTGAACGCGTCGGATTGAGACCACGTATACCGATATTCGGCCGAATCCCCAAGCCCTCTTCATCTCGCACCACCACACCTGGTGCTTTACGCAACGCCTCATTCACGGTCAACACATGACTTGCCGCGAGCTCTTCTTGGTTAATCACTGTGGCTGAACTAGGCAATTGAGACAATTTAACCGCATCGCCGATCACATCTACACGTGGCAACACAAGCTCTTCAGCTATCGCAGTGTGGTTAAAGATAAAAATAGAAGCACATGCCAAACTGATTTGATTTAACTTAAATGTTGCAATTACTTGCTTCACACTAATTACCTCATGATGTTAACGATTAATTTACTCGAATTATAAATGAGAATTATTATTATTTGCAATAAAATTTTATGATACCGATGTAAAAAAATCAACTTAACGAGGAAAGCGCGCCTGAAAACCCATAGCAAAGGATTCAATTGAATGTTGGAATAGATTAAATCTATTCTTAAAGTGTGAGACTTTGTTGCTTAATACTGAAGAATGGTTCTGGCAGGATGCAACATGCAATTACTTATGAGTATTTGCGCTTCTTCTCCATGGCGCGCTTAGGTCTTACAGATCGCTCAAGTTGCGCGCCACGCACGGTGGTAATTGGTTTACCAGAAGATGGCTGCCAAGTCGGAATCAGGCAATGTTTGCCACTTCCGATCAAATCTGCCCTGCCCATCCCCACCAAAGCCTCGCGCAGCATCGACCAGTTGTTGGGATCATGGTAGCGAATAAAAGCCTTGTGCAGTTTACGTACATTACCTGCTTTGGGGATAGGCACATTCTCGGAATCAACAGTCACTTTACGCAATGGATTTTTGCCAGAATGATACATCGCGGTTGCCATCGCCATCGGCGTGGGCGTAAATGTCTGGACTTGGTCTAACTTAAAGCCATATTTCTTGAGCCATAGCGCTAGATTCAGCATATCTTCGTCAGTAGCTCCAGGGTGCGCCGCTATAAAATACGGAATCAAATACTGTTGCTTACCCGCCTCTATACTGAACTTCTCAAACATGGCTTTAAAGTCGTCATAAGCCTCCATGCCAGGTTTCATCATCTTACTGAGTACGTTCTCTTCGCTATGTTCAGGTGCTATCTTCAGGTAGCCCCCCACATGATGTTGCACCAACTCTCTCACATATTCCGGTGATTTCACTGCCAAGTCGTAACGTACACCACTGCCGATGAGGATTTTTTTCACGCCTTTAATAGCACGCGCCTTGCGATAAAGCTGAATCAGTGCACTATGGTCGGTATTCAAGTTCTCGCAAATGCCGGGGTAAACACAGCTCAGCTTGCGGCAATTTTTTTCTATCGATTCACTTTTACAGGCGATGCGATACATATTCGCGGTCGGGCCGCCAAGGTCTGAAATCACCCCAGTAAATCCTTCCACCTTATCGCGAATCTCTTCGACCTCTTTTAAAATTGAGGCTTCACTACGGCTTTGAATGATGCGCCCTTCGTGTTCGGTAATACTGCAGAAAGTGCAGCCGCCAAAGCAACCACGCATGATATTAACGCTGAAACGGATCATCTCCCATGCCGGAATCTTGGCATCTTTATAAGCTGGGTGCGGTCTGCGGGCATACGGCATGTCGTATACGTAATCCATTTCCTTGGTGGTAAGCGGAATCGGCGGCGGATTCAGCCATACTTCACGGTCACCATGACGCTGCACCAGCGCCCGCGCGTTTCCAGGATTCGCCTCCAGATGTAGCACACGGGAAGCGTGTGCGTACATAACTGGATCTTTTGATACCTCTTCGTAGGATGGCAGGCGGACGACCTGAGTCGTTCTATCCGCTTTAGGATTGCGCACAATCTCAACCGCTTTAGCACCCTCAGGCAAATCTGATTTTGTTTCGCCAACATTCGTGGCACAGCTGGCATCAGCTTTCCCCCCTGTATTTTTATACACGCCCATTTCATAAGGGTCTACATGCTTTTCCACAACACCAGGACGGTCCAGTCGGGTACTTTCGATCTCGCTCCAGCCTTGCGGTATGTGTTTCCGCAGAAATACCGTACCACGAATATCCTGGATATCGGCAATGTGCTCGCCTTTGGTCAGACGATGTGTCAGCTCAACCAAGGCACGCTCCGCATTGCCATATAACAACATATCAGCTTTGGAGTCCACCAATATACTGCGGCGCACTTTGTCAGACCAATAATCATAATGGGCGATACGCCGCAGACTGGCCTCAATACTACCAACCACGAGCGGCACGTCCGAATAAGCCTCTCTACAGCGTTGGCTATATACCAGAACAGCCCGATCAGGACGTTTGTTGGGCACAGCATCCGGTGTATAAGCGTCATCACTGCGAATCTTCCTATCGGCGGTATAACGATTCACCATGCTATCCATATTACCGGCAGTCACGCCAAAATAGAGATTAGGTTTACCTAACACTTTAAAGGCACTGGCATTCTGCCAATCCGGCTGAGCAATAATACCCACCCTAAAACCTTGCGATTCCAACAGTCGTCCGACGAGCGACGCCCCAAAACTAGGGTGATCTATATACGCATCCCCGGAAACCAAAATAATGTCGCAGCTATCCCAACCCAGCGCGTCCATCTCAGCTCGTGACATCGGCAGAATCGGCGCAGACCCAAACCGCTTCGCCCAGTACGGTCGATAGCTATTGATCGGTTTGGCTAAAAGTGTTGTGTAATGTTCCAAGCGTTTAATAAAACAACTAAATTGCGCGCATTCTACGCACTAATCACTTGATATAAAAGATATATTACATCCTATTTACCTTTGATCTAGATGAATCAAATAAGGAATGAGACCATTGCAAAAATGCTTAATGTAGATGATAAATCTAGCGAAAAGTGAACAAGTTAGCGTTCCAGTCCTAATGGAAAATCTGGGATAATTTACTCCATGAGCCATGCCTATTATCAACTCCCCAGCGGCCGTGTTGCCTGCATTGATGGGAATTGCGCGTTTCCTCCGCTGTCTGATGCGCTTACAGACCCTAACGGTCTGATTGCCATCGGTGGCGACTTATCTTTGCCGCGTTTGCTGTCTGCCTACCGGCAAGGCATATTTCCATGGTTCAGCGATGGTGAGCCTATCCTTTGGTGGAGCCCTAACCCGCGTATGGTACTGTTTCCTAGTGCATTAAAAATAAGTCGTTCATTACAGAAAACCATCAAAAACAAAGACTTTGAAGTGCGCTTTAATACAGCCTTTCGTGAAGTCATCTCCGCCTGTAGCCACACCTTAAGAGCAGGACAGCAAGGCACATGGATTACGCAGGACATTATCGACGCCTATTGCAGACTGCACGAAGCGGGCTACGCCATCTCATCTGAAACTTGGCTACATGGCAAGCTGGTGGGCGGCTGCTATGGCGTAAAAATCGGCCGCATGTTTTATGGCGAAAGTATGTTTCACCATATCACCGATGCGTCTAAAATGGCGTTTGTATTACTCGTGCAACACCTCACGCAACTAGGGGTTGAAATGATAGATTGTCAAATGAAAACTGCGCATCTTGCCTCACTAGGGGCATACGAGATTACTCGTGACGAGTTCATCGCCCAAATGTCCTTACTCACCAGCACCTCGCCATGAATCAGCTAAATCACCGCCAACCACAAAGACTGCGATTTGATGTCAGCACAGCTTATCGTTGCGGCTATCTACCAAGCAAACTGGCAAAAAGCCTCATCGTATCTCCGCCCAATAGAGTCGGGGTAGATGAATATGATGACTTAATACATCAAGGATTCCGTCGCAGTGGAGAGTATGTCTATCGCCCACACTGTGAACTTTGCCAAGCATGCGTTCCGGTCAGACTGATGGTCAACGCTTTCACGCCGAGCCGAAGTCAAAAAAGAGCTTGGAAACAACATAATGGCCTCACTATCAAAATACTGCCGATCGCCTTTTATGAAGAACACTATCAGCTCTATACGGCCTATCAGCAAGCGCGTCACTACGACCCGCCGACAAATGGCGAACACGACCGTATAGAAGAAGACGCTGAGCAGTACGAAAATTTTCTATGCAAATCCAATGTCGAGACGGTATTGGTAGAATTTAGAGAGCATGATGCACTCAAAATGGTGAGCGTCATTGATCTCATTCAGAATGGAGTCTCCGCGGTGTACACGTTCTATGACACAACGGACGCCACCAGCAGTTATGGTACATTCAATGTAGTATGGCAAGCGCTATGGGCAAAACAACTGAATTTACCTTATCTCTATTTAGGTTACTGGATCAAAGATAGCAAAAAGATGACTTACAAACAAAAATATCAACCGTTAGAGATGCGCATTGGCGACACATGGATCCCTTTTCATGCACCCCAACCAGACAGCCATCCCTAGCCAAGGCGCAACAATGTTACAATTTGCTTTGTTCACCCTTAACTATCTAAAAACCAATTGAAGAAAATCACCATATTTGGCGTTGGGCTGATTGGCGGCTCACTAGCCTTGGCATTGAAAAAAAGTGGTCTCCACGCCCAAATCACAGGAGTAGGTCGGTCTCAATCCAGCCTACAATCGGCAATTGATTTGGGCGTCATTGACATCGCCTGCCAGCGCGCTGAGGATGCGCTCGATGAAGCTGACCTCGTTCTCATTGCAGCTCCCGTCGCACAAACTCCCGCTATTCTTAACGCGATCAAACCGCACTTGTCCGCCAAGACCATCATCACTGATGCTGGTAGTACTAAAGGCGATGTTTTAACCTGCGCAAGAGAGATTCTTGGTTCGCAAATCAGCCAATTTGTTGGTGGACATCCAATTGCCGGCGCAGAAAAGAGCGGCGTCACAGTAGCAACGGCGGATCTGTACCGCAATAAAAATGTGGTGCTCACGCCCAGCGCAGAAACTAGTTCAGATGCCATTCAAGCCGTTCGTGAATTATGGCAAACCTGTGGTGCCCACGTGAGTGAAATGTCCGCCGAAACACATGATGGCATTTTTGCCGCGGTGAGCCACTTGCCGCACCTACTGGCATTTGCACTGGTGGATGAAATTGCAGCACGGCCCAATGCTAAACAGCTATTTGGATTTGCCGCCAGTGGCTTCAGAGACTTCACCCGCATTGCCGGTAGCCACCCCGAGATGTGGCGCGACATCAGCCTTGCTAACAGGCCCGCATTACTCAGTGAAATCACCGCATACCAAAAAGAACTCGCCCATTTAAAACTGCTTCTAGAGCAAGAAGATGGCCAAGGATTGCATGACCTGTTTGACCGTGCCAGCACCGCGCGCAATAACTGGGCAAAACGTTAAGAAGCACCTTTACAAAGTATAAATTAACATGGAACAACTCACCCTCTCCGCCTGTACTCACGCAGAAGGCACTATCACCTTACCTGGCTCTAAAAGCATTTCTAATCGTACATTGTTGCTAGCCGCTTTAGCAACAGGCAACACAGAGATACGAGACTTGCTCGCATCAGACGACACTTCTCGCATGCTGGAGGCGTTACAGTTACTGGGTGTCCAGCTGGAG
The DNA here is from genome assembly GCA_016867975.1 of Betaproteobacteria bacterium. Lineage (GTDB taxonomy): Bacteria > Pseudomonadota > Gammaproteobacteria > Burkholderiales > Methylophilaceae > Methylotenera. The sequence continues at coordinate 22,287 of VGIC01000009.1, read as the reverse complement.
AACTTTGCTAATAACGCCTGGCGTGTAGGGGGCTGCGGTGGCAACCTACCCAACAAGGGCAGTGCAAATCAGCCTGTAAATTTATTTTTAGGCAATGCTGGCACTGCTTTCAGACCACTTACAGCAGCGCTGGCATTTTCTGGCGGGCACTATTACCTGCATGGCATTCCACGTATGCATGAACGACCGATAGGCGATCTAGTCGATGCCTTACGTCAGGCTGGCGCCCAAATCGCCTATCTGGAGAAAGAAGGGTTCCCTCCATTAAAAATATCCCCAGCCAAGCCGGATTGCAATCAGCCGATTAAAATTCGCGGAGATGTTTCAAGCCAGTTTCTCACTGCCCTGCTAATGACGCTACCGCTAACGCAACAGGAGGCCACCATTGAAGTTGTGGGCGAGTTGATATCGAAGCCCTATATTGAAATCACACTTAATTTAATGGCACGTTTTAAAGTAGCGATTCAGCGCGATGGCTGGAAAAGTTTTACCGTACCAGCAGATAGCCGCTATCACGCACCTAAGGAAATTTTTGTTGAAGGCGATGCGTCCAGTGCATCCTATTTTCTGGCTGCGGGCTCAATTGCTGGCAATGTCACAGTAGAAGGTCTTAGCAAAGACAGCATACAAGGAGATGTTCGCTTTGTGGACGCACTCTGTTTGATGGGTGGGAAAATCAGCTATGGAGCCAATCACGTTACATCCAGTAAAGCAGATAACATTCTTCCAATCGATTTAGATTGCAACCATATCCCAGATGCCGCCATGACCTTGGCCATCATGGCTTTGTTTGCCCAAGGCACTACCACCCTACGCAACATCGCCAGCTGGCGCGTAAAAGAAACAGACCGTATTGCTGCCATGGCAACTGAATTGCGCAAAGTAGGCGCGATCGTGGAAGAAGGTGCGGATTACATCAAAATAACACCACCTACACAACTCACGCCCAATGCAGTCATTGACACTTACGATGATCACCGCATGGCAATGTGCTTCTCGCTGGTATCACTGGGAGGCGTGCCGATTACCATTAACGACCCACAATGTGTCAACAAAACGTTTCCTGATTATTTCGAAGCGTTTAAGAAAATTGCATCATGACCAATCACATTCCAGTCATTGCTATTGATGGTCCTTCAGCGTCCGGCAAAGGAACTGTGGCTCAAATCGTCGCAGACAAGCTGGGCTTTTCCTATCTTGACTCCGGCGCACTCTATCGCGTTGTAGCATTTGCCACGCACCAAAAGAACATCTCCTGGCATGATGCGAATGCAATCGCTGAATGCGCCAAGGCTCTACACATTCAATTCAAACAGGAAAAGGTACTGTTAGACAATCAGGATATCTCTAATGATATCCGCACAGAACTGATGGGCAAAGGGGCTTCTCAAGTTGCCGTACATGCACCCCTGAGAGCAGCGCTAGTCGATTTACAACACAGCTTTCGTGTTTCACCCGGACTCGTAGCCGATGGACGCGACATGGGCACCGTGATTTTCCCGGATGCTCAGCTTAAAGTCTTTCTAACCGCCTCAACTGAAACCAGAGCTCAACGCCGCTATCAACAATTACTAGGCAAAGGTCAGCCAGCCGACTACTCAAATATCTTGCTAGACCTGCAAGAACGCGATGCCAGAGACAAAAGCAGAACAAGTGCCCCATTGGTAATAGCAAAAGACGCCATCCTACTTGAGACAGACAACCTAGGAATTTCCGCGGCGGTCAATATCGTTTTGAGCAATTATCAAGAAAAAATTGATAAATAGTCTTTTATTTTTCAATGTTTTAGTTATAATTCACCCTTTACTGTTCAAGGTAACTTTGGTCTGCGCTTCTCACTGACGCGCAGTTGATTAACTACCCCACTGCTAGGTGGGATATTTTAGGTAATTTTATTTACATGGCTTCTACTTCTAAATCTACTGCTTCATCTATGGAATCTTTTGCTACGCTTTTTGAGGAAAGCTTAGCTCGTCAGGAAATGCGTTCTGGCGAAGTGATTACCGCTGAAGTAACTTCAGTTGATAACGATCACGTGATCGTAAACGCTGGTCTTAAATCCGAAAGCGTAATCAACGCTGATGAATTCCGTAATGCTCAAGGTGAACTCGAAGTTCAAGTGGGCGACTTTGTTAAAGTAGCCATCGAGAAGTTGGAAGACGGCTTCGGTTCAACTGTACTTTCACGCGAAAAAGCTAAACGCATGGAAACATGGTTAGACCTAGAAGATGCAATGAACGAAGGTCGCATCATTAAAGGCTTTGTCAGCGGTAAAGTTAAAGGTGGTTTGCGTGTTTCTGTAAACGGCATCATGGCTTTCTTGCCAGGCTCACTAGTGGATGTACGTCCAGTGAAAGACACCACTCCATTCGAAAACAAAGAGTGTGACTTGAAAGTCATCAAATTAGACCGCAAACGTAACAACATCGTTGTTTCACGTCGCGCAGTAATGGAAGTTAGCGCTGGCGCGGACCGTGAAGCACTAATCGGCACATTGACTGAAGGCGCAGTGGTTAAAGGTATCGTGAAAAACATCACTGACTACGGTGCATTCGTTGATTTAGGCGGTATCGATGGCTTGTTGCACATCACCGACCTGGCATGGCGTCGTGTAAAACACCCATCAGAAGTGCTGACTGTTGGTGAAGAAGTTGAAGCAAAAATCCTGAAATTCGATCAAGAGAAAAACCGTGTTTCATTGGGTATCAAGCAATTGGGCGATGACCCATGGGTTGCTTTGGCACGCCGCTACCCAGTCAGCACACGCCTGTTCGGTAAAGTTTCCAACTTGACTGATTACGGCGCATTCGTTGAAATTGAACCAGGAATAGAAGGTTTGGTGCACGTTTCAGAAATGGACTGGACAAATAAAAACATTCACCCAGGAAAAATCGCTCAATTAGGTGATGAAGTTGAAGTAATGATCCTTGAGATCGACGAAGCACGTCGTCGCTTGTCATTAGGTATGAAACAATGCCAAGCTAACCCATGGGATGATTTCTCCGCAACACATGCTAAAGGTGACAAAGTTTCAGGTCAAATCAAATCCATCACTGACTTCGGTATATTCATCGGCTTGCCTGGTGGCATCGACGGCTTAGTTCACTTATCTGATTTGTCATGGACACAATCCGGCGAAGATGCTATCCGCAACTTCAAAAAAGGTGACGAACTTGAAGCTGTAATCTTGGCAATCGACGTTGAGAAAGAGCGCATTTCATTAGGCGTAAAACAATTAACCGCTGATCCATCAGGTGCCTCTTCAGAAGAAAAACCTGAAGCAAAACCTAAAGCTAAAGCTAAAGCTAAGGCCAAAGAAACAGTTCAAGCACAAGACGATAGCGCAAGTGCTGGCACAACCAATCTTGGTGCATTATTGAAAGCAAAACTAGATAGCAAAAAGTAAGCTAAATTAAGTATCAAGAGAAGGCACTCAGCATGACAAAATCAGAGCTAATCACACTGCTTGCGGATCGATTTCCGCAACTGGTGATGAAAGATGCAGAGCTATCAGTGAAGGCAATATTGGATGCGATGTCAGACAATCTTGCCGCTGGTGAACGCATCGAAATTCGTGGCTTTGGAAGTTTTAGTCTGAATTACCGCCCACCTCGCTTGGGTCGCAATCCTAAAACCGGCAGTAAAGTACAGGTTCCTGAGAAACATGTTCCTCACTTTAAAGCTGGTAAAGAGCTACGCGAGCGCGTAGATTTAAGCTAAGACCGTCTGTATGCAACAAAAAAACGGCAACCAAACGGTTGCCGTTTTTTTATGGGCGATTTTATAAACGCAGAAATTTAGATGCAACATTATCCGTAAAGGGCATGCCCGTGGAATATACGATAAAACGCGGGGCGCCCCAACCTCGCTAGATGCTGAAGCATCGAGTCGGTTGTGACGGAACGCAGATACCGAAAAATTAAGTTTCAATGTAGGATAACCTTTAGAGTTATCCGGAGCTAAAAATCACGCAACGCAGTCATGCACTCAAGTGGTTTAAACAGGCAATCAGCGAAGCTGATGCTCGCAAAAAATGTATTTATAGAAGTGCCCTTATGTCCTGTCCACCAATTCAGGTAAAATATGCCGTGAATAATAAAAAGTGAATCAGCATGGAATTCGAGTTTTGGTGGTTATTAGCGTTACCCCTATTCTTCAGCCTAGGCTGGTTGGCAGCGCGTGTCGACCTCAAACAACTATTGGCAGAATCAACCACATTGCCGGCGGCCTATTTCAAGGGCTTGAACTTTCTCATTACCAACCAACAGGATAAAGCCATTGAGGCGTTTACGGAGGCCGTGCAGGCCAACACGGATTCTTTGGAACTCCACTTTGCTTTGGGTAGCTTGTTTAGAAGGCGAGGAGAAGTGGATCGCGCCATCAACTTACATTTGAATCTGCTGTCAAAAAAGGAACTGGAACACCAACAAAAACTAGCAGTTACAGCAGAGTTGGCTCAAGACTATCTCAAGGCCGGACTCCTTGACCGCGCTGAAGAACTTTTTGAATCTTTGGATGACGAACGCTACCGACAACCCGCACTAAGGGCATTACTTGAGATCTACGTGCGTGAACGGGAATGGGAACGCGCAATCAAGGCAGCAACGGAGCTTGAACGCCTTTCCGGTGTCCCTTTCCGCATCGAGATCTCGCACTATTACTGTGAACTCGCCCTTAAGTCAAAGCTGACCGATGATACCCATACCGCAAGATTCGAGCTGGAACAAGCGCTGAACGCTAATAAGAACTGTGTCCGAGCCAACGTCCTGCTCGGCGACATCGAGTTTGAGGCGGGAGAATATAAAGCCGCAATATCCACTTGGAAACACATTGAATTTCAGAAACCTGAATATCTTGGTCTGATTGCTCCTAAATTACTGGCATGCTATCGCGCAGCAAATCAAATCGCTGAAGGTTTGAGTTTATTAAAGGTCTACTTACACACCTATCAGCTTAGCTCCCTGCTGAATGTCCTATATGAGGCAACATTGTCAGAAGAAGGTGCCGAAAGTGCAGCCAAACTTGCCCGAAACGAATTGATCAAAATGCCGAGTCTAAACACACTCGACCAACTGCTACAAGCACGCGCCACTTTAGAAACCAATCAGCCACAGAACAACACCAATCTACAAGATATTCAACTCATGCAACAAGCAGTGCGCCATGCCATTGGCAATAAAACAGCCTACCACTGTGTGCAATGTGGGTTTAAAGCTAAATACCACCATTGGCAATGCCCCGCCTGCAACGCATGGGAAGCCTTGCCCGCAGAGCCTACGACCATTTGATGCTACCTAGCAACGCGTATCCATAACCTACTAGCGATCTAAATCTTATGAATGACCCAAAAATCATTGTTGCACTTGATTATGCCGATGCTAATAGTGCACGCGACTTAGTTGAGAAACTTGACCCTACACTATGTCGACTAAAAGTTGGCAAAGAGCTCTTCACTTCAGCTGGCCCACAGTTCGTCGAAAGTCTTGTACGCTCTAACTTCGGAGTCTTTCTTGATTTAAAATTTCATGACATTCCCAATACCGTCGCCAAAGCCTGTACCGCGGCAAGCAATCTAGGGATTTGGATGCTGAATGTTCACGCCAGCGGAGGGGTAGAAATGATGCAGGCGGCCAAACAGGCAGTAGATAGCAGCAAAGAGAAGCCACTTCTGATTGCAGTTACCGTTCTCACAAGCATGAATCAGCAAACACTGCACCAAATCGGCATACAGACTGACTTAACTAAACACGTACTCAATTTAGCCACATTAACGCATCAAGCGGGGCTTGATGGGGTTGTGTGTTCAGCGCTAGAGGCACCCTTGCTACGCAATCAGTTTGATAAAAACTTCTGTTTAGTTACTCCGGGAATCCGACCTGCCAACGCCAACCAAGATGATCAGTCACGCGTCGTCACACCAACTGATGCATTGAGAAATGGATCTAGTTATTTGGTGATAGGCAGACCCATTACCCAAGCAACTGATCCACTAAAAGCATTAGAAGCTATCCATATCGAGTGTAGTTAAGCGCATCACAACTCAGCCTAGTTGTAGGAATAGAATGACATGGGCTATGATGCATTCTCGCCGTATGAATTAAAGCCACAAATGGTTAAACTACTTACCTAATTTCGGAGAATCTACATGAAAAAAATATTGTTAGCATTGATTGCTTTTATGAGCTTGAGTTTTAGTGCCTTAGCCGCTGTTAATCTCAATACAGCAACTCAAGCCGAGTTAGAGAGTTTGGATGGCATTGGACCGGTTAAAGCTAAGGCAATTATTGATTACCGTAAAAAGAGCGGTGGATTTAAGTCAGTAGATGAACTGGAAAAGGTGAATGGTATAGGCAATAAAACTTTGGAGTCAGTCAGAAAAAATGTAACACTAAGTGGCAAAACAACCAAGACCTCACCTAACGATAGCAAACCAGCAAATGAAACAAAATCTGTAGGTAATGAGAAGACAGCCTCCAGTGGCAAGACAGCTGGTAGCAAAGAAGTAAAACAAGAAAAACCGACAAAAAATGATACTAAAACAGAGAAGAAAGTTATCAATAAAAAAGCTACAAGCAATAAATAGCCACTCCGGCAACCCCCATCAAAAAACCCCGCGTTGGCGGGGTTTTTTGATGGGCTAAGTCAATATCAATTAGATTCTACTTAACGCGCATACCAGGCTGCGCACCCACATCAGGTGACAAAATAAATGGCCCACCACGCTCATCACTGGCGGCCAGCACCATGCCTTCGCTCATACCAAACTTCATTTTACGCGGTGCTAGATTCGCCACCATCACGGTTAGACGTCCAACCAAAGCCATAGGATCATAGGCTGACTTGATGCCTGCAAATACCTGACGCGGCTTATCTTCACCAATATCTAGTGTCAGCTTCAGTAGCTTTTCGGCCCCTTCGACATGCTCCGCATCCACGATTTTAGCGATACGTAAATCCACCTTGGTGAAATCATCAATGCTGATATATTCAGCCTCAGTAGCGGCTGTATTTGCCTCATTCTGCTGATGTGCCGCATGGCGTTGCTCAGAGTGAGATTGTGGTGCAGTTGTTGCCTGCAGGTTTTCTTTATTGGCTTCGGTCATCGCTTCTATCTGTTTAACATCAACACGTGTAATCAAGTGTTCATAAGCATTGATGGTATGGTTAGCTTCTAGAGTGGCATCCACAGCCGCCCACGTTAATGGTGCTATGTTCAGGAACTGCTCAATCTCAGTGGCTAGTTTTGGTAGCACAGGCTTGAGATACAGCGTCAGCAGGCGGAACATTTCCAGCGCATCAGAACAGACCTGCTGCAATAGTACGTCCTGCCCTTCCTGCTTCGCGATGACCCAAGGCGCTTTTTCAGCCACAAAGCCATTGGCAATATCTGCCAACCGCATAATCTCGCGCAATGCTTTGCCGTACTCGCGCTCAGTATAACTATCTACCAAGACTTGAGCTGAGCCCTTGATCTCAGCCACCACAGCATGATTCACTGACGGGTTTAATTTGCCTGAAAAACGCTTGTTGATAAAGCCTGCCGTTCTACTGGCGATATTGATGTACTTACCCACCAAATCACTATTCACACGTGCGACAAAATCTTCTAGATTCAAGTCGATATCTTCCATCGTGCTGTTCAACTTGGCCGCATAGTAATAGCGCAAATACTCCGGATTCTTAATGTGATCCAAATAACTGCGTGCCGTAATAAAAGTACCGCGCGACTTACTCATCTTCTCACCATTGACGGTTAAGAACCCGTGAGCAAATATCTGCGTGGGTTTACGGTGTTCGCTGTACTCTAGGGTTGCTGGCCAGAATAAGGCATGAAAATAAAGAATGTCTTTACCGATAAAATGATAAAGCTCTGTTGAAGAATCTTTCTTCCAGTATTCATCAAAATCTAAACCCTGATCAGCACACAACTTCTTGAAACTCGCCATATATCCGATTGGCGCATCGAGCCAGACATAAAAATACTTGCCTGGCGCATCTGGAATCTCAAAACCAAAATAAGGCGCATCACGTGAGATATCCCAATCATTAAGACCATTCTCGAACCACTCACCCATTTTGTTAGCGGCCTCACCCTGAAGCGTGCCAGAACGCGTCCAGTCTTTCAGAAACTGCTCACATTCAGAAAGCTTGAAGAAATAATGCTCAGTCTCTTTACGCACAGGGGCTGCACCAGACACTGCAGAGTAAGCATTGATCAGCTCAGTCGGGTTATAAGTTGCGCCACAGACTTCGCAACTATCGCCATACTGGTCTTTTGCATGGCATTTCGGACATTCGCCTTTAATGAAACGATCTGGCAAGAACATATTTTTAACTGGATCAAAAAACTGCTCAATGGTCTTGGTCGCGATCTTGCCGTTCGCCTTGAGTTTTTTATAGATACCCTGAGACAGCTCTTTATTTTCAGGCGCATTGGTGGAATAGTAATGATCAAACTGCACCAGAAAGTCTGCGAAATCTGCTGAATGCTCTTGGTGCACATTGGCAATCAACGTTTCCGGTGTAACGCCCTCTTTCTCTGCTCTTAGCATAATCGGTGTACCATGCGTGTCATCTGCACAGACGTAATGGACGGTATGACCCTGCATCTTCTGGAATCGCACCCAGATATCGGTTTGGATATACTCCACCAGATGCCCAAGATGGATACTACCATTCGCATAAGGCAGGGCTGATGTCACTAAGATTTTACGAGGGCTATTTTCTGTTGCCATGAGATAAATGAATCTATTAAGCTAAAACGACATTCTAACAAATCACGCATCGTTCACCCATTCTATTTTGCAAGCGCAAAACAAACCACCTCTATCATGCACACAATTACAACTGTTAATCAGGTAAAATCTCCCATCTTTCTACTCAAGTGATCGTACCACTGCAAGGATCAAATATATCAATGGCAATCTCAGAGCTACTCATTCAAAGCACGCTAAAAGTCACCATAGACCCTAACACAGGCAAAGACTTTGTAAGCAGCAAATCAGCAAGAAACATCAAAATCAACGGTGATGAGGTTAGTCTCGACATTGTTCTCGGTTACCCTGCAAAATCCATTAAAGACGACATCCAAAAACTGATTGCCAATGCGCTACTGAGCCTAGGCAGCATTGGAAAGCTAACGGTCAATGTCAGCAGCAAAATCATTGCCCACAAGGCACAGCAAGGTGTCAGTCTATTGCCCAATGTAAAAAACATCATCGCAGTAGCCTCAGGCAAAGGCGGTGTAGGCAAATCGACCACCTCTGTGAACTTGGCATTAGCACTGGCAGCGGAAGGTGCAACCGTTGGTCTATTAGACGCAGACATTTATGGCCCCAGCCAGCCACAGATGCTCGGAATCAGCGGACGCCCTGAAAGCTTAGACGGGAAAAGTATGGAGCCTATGCAGGCTCACGGCATTCAAGCGATGTCGATCGGCTTTCTGATTGATGAAGACACGCCGATGGTATGGCGTGGCCCGATGGTCACAGGAGCCCTGGAGCAATTGCTCCGTGAAACCAACTGGCATGATTTAGACTACTTGGTCATTGACCTACCACCAGGCACAGGCGATATCCAGCTGACTTTGGCTCAAAAAATCCCTGTGACGGGCGCTATCATTATCACCACACCACAGGATGTTGCCCTGCTGGATGCTCGCAAGGGATTAAAAATGTTCGAAAAGGTCAACATCCCCATCTTGGGCATTGTTGAGAACATGAGCACGCACATCTGTTCCCAATGTGGCCATGAAGAACACATTTTCGGTGCAGGGGGCGGGGAGTTGATGGCAAAAGATTACCAAGTCGATCTTTTAGGTGAGCTTCCATTGGATATCAGTATCCGAACCCAGGCCGACAGTGGCAAACCCACCGTCATCGCCGAACCAGAAGGAAAAATCGCCTCTATTTATAAAGAGATTGCTCGTAAGACGGCGATTAAAATCGCCAATTCAAGTGCGGATTACCGTACTAAATTTCCGAACATTGTGATTCAAAACACCTAAATACCGATCAATAAGCACTACAAATTAAAAATTGACGCCAAAGCTGTAAACATCGACACCACCACTCGGTGCGATCAGCGTGGCAGGAATCGACTCTCCACCGAGCCAGCGATTCACTGCATCCTGTTTGCCGGCGCCCGTGACCAAGAAAATCACATGGTGCGTATCGTTTAACCGTGCTTGACTAATCGTCACGCGATGCGCTGGCGGCTTGGGAGAATCGAACACAGGCACAGCATCTGCACTATTATCCACAGCATGATTCGGAAACAAACTTGCAGTATGACCATCCTCACCCAGCCCCAGTAAGACTAGATCAAATCTGCGTACGCCCGCCAATGTGTTGGCATAAGCTTTGGCACCTTCTACATTACCCAACTCAGCTGGAATATCATGAATCTGATTTGCCGGGATTGCGACATGATTCAACCACGCATCACGCGCTATTTTACTGTTTCGTTCTGTATCCTCTACTGGCAGACAGCGATCATCATTGTGGTAAACATGCCAATTCGCCCAATCTGCCTGCTCTTTTGCCAGGAGTTGATACACACTTTTAGGCGTACTACCCCCCGCTAATACAATCAAGAAACTACCATACTGGGCAATCGACTCACTCGCTGTCTGCAAAATACGCTTTAGTGTGGCCTGATTAATCTCATCCTGCGTGACAAATCGATACCAATGGGTTGTTTGATTGTTAGCAAGGGTAAGTGTTTTAACTGGTGTCATTTCGGTTTGATGAGTCTGTGAACTTTGCATAAAAAAATGATGCCTTTTTCGGTATAATGTCGGTGATAAATGACGCAACATAGCGAGGCGCTATTCTAACTTAAAGTAGCGTCAAACTTTCTAAATTCCCACGAAGAGAGATTTAAATAATGGCAAAGAGAATCGACCCCTGCACGCTTGTGCTTTTTGGCGCAAATGGCAACCTGTCACGTATAAAATTGATGCCTGGTTTATTTAGATTAGATGCTGCAGGTCGACTGCCTGAGCATATGGCAATCCTCTCAGTAGGTCGTAACGCTGTCACACGTGAAAACTGGTTGGCAGACATCAAGGGCATGCTGGATAAGAAATTTAAAGACGGCTATGACGAAGAGGTTTTTAAACGCTTCATCGCTCGTAATCACTACTTTGAGAATTCATCTTCAGATCCTGACGCCTACAAAAAAATGAGCACCGTTTTAAGTGATGAAAAGACCTTTCCACAGAACTTCGCCTACTTCTTGTCCGTACGCCCTACCGATTTCGCCCCCGTGGTAGAGCAACTCTCCGGCGTAGGCTTGCTGGATGAAAGCAAATACTGGCGCCGTGTATTGATTGAAAAACCTTTCGGCACCGACCTACCAAGTGCACAAGATTTACAGTCAAGACTGACCAAGCATCTCAAGGAAAGCCAGATTTACCGCATCGACCACTACCTAGGAAAATCAGCAGTGCAAGGCATTATGCTGACACGTTTTGCCAACGCCATGTTTGAGCCACTCTGGAACAAAGATCACATTGACCATGTACAGATCACCAACAACGAGACACTTGGTGTTGGCGACCGCACGACCTTCTATAATGCCACTGGTGCACTGCGGGATATGTTCCAAAGCCATTTGCTACAGGTTTTGGCCCTCACTGCAATGGAAAAACCTGCTGATTTGCAACCTGAAAGTATCCGCGCAGAAAAAATCAAAGTTTTACAGTCGATTCGCCCCATTGACGTCAACAACATCAACAAGCAGGCTTTCCGTGCACAGTACGCTGCAGGTCGCGTCTGTGTTGGTGATGGTCATGGTGAGAACGTGCGTGGCTATTTAGATGAACTCAACACAGATGGCATCGAATCCAGCCAAGTAGAAACCTATGCTGCGGTGAAACTGTTCGTCGACAATCCGCGCTGGCAGGGCGTGCCTTTCTATGTACGCACCGCAAAACGCATGCATGAAGGCAATACCGCCATCTCTATCCGCTTCAAAAAAGCCCCCATGCAACTGACTGAAGGTCAACACCAAAACTGGCTCACCATTAATATCCAGCCGCGCGAATGTATCAAATTGGAAATCGAATCAAAAATTCCAGGCTTAGATATCGCGACACGTACAATGAGCATTGATGCACCTCAACGAAAATCTAGCGATGAGACCATCGACTCCTATGAAACATTGATGCTGAACCTAATGGAAGGCGATCCTTCACAATATCTGCATATCAGTGAAGTTGAAGCACAATGGAAACTAGTGGATCCGATTGTGAAAGCATGGGCCGAGGACTCATCACCCGTGCATCAGTATGTAGCTGGCAGTCGCGACCCTAAAGAGTCTGGCGTAATTTTCGAATCTGAAGACCAATTCTGGCGGTATAGCATTGAGCTGGGTGGTGACAAACACTAAGGTGTTTGCAGTGCAGGCTAACATTGCCATTTTATTAAAAATGGCAATGTTAAGCGTAGCGACCGAAGCTACAAGCATTGACCCCCATATTTTTAACAGTTTTAACCCTTTAACAACCGATGCACTTTATAATGCGTAATTCATTTTCGCGCATTGAATAAAGTGCATCGTTTTTTATATAGCAGGCATCCCTATGAGCATTAAATCAGACAAATGGATTCGTAAAATGGCAGAACAACACGGCATGATTGAGCCATTCGAGCCGGGGCAAGTCAAAACATCTCCGGATGGTCAACGTTTGGTTTCATATGGCACGTCAAGTTACGGTTACGACATCCGCTGTTCCAGAGAATTCAAGCTGTTCACCAATCTCAATAGCACCATTGTTGACCCCAAGAACTTTGACCCCAACTCATTTGTTGAAGTGAATGCAGACTATTGCATCATCCCACCTAACTCGTTCGCACTGGCACGTACGGTCGAATATTTCCGTATTCCACGCAACGTCTTAACTGTTTGCCTAGGAAAATCGACCTATGCACGTTGCGGTATCATTGTAAATGTGACCCCTTTTGAGCCAGAGTGGGAAGGCTACGTTACACTGGAGTTCAGCAACACCACACCGTTGCCAGCAAAGATTTATGCGAATGAAGGCTGTGCACAAGTACTGTTTTTTGAAGCCGACGAAGATGACGTCTGCGAAACCAGCTACAAAGACCGTGGTGGAAAATATCAAGGCCAAGTCGGTGTAACATTGCCAAAAATCTAATTGCATAATCCTCGGAAGGTCGTCATTCTGGCGTAGGCTAGAATCCAGACAAACCAAATATGCAACCATGTGTTTACATGATGACAAACCAGCGCAATGGAACGTTATACATAGGCGTTACATCAGACCTAATTAAACGCATATGGCAACACAAAAATAAAGTAGCAGAGGGCTTACCAAGAAGTACAAATTACATACTTTGGTTTGGTATGAACCTCATGAAACCATGGAATCTGCAATTACGAGAGAAAAAGCGCTTAAATTCTGGAAGCGAGTTTGGAAAATACGCCTTATAGAGCAATTTAATCCAAACTGGCAAGATTTATATACTGAAATACTTGGTCTGGATTCTGGCCTGCGCCAGAATGACGACAAAGGTAATAACACATAAAGGTTACTATGAAATTTAGATTTCCCGTCGTCATCATCGACGAAGACTTTCGCTCAGAAAATTCTTCTGGCCTAGGCATACGTGTACTCGCTAAAGCGATTGAAGATGAGGGCATAGAGGTACTGGGAGTTACCAGCTACGGCGACCTAACCTCCTTTGCACAACAGCAAAGCCGCGCTTCCGCGTTTATTCTCTCCATAGACGATGAAGAGTTCATTGAAGAAAACCCTGAAGCGATTGAGCAATTAAGAAAGTTTGTGGCTGAAATTCGTCACCGCAATGAGGAAATTCCAATTTTCTTACATGGCGAAACTCGCACCTCACGCCACATTCCTAACGATGTATTGCGTGAGTTACACGGGTTCATTCACATGAACGAGGATACACCGGAATTCGTGGCACGACTGATTATTCGAGAGGCACGGACCTATCTAGACAGCCTCCCGCCTCCATTCTTCAAAGCACTGACCCATTATGCTGCAGATGGCTCATATTCATGGCATTGCCCAGGACACTCGGGCGGCGTGGCGTTCTTAAAATCGCCTGTCGGACAAATGTTTCATCAGTTCTTTGGTGAGAACATGTTGCGTGCTGACGTCTGCAATGCGGTGGATGAGCTCGGACAATTACTGGACCATACCGGTCCAGTCGCAGCTTCTGAACGCAATGCTGCTCGCATCTATAACTGTGATCATTTGTATTTTGTAACCAACGGCACTTCGACCTCAAACAAGATCGTCTGGAACTCTACTGTTGCACCAGGTGATATCGTCGTCGTTGACCGCAACTGCCATAAATCAGTACTTCACTCGATTATCATGACAGGTGCAATCCCCGTATTTTTGATGCCGACACGTAACCACTTCGGCATCATCGGCCCAATTCCCAAGTCAGAGTTCTCATGGGAGAACATTCAGAAAAAAATCGAGCGCAATCCATTCGCTACAGACAAAAATGCCAAACCACGCGTACTCACCATCACGCAATCCACTTATGACGGCGTGCTGTATAACGTAGAAGAAATCAAAGAGATGCTCGATGGCAAGATTGACACCCTGCACTTCGACGAAGCATGGCTACCGCATGCAACGTTCCATGATTTCTACGGTGATTATCATGCCATTGGTGCAGATCGGCCGCGCTGTAAGGAAAGCATGGTGTTCTCTACGCAATCCACCCACAAACTGCTTGCCGGCTTAAGTCAGGCTTCACAGATTCTGGTGCAGGATGCCGAGCAAAACAACCTTGATCGTGATATGTTCAATGAAGCCTACCTGATGCACACCTCTACCAGCCCGCAATATTCGATTATTGCCAGCTGTGACGTTGCAGCAGCAATGATGGAAGCCCCTGGTGGTACTGCACTGGTTGAAGAATCCATTATGGAGGCTTTGGACTTCCGCCGCGCCATGCGCAAGGTGGACGAGGAATGGGGTGCTGACTGGTGGTTCAAGGTTTGGGGACCAAACGACCTGTCAGAAGAAGGCATTGAAGAACGTGAATCATGGATGCTAAAAGCCAATGAAAAATGGCATGGTTTCGGCAATCTGGCTGAAGGTTTCAATATGCTGGATCCGATTAAGGCGACCATCATCACCCCAGGTTTGGATATTCACGGAGACTTCTCAGATGAGTTTGGTATTCCGGCAGCCATCGTCACTAAATACTTGGCTGAACATGGTGTGATCGTTGAAAAGACTGGCTTATACTCGTTCTTCATCATGTTCACCATCGGCATCACCAAAGGTCGCTGGAACACCATGGTGGCCGCTTTACAGCAATTCAAAGATGACTACGATAAAAATCAGCCGCTATGGAAAATTTTGCCGGAATTTGTGCAGAAACACCCTCGTTATGAGCGTGTAGGTCTAAAAGATCTATGCACACAAATTCATCAGGTTTACAAAGCCAACGATGTTGCAAGGCTGACTACCGAGATGTACCTATCAGACATGGTGCCTGCCATGAAGCCAACCGATGCATTTGCCAAGATGGCGCACCGCAAGATCGACCGTGTGCCTATTGATGATCTAGAAGGCCGCGTCACGGCAGTGCTGCTGACTCCCTACCCACCTGGCATTCCATTGTTAATTCCGGGTGAGCAGTTCAACAAAGTGATTGTGAATTATCTGAAATTTGCGCGTGAATTCAACGAGAAATTCCCCGGGTTTGAAACAGATAACCACGGCTTAGTCAAACAAGTGGTGGATGGCAAGGCGGTGTATTACGTGGACTGTGTAGCGCAGGAATAAATACAGGCTACGTGACAGATGTGCTATTTACTCACTATTTACGCACATAGGTCACATAGCCAAACTCCAGCCCTTTTTCAGACACATGCGCCTCACGGGCAGATTCCTGCCATTGACTCATATCTAGCGCAGGGAAATGTGCATCTCCCTTCACCTCAATCGCAATTTCAGTCATATAGAGTTTATTAGCGAGATCAAGCCCATGCTGATAAAGTTCGGCACCGCCAATTAAAAAGGCTTCATCATCATTGCGGCACAATGCCATGGCCGCCTCTAATGAATGTGCGATCAAAGCACCTTCGATTTTGTATTGTGGGTTGCGCGTCACAATCACCGTCGTGCGCCCGGGCAACAGGCGCCTGAGAGATTCATAGGTCTTACGGCCCATAATGATGTGGTGCCCTGTCGTTAATGCACGGAAACGCTTTAAATCTTCAGGCAAATGCCAAGGTAAGGTGTTATCTAGGCCAATCACGTTATTATTTGCGACCGCGACTATAACAGAGAGATTCTGCATTATCCTAGAAACCGTAGTTAAACACGTTGGGTATGCGGTTTTTGGGGTGTACGGCAAGGCACGATGAGGCAGCATGGCTGCCCCCTGCAACGAAGAGTAACGCCGCCAGACATCTCAAAAACCGTGTAATCGACGTGAAAGCGCTCTCACCCATTAAGTGAGTTGGGTTAAAACAAAAATGATTAATATTCATAAGTGCTTATAGAGTAATCAAGCGATTAACTGTGGTTTTTAGGATTAAACTGCCACAGGTGCTTTAATCGCTGGATGCGGGTCGTAGTTCTCAAGCGTAAAGTCTTCATATTTAAAACTGAAGATATCACTCACGTCCGGATTGATATGCATGGTTGGCAATGCACGCGGACTGCGTGACAATTGCTCGTTCACCTGCTCCAGATGATTGAGATAGATATGCGCATCACCCAATGTATGCACAAAGTCACCCAGTTTTAAATGACAAACCTGCGCAACCATCATGGTTAACAGCGCATAGGACGCGATATTGAAGGGCACGCCCAAAAAGATATCGGCACTGCGCTGATAGAGCTGACAGCTCAGTCGACCATCCGCCACGTAAAACTGGAAGAATGCATGACATGGCGGCAGTTTCATCTGATCTACATCTGCCACATTCCACGCTGAAACAATCAATCGGCGCGAGTCTGGGTTCTTTTTAATCGCATTGACCGCCTGTGTGATCTGGTCGATGTGCGTGCCATCTGGCTTGGGCCAATTGCGCCATTGATAACCATAAACAGGTCCAAGATTCCCCTGCGTATCCGCCCATTCATCCCAAATGCTGACACCATTGTCTTTCAGGTATTTAATATTCGTACTGCCTTGCAAGAACCACAACAACTCATGAATAATCGACTTAAGATGCACTTTCTTGGTTGTCAGCAGCGGAAATCCCTCTGCCAGATTAAAGCGCATCTGATAACCAAATACGGAAAGTGTGCCTGTACCGGTACGGTCTTCTTTTTTATGGCCATGCTGTGATACATGGTTCAAAAGGTCGTGGTATTGTTTCATAGTGTAGGTGTCATTCTGGCGAAGGCCAGAATCCAGTCAAGTAAGTTCATCGTATAAATCTTTCCAATCAGGGTTGAACTGTTCAATGATTCGAATTTTCCATAACCAGTGCCAATATTTTAGAGATTTTTCTCAAGAACTGGCATGCCAGAATGACAACATTATGTGTTTTCTACAATAAAAGCCTTAATCGCCTCGGCACTAGCTTCCATCACCGTAAATCTCTGTGGCAAGTTCTCGATGCCATTTAATACAGATGGACGCTCTGGTGCATGACCCAACGATTCAATAATAGCCTCTTCAAACTTGGCTGGCAGTGCGGTTTCCAGCACGACCATGGGAGTTTGTTTGTCAAAATAAGCCCAAGCGACTTTCAGTCCATCGGCGGTGTGTGTATCAATCACCACATGATATTTGGCTTGCGCTTCACGTATGGTCTGCATGCGACTAGCATGGCTACTGCTGCCGGAGACAAATCCATAATCGGCAATTTTTTCAAAATAGCCATCTGCTTTTAAATCAAAGCTGTTGCCGTTATCTACCTTGCTCCACAAAGTTCGGGTTTTTTCGCTGTCACGACCGACCAAATCAAACACAAAGCGCTCAAAATTGGAAGCTTTGCTGATATCCATGGAAGGACTTGAGGTGTGGTAGGTTTTCTCTGAACTACGCGGACTGTAAACACCGGTTTTAAAAAACTCATCCAGCACATCATTCTCATTCGTCGCGACAATCAGCTTGTCAATCGGCAAGCCCATCATGCGCGCAATATGGCCTGCGCAGACATTACCAAAGTTGCCTGACGGCACAGAGAAGCTGACTTTCTGCGCATTATTCTGTGTAACCGCCAAGTACCCTTTGAAGTAATACACCACTTGAGCAACAATGCGTCCCCAGTTGATAGAGTTCACTGCGCCAATCTTGTACTGCGCTTTAAAGGCCGCATCATTAGACACGGCTTTCACCATGTCCTGACAATCATCAAACACACCATTCACCGCAATGTTGTAGATGTTCTCATCCTGCAAGCTGAACATCTGCGCAGTCTGAAAACGGCTCATTTTCTTATGTGGGGATAGCATGAATACGCGGATGCCTTTTTTGCCACGCATCGCGTATTCAGCAGCCGAGCCAGTATCGCCAGAAGTTGCACCAAGGATATTAGTCGTTTTTCCTTCCTTGGTCAGTACGTACTCAAACAAATTGCCCAACAACTGCATGGCCATATCTTTAAATGCCAGCGTAGGCCCATTGGATAAGCTCAACAAATACAGATTGTCTTCCAGTTGCAGTATAGGCGTGATATCCGCAGCATTTTGCTCTTGACGCGTATACGCATAGACATCCGCACAATAAGTTTCATTGATGATGGCTCTCAAATCATCCGCAGGAATATCATCCACAAAGCGTGAAAGAATGGCGTAGGCAAGCTCGGCATAGCTCATGCCGCGCATGGTAGTCAAATCGGCATCGCTAATCTGAGGATAGGTTTCTGGCAGATACAAACCACCATCCGGCGCAAGACCGCCCAGTAAAATCTGACTAAAACTTAATGCGGGAGATTGCCCGCGCGTGGAAATGTATTTCATAAAATCTCTCAAACATCCGTCATTCCAGCGCAAGCTGGAATCCAGTTACAACAAAGCGTGATATAAATCACTCCACTCTAAATTGCTTTTCTCTATTAATTCAATCTTCCAGGAACGTTTCTAAGCTTTAATACTTTTCTCTCTGGCAATCGCAGACTCCATTGTTTCGTGGATTTCATAATAGACCAAACTATGCACTAAATACCGCTTAGTAAATTCTTCAACCCAATCATGTTTATGTTGCCAAATCCGTTTAATTAAATCATGCGAGCATCAGCTTCGCTGATTGCCTGCTTAAACCACTGCGCTGGAATGACGATTTTTTACCGCCCCAACTCTTCCATGCGAATACGCACGACCTTGCCTGAAATCGCCTCTAGTGCCTCGATTGCTGTAATTGCTGCGTTCATGTTCCTCTCTACTGTGACATGAGTCAGAATCACGATATCGGCTTGTGTTTCGTTCTCGTCTGGCTCTTTTTGCATCATGGCATCAATAGAAATGCCGCGATCGCCCAGTATCTTCGTCACATCAGCCAGCACCCCCGGCTTGTCACTAGCCCGCAGACGCAAGTAGTAAGCACTTTGTACTTCATCCATGGGCAAGATAGGTAAATCCTGTACTTGATCCGGCTGAAATGCGAGGTAAGGCACACGCTGCGCACTGCTTGCATCCATCAAGCGCGCCACATCCATTAAATCTGCCACCACTGCGCTGGCAGTTGGTTCTGCACCGGCACCGGCACCGTAGTAAAGCGTTGGACCCACCGCATCACCTTTGACCACAACAGCGTTCATTGCACCGTTCACATTGGCAACCAAACGCTTTTCCGGAACCAGCGTAGGGTGAACACGCAACTCAACTCCTTGTGTTGTCCGCTTAGTAATTCCCAACAACTTGACGCGATATCCCAACTCTTCAGCATATTGGATATCGATCTGCTGTAGTTTAGTGATCCCTTCCGTATAAGCCTGCTCGAATTTCATCGGCATGCCAAAGGCAATGGCGGACATAATGGTCAATTTATGCGCCGCATCAATGCCTTCCACGTCAAAGGTCGGGTCAGCTTCTGCATACCCCAAACGTTGCGCCTCACCAATCACATCCTGATAACCCAGACCTTTATCACGCATCTCTGTCAGAATAAAGTTCGTCGTACCATTGATGATACCAGCCACCCACTCAATACGGTTGGCACCCAACCCTTCACGCAAAGCCTTGATGATGGGGATGCCCCCCGCTACCGCCGCCTCAAATGCCACAATGACATTATTCGCTTTGGCTGCCGCAAAAATCTCGTTACCATGCAAAGCAATTAACGCTTTATTGGCCGTGACCACATGTTTTTTGTTCTCAATGGCTTTCAACACCAACTCTTTACTAAGAGTGTAGCCTCCAATCAATTCCACCACCACATCCACTGCGGGATTATTTACCACGGCAAATGCGTCATCAGTCAGAATAGCCGCATTGCCCGTCACACTTTCCGCATGTGATAAATGCCTATCTGCGGCTTGTACAACGTTAATTGCCACGCCCGTACGACGTGTAATTTCACTCGCATTACGGTTTAACACGGTATAAGTGCCGCCCCCTACCGTCCCTAAGCCCAATATGCCTACACTTAAGACCTTAATTTCTGACTGTTTCAAGCTGTTACTCCATGTTTTTTTCTATAATTCTCCAAGAACCGAGCAATACGTTTAATCGCCTCAGTCAGATCATCAACATTGGGTAAGAACACCACGCGAAAATGATCTGGAGTCTTCCAATTGAATCCGGTCCCCTGCACCAATAACACTTTCTCTTCCAACAATAAATCCAAAATAAATTGTTGATCATCTTTAATCGGATACATTTCAGGATCCAGTTTCGGGAACAGATACATTGCCGCCTGAGGTTTGGTACAGCTAACACCTGGAATTGCATTCAGCAGTTCATAGGCCACATCTCGCTGCTTACACAAGCGCCCTTCAGGTGCAACCAAATCATCAATACTTTGATAGCCGCCCAAGGCTGTTTGTATCGCCAACTGCCCAGGCACATTGGCACATAAGCGCATCGAGGCTAACATATTGAGACCTTCAATATAATCCTTGGCACATTTCTTTTCACCACTCAGCACCATCCAGCCAGCGCGATAGCCACAGGTGCGGTAGTTTTTCGATAAACCGTTAAATGTCACAAACAAGACATCATCGGCAAGTGAAGCTATTGAAGTATGCACATTGCCGTCATACAGCACCTTATCGTAAATCTCATCAGCAAAAATCACTAAACCGTGATGACGCGCAATCCCAATAATGCCGTCCAATATTTCACGCGGATAAAGGGCTCCAGTGGGATTATTGGGATTGATCACCACGATTCCACGCGTATTAGCAGTGATTTTAGATTCAATGTCTTTCAGGTCAGGCATCCAGCCAGTTGCCTCATCACACAGGTAATGCCGCGCAGTACCGCCTGCCAAAGTGACTGCTGCCGTCCATAATGGATAATCTGGCATTGGCACTAGCACTTCATCAGCATTATTCAGCAAACCCTGCATCGCCATCACAATCAGCTCAGAAACGCCATTGCCGATGATGATGTCATCTACCGTCACCCCAGCAATATGTTTACTTTGCGTGTAGTGCATAATAGCTTTACGTGGCTCAAATAAACCTTTGCTATCAGTATAGCCACCAGCTTTGCTCATATTGCGAATCACATCCTGCTGAATCTCCTCAGGCACCTCAAAACCAAATGCGGCGGGGTTGCCGATATTCAGCTTGATGATACGCTGCCCCTCTTCTTCCATTTGACGGGCGCGCTGCAACACAGGGCCACGAATATCGTAGCAAACGTTAGCGAGCTTGTTTGATTTATGTATTTTTTGCATAAGAATTTTGTTGAAATGCCAGCAGTTTAGCTTGACCGTAAAGTATGCTATTTTACCTTTTCAGCCTATATCAATCAACGTAAAGCATGAAATTACACCTCACACAGAGCGAAGGTCAAAACCTGATTACAGGCTATGATGAAGATTATATTGAAATTAACCGGCAACGCCATCATTGCAACGTCATCGTCACGGCTAATTCATTGATAGTAGATTGGCCTGCATCAAACTCTCACTTAGTGCTTGAAAACCTCAAAGCGCATGACTTCGAGCCCATTATGAAACTGAAACCGGAGGTGGTGTTACTAGGAACGGGGAAGGGACATCGATTCTTACACCCCAACCTCTATCAACCTCTTATAGAACAAGGCATCACACTGGAGTGCATGACCACCGCAGCCGCTTGCAGAACATACAACATCCTAATGAGCGAAGGCCGCAATGTCGCGGCCATGCTCATCAT
>VGIC01000008.1 GCA_016867975.1 Betaproteobacteria bacterium | reverse complement strand
TGCCGCAACGCTCGCTATGCTGGCGAATACGGGCGGCCATGTGGACGAACCGGACAAAGTAGCCGCTATGATCGTGAAGGCCATCGAGAGTGAGCGTCAGGAGTTGTTTATCGGTCAGCCAGAGTCATTTTTTGCTTGGCTGAATGGCATCTCGCCTAAGATCGTGAATCTAGGACTCAAAAAACAAGCCTTAGCTGCAAAGAATTACGTCGGCAGGAAATCGTGTTGAAAAGTTACTAGAAATACAGGACTACTGGGAGCACAGTCACCCTAGTGTCAGAATAATCCCCTTCATCCCCCGGCGCTCAAAGAATGTATTGATAGAAGCGCCCTTTTACTTAGTAGTTACCCCAAACTGCAACTGGCTTGCCAGCCACTTCACCCACTCTGCACACACTCACTCCGTTAGTCAGTAACTCAGCATAATCACTTGGTTTTATTGCCATTTTCGCGTATATTTACGCCATTGCTAGGGGTCTGCATTGATCATGATTGATTTGCAGTGAGATACACCCTTCGAACCTGATGCGGGTCATGCCGCCGTAGGAAAGCATCTTGTCATGCATCCTACGTTTTATATTGCTAGGATGCCAAATGAACGCGACCGACAAAGAGTTAAGCAAAAACCTTCCCAAATTTCTCAACGAAACCGCCTCTGTAGATGAGGCCGCGACCAAACCTTTTGCTAAATCGCGCAAAATCTACGTTGCAGGTTCACGTCCTGACATTCGCGTACCGTTTCGTGAAATCTCACTCAGCGACACCCCTTCAGCATTCGGTGCAGAAAAAAATCCACCAGTGGTGGTTTATGACACGAGCGGCCCCTATACCGACCCTAGCGTAAAAATCGATATTCGTAATGGCTTGTCGGCATTGCGTGCCCAATGGATCGAAGAGCGTAACGATACCGAACAGCTAGACGGCCCTACCTCGACCTTTGGACAGCAACGTAAAACAGATCCTGAGCTGGCCGAGATGCGCTTTAACCTGACACGTTTGCCACGCCGAGCAAAAGCTGGCATGAACGTCAGCCAAATGCACTATGCACGCAAGGGCATCATCACCCCGGAGATGGAATACATCGCCATTCGTGAGAATCAACGCCGCGAGAATATGAGTGAATTACTGCAAACCCAGCATCTGGGTCAGGATTTTGGTGCAGCGATTCCAAAAATGATTACGCCAGAATTTGTACGCGATGAAGTAGCTCGCGGCCGCGCTATCATTCCAGCCAATATCAACCATCCGGAAATAGAACCCATGATCATTGGCCGCAATTTCTTGGTCAAAATCAATGCCAATATCGGCAATTCGGCGTTAGGATCATCCATCTCGGAAGAGGTCGAGAAGATGGTGTGGAGTACGCGCTGGGGCGGTGACACGGTGATGGATCTTTCTACTGGTAAAAACATTCACGAAACCCGCGAGTGGATTATTCGCAATAGTCCAGTACCGATTGGCACCGTGCCAATCTACCAAGCACTGGAAAAAGTGAACGGCAAGGCTGAAGACCTGACTTGGGAGATCTTCCGCGACACCTTGATTGAGCAGGCAGAGCAGGGTGTGGATTACTTTACCATCCATGCGGGTGTGCGTCTGGCCTACATTCCGATGACCGCAAAACGCATGACCGGCATCGTGTCGCGCGGTGGCTCAATCATGGCCAAATGGTGCTTGGCGCATCACAAAGAATCGTTCCTTTACACACACTTCGAAGAGATCTGCCAGATCATGAAGCAATACGATGTGAGCTTCTCATTAGGAGATGGTCTTCGCCCTGGCTCCATCTACGATGCTAACGATGAAGCTCAATTTGCTGAACTCAAAACACTGGGTGAATTGACACAAATTGCGTGGAAGCACGACGTACAAGTCATGATTGAAGGTCCGGGCCACGTGCCGATGCACATGATCAAAGAAAACATGGACCTGCAGCTTGAGCACTGTGGTGAAGCGCCTTTCTACACCTTGGGTCCGCTTACCACCGACATCGCCCCGGGTTACGACCACATTACCTCAGGTATCGGTGCGGCGATGATCGGATGGTATGGTTGTGCCATGTTGTGCTATGTCACGCCGAAAGAGCATTTGGGTTTGCCAGATAAAGAAGACGTACGCGTCGGCATTATCACCTACAAGATTGCGGCCCATGCTGCTGACCTAGCTAAGGGCCATCCTGGCGCGCAGATCCGCGACAATGCACTATCAAAAGCACGCTTTGAATTTAGATGGGAAGACCAATTCAACCTTGGCCTTGATCCTGAAAAAGCTAAAGAATTCCACGACGAAACTCTGCCGCAGGAAGGCGCCAAACAAGCGCACTTCTGCTCGATGTGTGGTCCGCACTTCTGCTCGATGAAAATCACACAAGATGTGCGAGATTACGCAGATAAATTAGGCTTGGATGAACAAGCAGCCCTCGAAAAAGGCATGCAAGAAAAAGCGATTGAATTCGTGAAAAAAGGCAGCGAGGTTTATCAAAAGGTTTAAATTACTCTGTTGATAAAAAAGCAGGTCATATGCCTGCTTTTTTATCACGCTATTTTAAATGAGTGTGCAAAATCCACTTAAGCACATTTTAGATGCCTAGCAGTATACACGCCCGTTGACCAAAACCACATAAACTCCAACAGATATCAACTACCGGTATATTTAGCACATATTCTGGATGAGGGATGATACTAAGGAGGGCGTTATACACCGCAAACCGTACAAGCGGTGTCTTTTTTCAGCCTGATGGTGCGCCATTCCATGGCAAGCGCATCCAATAACAGCAAGCGACCTTGTAAGCTTTCACCGATACCCATCAATAACTTTAGCGCCTCTGCCGCTTGGGCAGTACCGATCATGCCAACCAATGGCGCAAACACCCCATTATTGGCACAACGCAGCTCGGTATTTTCCCCATTGTCGGGGAACAGACAGTGATAACAGGGGCTTGCATCGTCTTGCATGTCATACACCGTGATTTGCCCTTCAAAACCAATTGCAGCTCCAGACACCAGCGGCTTTTTTAATTGAACGCATAGTTTATTCAGCGTGTACCGTGTGGCAAAGTTGTCACTACAATCCAGTACAACATTTGCCTTCTGGATGAGCGCAGCAAAGCTATCTTCTGTCGACTTCTCACAAATCGTGTTGATGGTGCTTTCAGGATTAATTTGCAATAAAGTCTGTTTGGCCGAGATGGCTTTATTGATGCCTATGGACGATGTTGTATGCACCACCTGACGCTGTAGATTGGTTAAATCCACCACATCAAAATCGCAAATGGTGAGTGTGCCTACACCGCTTGCCGCCAAATAGAGTGCTACAGGTGAACCAAGGCCGCCAGCCCCCACGATTAACGCGTGACTGCTCACAAGCTTTTCTTGACCTGTATACTCAATTTGAGGTAACAAAATGTGGCGGCTGTAGCGCAAGAGTTGGTTGTCGTTCATCTAAGGAGGCCTTCGAAAAAGTGCTAATTGTGGATGAAGCAACACCCGTCAAGGGTGTGTTCGTAGAATATACCAGCTAAAGCTGGTTATTCATACGCCAAAGGCGCATGGAACGCAGAAACCGAGGAAATCAATGAAGTGCAAAGCCATAGTATGCGGTATACAGCGTGGTTGCAGTGCCGAAAAACGCAGTGATTCGTCATAATTAAGTGCTTTTGAAAAAGCCTCCTAAGGTAATTGAGCCGCTGAGACAGCATTGTCTATTCAGACAGCTGGCGAGGATATAACGTATTAGATGTTTCGGACTTTAAGCACTACCGAATTAACCATTCAAAGTTGTTTGCGGATAAGCAAAACCACATCAATGGCATCGAGAATTTTTGGAACCAAGCCAAGCGACACATGCGAAAATTTAACGGTGTGCCTAAGGTTAATTTTGTACTGTTTTTAAAGGAGTGCGAGTGGCGTTTTAACAACCCAACACCACAAGCACAGTTAATGCAATTGAAACAATGGGTTAAACAACATATGGGCTAGTTATCTAGGACAGCCCCTTTTATATTTGTATAGATATCGTAAACTTCTGGCGGAAGGCGTTGGCTGGCAAATGCACATCCAATATTTCTTCAATCCACTTTAACTATTATTGCGAACAGTTTCGACAAAGTACAAAAAAAGGACTTGCAATTTAATACAAGTCCTTGTTTATACTAAACTTAATAATTACCTTGGATTAAGGCTAGCGGGTTGAGAGTCTATTAGTGATGATGGCCGCCCACGCCATGCACGTGCTGGTGTGAAATCTCTTCTTTGTTTGCAGGGCGTACATCGGTGATAGTGGCAGTAAAAACCACACGCTCACCGGCCCATGGGTGGTTGCCGTCTACAATCACTTTTCCGTCAGCGATTTCAGTCACAGTGTAAAGAATCACATCGCCTGTTTCATCCTCTCCTTCAAACTGCATGCCCACTTTCAATTCAGCAGTAGGAAAAGCGCTGACCGGCTCAATCTGCACCAGCTCTTCATCATATTCGCCAAAAGCATCGGCCGGCTGCATATCCACCACCACTACATCACCAATGTTTTTGCCGTGCATGGCCTCTTCTACTTTAGGGAAAATATTGTCATAGCCCCCATGCAGATATGCTACGGGCTCGTTGCTTGATTCAAGCACGTTGCCATCGGCATCTTTCAGTTCGTAAGTCATGGTTACAACAGTGTTCATCGCAATTTTCATGGGGTGTTCCTTAGGGAGATGGATATCAATCAGTTAAATGGAATAGCGCAATTTTAATCTAAATTGTGTTTATCACCTGATGATGGGCTAGATTTATTTTGTGTGGAGTCAGTGCGGTGCTGTCTGGCGAGTAGGCGATCCAACGATGCGGCAAAGTTCTGGCGATCGCCTTGATTAAAGGTCTTCGGACCATCCAACGCCACACCGCTGCTACGTAACGACTCCATCCAATTGCGCATGGTCAAGCGTTCCTTTATGTTGTTTTCTGTATACAGTTCGCCGCGTGGGTCAAGCGCATAGCCGCCCTTGGCGACGACTTGTGCGGCTAGAGGAATGTCGGCTGTAATGACCAGATCACCCGAGGACATGACCGACACGATGTGGTTGTCGGCAATATCAAAGCCATGGGAAACATGAACCGTGTTGATATAGCGCGAGGGCGGAACGCGTAAGGGCTGATTGGCGACCAGTGTCGTTTGGATTTTCGCCCGTTCTGCAGCTCGAAACAGAATCTGTTTAATCACGCCCGGACACGCATCTGCATCTACCCAGATTTGCATGCGGATCAGCGTCCCCGGTTGCCGTTTCGATGGGCTCTGTCCTGGTGACGGGGGCTTCGGTCCGCGTGTTTGGGATACTGGCCGTCTCTACTCGAATGATGCCTATGGTTGCCGGCATGGGCACCGTCACGCGGTTTATTCCTTGGCGCGGGGGTAGATTGACTTTGTTGTGGCATCGCCTGATGACGAGCGGCCTCTGACATGGGTTTTTGCTTAGGCTTGCGCTGATCCCGACGTTGATCTTGGTGCTGCGCATGGCGTTGGTCATCCGTGTTGCCAGCCAGTTGCTTCTGTTTGTGTCGAGGAAAGGGTGGTCGTGCAACTTCTGGCTCAGAATTCACTGCAAGAGTGAAGCCTTCAATAGTCACTTTTGGGATTTCGCGCTTGATTAACCTCTCAATATCTTTAAGTAGTTTGAGCTCTTCGCGGTCCACCAGAGAAACCGCGGCACCGGCACTGCCAGCGCGACCAGTACGCCCGATACGGTGCACATAATCTTCTGGCACATTGGGCAGTTCAAAATTCACGACCTGCGGTAGTTGGTCGATATCCAGCCCACGGGCCGCAATGTCTGTGGCAACGAGTACGCGGATGATATTGCCTTTAAAATCAGCCAGCGCTTTTGTGCGCGCGCTTTGGCTCTTGTTACCGTGAATAGCGGCAGCGGTAATGCCATCTTTCACCAGCTTCTCAGCCAAGCGGTTCGCGCCATGCTTGGTACGTGTAAACACTAACACCTGCCGCCAGTCCTGTTGTTTGATGAGGTGGCTCATGAGTTCGCGTTTCTGTGCTTGCGGCACCATGTATACGGTCTGTTCCACCAGTTCAGATGCTGTGTTGCGGCGTGCTACCTCCACAAAACCAGGGTTGTGTAGCAGGCCGTCTGCCAGCGCCTTGATCTCATCTGAGAATGTAGCTGAGAAAAGTAGATTCTGCCGTTGTGCTGGTAGCAATGCCAAGATTTTTTTGATGTCACGGATAAAGCCCATGTCTAGCATGCGGTCGGCTTCATCCAGCACTAAGATTTCAATGCCAGATAAGTCCAGCGTTTTTTGCCCTACGTGGTCCAGTAAGCGACCTGGCGTTGCGACAAGAATATCCAGTGGTTTCTTCAAGCGAGCGATTTGCGGATTGATATTGACCCCGCCAAAAATGACGGCAGAAGTCAGCGGGAGATATTTGCCATACGTTTTGACCGATGTTTCAACTTGTGCTGCAAGTTCGCGTGTCGGCGTAAGCACTAGACAGCGCAGACGATTCTGATGTGGCGAGGTGAGTGGTATTTGGCTCAGTAAATGCAGAATCGGCAATGTAAAACCCGCTGTTTTCCCTGTGCCTGTTTGCGCACTGGCCAGCAAGTCGCCACCGGTGATGATCTGGGGGATCGCTTTAGCCTGAATCGGCGTGGGGATGGTGTAACCTGCATCGCTGATCGCATGCAAAATCGGTTCGGATAATCCTAGTGCATTAAAGTGGGTAATCGGGGTGGTTTCAATAGACAAAGATGTGCTCCAAAAGGAATAGTAAAGCGTTGACGGTATGCAGGATTTCTACTACCAACCAGTAGTTGCTAATAGAGCAACACCAATTAAGGTGTGGCAATCATGGGGAAGAGTGACTGGGTCAAGTAAAGTCGTGGTGCTAGTTGGATAAACGCAACGGGTGCTTATTATACGGGGAATTGCAATTTTAAAGCATACAAAAGGACTCCCCATGAGTTATTGCCACAATATTAAGGGCAACTATCCTGACTGAGTTCGTTGTGGGCCTCTCAAAAAATGCACCGAAATCGTTCGAATGTCTTGAAGCTGGGTTCGAGAACGCTATGGCGGTGATGAGTCTGCCAGAAAAACAACAGCAGATGGCGGCATGGTGATGGCGATCAACGGCTGAGAGGAAACAGATTTACTGAATCGAATTTACAGAAAATTTTGGACTTAACCGTGATTCGCACCCCCATGTGTGAATGGCACGAGATGTGTAACGGGCATAGATTACCAGAACCTCTATACGGCGTACTGTTTTGATAAGGTTAGTACGCACTACGCTGACTGGTGCAAGGTGGGGTGTTAGCCACTTACGGTGGAGGTGGCAGCGTCCCCGACGTTATTTTGGGTGCGGTCAACAAGGCGACCAAGATGCCAAGCTCATATAGCAACCACATAGGAACCGCCAACATAAACTGGGAAACAATATCAGGCGGAGTGAAAATTGCTCCAATCACAAATGCCGCCACAATGACATATCCTCGGGCATCTCTGAGTTGAGTGATAGTCAACCAGCCAAATCTAACCGTCATTACGACTGCTATTGGAACTTCAAACGCTAGGCCGAATGCTATGAACAAGGTAATCACAAAATCCAAATAATTCCCAATATCGGTCATCACTGCCACCCCTTGTGGAGCTGTTCCCACAATAAAACCAAAAATGACTGGGAAGACCAAAAAATAGGCAAATGCCATCCCTGATAAAAACAATAGACTGCTGAAAGTGATGACAGGGATCATGAGTTTCTTTTCATGAGCATACAGGCCAGGCGCTACGAATGCCCAAATCTGATAGAGCGTATGTGGAAGAGACAGCAAAAAGGCAGCCATCATCGCCACCTTCATCGGCACGAAAAATGGTGTAGTGACAGCTGTCGCTATCATTTTCCCTCCCGCAGGCAACTTAGCCAATAGTGGAGCCGCCAACAATCCGTATATTTGATTAGCGAATGGGAATAGTGCAATAAAAACAACAACAAAACCAGCTACCGCGCGCAAAAGCCTGTCACGCAGCTCAATCAGATGGGAAATAAAGTTCTCGGTAGGTGTCACAATAATCTTTAATCTTTAGCTAAAGTGCTTATTGGTCCTGCCTCATGACGGGGACTGACTGCATCTTCATCCAGCAGATCCCGCTCTAAGTCAGATGTAGCCGACTTTATTTGTTGCTGAGTCACATCTGAAGTTTGCTTAATCTCTTGTTGCAGTTGCTGTAACTCCGCAAAACGTGCTTCACGATTGACCTCTTCTTTGATTTGCGCCATGTATTTCTGCATTCGCCCCATGACTGCACCCAAAGTACGCGCTACTTTTGGCAATTTTTCCGGACCAATGACAAGCAACGCAACAATCGCGATGACAACCAACTCTGAAAATGCAATATCAAACATGGAGCGAGAGCAGGTGAACGCAGTCAGGGATGATTATGATGCTTTGGATTTTTTAACGGCTGGCTTTTTCGCTGATGTACTTTTTGCTTTTGCAGTTGCTGGTTTCTTGGTTGCAGTACTTTTCTTTGGAGCAGCACTTTTCTTAGCCGGCACTTCTGAGAATTCCGCCTCTATCAATGCTGATTTTTGAGGAGATTCCACTTGGGAATTCGGCGCGTCAGCGTTATTCTTCTCAGCATTCATTGCATCCTTAAAGTTTTTTACTGCACCACCGACATCACCACCAAGGTTACGTAGTTTTTTTGTGCCAAATACCAGCACCACGATCAATAACACGACTAACCAATGCCACCAAGCCCCGATTCCCATTGCTAACCTCCTAATGAATTTATCTATTAAGTCCTTGGTAGCGTCTCGCCGCCACCAAAAACATGCACATGCAAATGAAACACTTCTTGCCCACCTTCACGTCCTGTGTTGATCATGCTTCGAAAGCCTTTCAGCCCTTGCTCCATCGCTAACTTTGGCGCCAGTAGCATGATTTTCCCCAACAATGCCTGATGTTGCGCTTCACATGTCAGTAAACTTTCGATATGCCGCTTGGGAACAATGAGAAAATGAACTGGGGCTATCGGATGAATATCATGAAAAGCAATCAACTCATCATCTTCATAGATTTTATTTGAGGGGATGTCGCCTTTGACAATCTTACAAAAAATACAATCTTGGCTCATTATTACCCCTTAACAATCTTACCGTGCATTCAAGCGATTACTCTTTTGAACGGCTGGCTTTCTCATCTATGCCAGAAAGTCCCTCTCGCCTAGCCAGTTCTGCCAACACATCATCTGGCTTTAACCCGGCCTTTGCCAGCATGACCAATGTATGAAACCACAAGTCAGCCGTTTCATAGATAATTTGTTCATGATTGCCGCCTTTGGCAGCAATCACGGTTTCTGTCGCCTCTTCACCAACTTTTTTAAGGATGCTATCCATGCCTTTTGCGTAGAGTTTAGCAACATAAGACGATGCAGGGTCCGCTGACTTCCTCTGCTCCAACAATTCACCTAATCTACTTAACACATCATTCATGCTTATAAATCTCATGAGGATCTTTAATAACAGCCTGATCCGTTACCCATTGATCTTGTTCCAGCTTCCTAAAGAAACAATCATGCCTGCCCGTATGACATGCAATGCCGCCGACTTGTTCGACCTTAATCAGAATTACATCTCCATCACAATCCAGACGAATCTCGTGTATTTTCTGTACATGCCCAGACTCTTCACCCTTCCGCCATAATTTACCGCGTGAGCGCGACCAGTAGACCGCCTGCCTCGTTTTATGACTAAGTTGTAATGCTTCCCGATTCATCCACGCAAACATAAGAATACTACCCGTATCATGCTCTTGCGCAATGACTGGTGCAAGGCCATTCGCATCCCAGCTCACATCATCAAGCCAATTCATGACCTAACCTCTATTCCATGTTTAGCCATGTACTCTTTGGCCTGCTTAATCGTGTACTCACCGTAGTGAAAAATACTGGCCGCCAGAACAGCATCCGCGCCACCTTCTTTTACACCATCAACCAGATGCTGCAAATTCCCTACCCCGCCAGAGGCAATAATGGGCACCTCTACCGCATCGCTGATTGCTCGGTTAAGCGGGTTATTAAATCCAATCTTGGTGCCATCTCTATCCATGCTGGTCACCAGCAGCTCACCGGCACCCAAACTCACCATATACTCCGCCCACTTGACCGCATCTAAGCCAGTTGCTTTGCGACCACCATGCGTGAACACCTCCCACTCGAAGGGCTGATTCTCAACTTTCTTGGCATCGATCGCCACGACAATACATTGTGAGCCGAACTTGGTCGCGGCATCTTGCACCATTTGTGGATTGAGTACCGCAGTCGTATTGATACTGACTTTGTCTGCTCCTGCATTCAGAAGGCGACGCACATCTTCTACCTCACGCACCCCGCCACCGACGGTCAGCGGAATAAAAACCTGGCTCGCCACTTCTTCAATGATGTGCAAAATGAGCCCTCGATTGTCTGAACTAGCCGTGATATCCAAAAAGGTCAGCTCATCTGCGCCTTGGTCATCGTAACGCTTGGCAATCTCAACAGGGTCGCCAGCATCACGCAACTCTAAGAAGTTAACGCCCTTGACGACTCGACCAGCGGTGACGTCCAAACAAGGAATGATGCGTTTAGCTAGACCCATCTAAGTTCCTATTGACTCAACTCGTCAGCCAGTTGCTGCGCTGCAGAGAAGTCCAAAGTTCCTTCATAGATAGCCCGACCAGTGATGGTTCCGATAATGCCCTCTTGAGCCACTGCACATAGTTTTCTAACATCGTCCAGATTGGTCACTCCCCCAGATGCAATGACTGGAATGGTTAGCGCCTGCGCCAAAGCTACCGTTGCCTCGATGTTTACCCCGGAGAGCATGCCATCACGTCCAATATCGGTGTAGACAATAGAGCTCACGCCATAATCCTCGAACTTTTTGGCTAAATCGATGACATCATGTCTCGTCAGCTTAGACCAGCCGTCAATCGCCACCTTGCCATCCTTAGCATCCAAACCAACCATAATCTGACCAGGAAAAGCATAACAGGCTTCATGTAAAAAGCCTGGGGTCTTTACTGCGGCAGTGCCGATAATCACATAGTCGATCCCATCATCTAGATAACGTTCTATGGTTTCCAGATCACGAATCCCACCGCCGAGTTGAATTGGTATGCGACCACCAACAGCAGCCACTATCGACTTAATCGCCCCTTCGTTTACCGGCTTACCTGCAAACGCGCCATTCAAGTCCACAAGATGTAAACGTCGTCCACCTTGATCTACCCAATGCTGCGCCATTGCGCCTGGGTCTTCAGAGAATACCGTAGACTCTTCCATCAGACCTTGTTTCAGTCTTACACATTGCCCGTCTTTGAGATCAATCGCTGGAATAATTAACATAATGAATTTTGTTTATAATGAATCAAGAAATAACAAGTTAGTAGCCACCTAGCTCGGCGACCAATTCACGAAATTGCTCAGCAGTTGCAAACCTGCATTGGCACTTTTTTCTGGGTGAAACTGTACGGCAAAAAGGTTATCTTTCGCAATCGCGCAAGTAAATCGTTTAGGATAATGGCTTAACCCAGAAATAATACTTTCATCGTCAGGTTGCACATAGTAACTATGTACGTAATAAAACCTGGCCCCATCTGCAATGTTCTGCCACAAAACATGTGGCTGTGAATTAACTTGATGCGACTGATAGACCTGGTTCCAGCCCATGTGCGGCACTTTAAGCTTTTTGCCGAGGCTATCCACCATGTCAGCGGCTGCAAACCGTTTCACATTACCTTTAAACAGGCCAAGACCGGTAGCATCACCTTCTTCAGAATGGTCAAACAACATCTGCAGGCCGATACAAATACCCAAAAATGGCTTATGTTTGGCCGCATCCAGCACTGCACCACGTAAGCCTCTTGCGATCAGTTCGCGAATGCAGTCCGGCATCGCCCCTTGCCCAGGAAATACCACACGCTCCGCGCTTGCCACCTCATCAGGGCGGCTGGTCACGACTACGTTTTTTCCAGGGGCTACATGCTCCAGGGCCTTGGACACAGAACGCAAATTGCCCATGCCATAATCAACTACCGCAATATCTACTTTGCTCATGTTATTTTTAAACGCTGCTCAGTACCCATGTTCTTAATGGCGTTTATCCATCACAAACCAAGTCCTTATAGACTGCCCTTTGTTGACGGCATGATTCCATCCATACGCGAGTCTGGCTCAACTGCCATGCGTAGGGCGCGGCCAAATGCCTTAAAGATGGTTTCAGCCTGATGATGTGCGTTATGACCTTTTAAGTTATCGATATGCAAGGTAACTCCCGCATGATTGACAAAGCCCTGGAAAAATTCGTGAATTAAATCCACGTCAAATTCACCAATAACCGCACGTGTAAAAGCGCCATTAAATTCCAAACCTGGACGACCTGAAATGTCCAGAGCCACACGAGACAGTGCTTCGTCTAAAGGCACATAGGCGTGACCATAGCGGCGGATCCCCTTCTTGTCGCCTATTGCTTGCGCAAAGGCTTGACCGAGCGTAATGCCTATATCCTCAACCGTGTGGTGTG
The DNA here is from genome assembly GCA_016867975.1 of Betaproteobacteria bacterium. Lineage (GTDB taxonomy): Bacteria > Pseudomonadota > Gammaproteobacteria > Burkholderiales > Methylophilaceae > Methylotenera. The sequence goes on along the minus strand of VGIC01000008.1, from coordinate 43,390 downwards.
CATCAATATGCAAATCGCCCTTGGCGGTCACTTCGATATCCATCATGCCATGACGCGCTATCTGATCCAACATGTGGTCAAGAAAACCCAGCCCTGTACTAAAGTTAGAGATGCCCGTACCATCCAAGTTGATACTAACTGCAATCTGCGTTTCTAAAGTGTTTCGAGTAATTTTCGCGCTACGCATAAATAATCAATCTCTAATAATAGGCTGGCATTTTAACCCAATACGAGAATGCAATATATCTCTCTCATGGAATTTAATTACAAAATAAAAAACCCCAGTTTTTTAACGCTGGGGTTTTTGGGACTATCTATTCAAAATTAACTGAATAATTTTTTGATCCAACCAAACAAGCCACCTGATGAACTACCATGAGCGATCGCAGTGATTTCAGCAGCAGAAGCAGCAGGATCAGCAGCGCCGTAGATCGCAGCACCAGCAACGATGATTGTTGCGCCAGCGTCACGTACTTGTGCAGCAGTAGCGGCTTTTACCCCACCAGCAACAGAGATCTCAAGACCCAAGTTCAAACCGGCAACCAATGCCAAGTCAGCAAATGGTGTTTGACCAGCGGCTTGTTGATCCAAACCAGTATGAACGCCAATGATATGTGCGCCCAATTTAGCTGCTTCTTGTGTGCGTGCTTTTTTATCAGCAACGTTGATCAGGTCGATCTGTGCTTTTTTGCCGTATTTATTAGCAGCATCAATCACACCTTTGATCGTGCCCAAGTCTGAAGTGCCCAATACAGTACAGATGTCAGCACCAGCCTTGTAGAATGGCTCAGCTTCATAGAAGCCAGCATCCATAGTTTTTAAATCAACCAAGATTTTGTTGTTTGGGAATTTAGCACGTAATGTTTCCAGCAATTTGATACCATTATGCTTGATGCATGGAGTACCAATTTCCAAAATATCTACGTGTGGAGCAACTTTAGTCGCCAAAGCAACGGTTGCGTCGAAATCTAATGAGTCTAATGCCATTTGTGTCTGTGCCACGATACATCCTCCAACTAAATAATGAATCGAACCCAGATTTACTTTAGGTTCACGATTTACTTAGGTTAAAAAAATAAAAACAATCATCTTGTTATAGTGCACAAAACGCACATTTCGCTATGATAACCGCAGTTCATAAAAAAACTCAAACATTTCATAGCGAATTTACGGGTTTTTTATTGATTTTTTCTGACAATAACCTCTTTTTCCATACTAAAAAAATATGAAATGGCGCGATAGACCTTTAACGACGCTACTTTCGCCGATTTTGTAACCATCCTCCATAAAGAGCTGCGATTAGCTCAAAATCTCAGCCAATGCCCTCAAAAGTGCAACCGACTGCGCATCCGTACCTATTGTGATTCTCATGTATTGAGAAATTCGCTCTGGCGATTTGAAATGGCGCACGATAATACTACGTTCACGCAATTTTTCCGTCAGTTCCAGCCCGCTATGTTTTTTATGTCGCGCAAAGATAAAGTTTGCACCTGATGGAAGTACATTAAATCCCAAAGCACGCATTTTTTTAACAAGATCATCGCGTGTGGCCATCACTTGTCTGCAGGTCTTCTCAAAATACTCAATATCCTGCATCGCAGCGATTGCTCCGGCTGAGGCAAAACGGTCGATGGGGTATGAGTTGAAACTGTCTTTCACGCGAATCAATGCTTCAATCAAATCAGGCGAACCCAACGCGTAACCTACACGCAAACCAGCCAGTGAACGCGCTTTTGATAAGGTATGCGTCACCAGAAGATTGGGATATTGATCAATCAGCCCGACTGCCGATTCTGTGCCAAAGTCGACATAAGCTTCATCCACCACCACTACAGAATCTGAGTTATTTTGTAGCAACCGCTCAATCTGGGCGAGCGTCAATGGTATACCTGTTGGCGCATTCGGATTAGGAAATATAATGCCACCGTTAGGCTTCTCATAATCAGCAATATTGATGCTGAAATCTTCAGCCAGTGGGATTGTTTGGTAATCTATGCCATAGAGACCGCAATAGACCGGGTAGAAACTATAAGTGATATCTGGGAACAACAATGGCTTATCATGCTTTAATAGCGCCTGAAACACGTGCGCCAGTACTTCATCCGACCCATTGCCTACAAATACCTGATTTGCATTCAAATGGTAGGTTTCAGCAATCGCGGCTTTCAGGGCATCTGAATTCGGGTCAGGGTACAGACGTAAAGTATCTGCGGCCTCTGCCTTTAAGGCTTCAATCACTCTTGGACTAGGGCCGTAGGGATTCTCATTGGTGTTTAATTTTACCAAGTTATTCAGCTTGGGTTGCTCACCCGGTACATAGGGCGTCAGCTTATGAACAACATCACTCCAGTATTTGCTCATTTTCTTAATCGATACTCCGCTGAACGCGCGTGCGCCTGCAAACCTTCTCCGTATGCGAGAGTTGAGGCAACCCTTCCCAACACTTGCGCACCATCGGTAGACACCATAATTAGGCTGGAGCGCTTTTGAAAGTCATACACGCCCAACGGGGAGGAGAATCTAGCCGTGCGTGAGGTTGGCAACACATGGTTGGGACCTGCGCAGTAATCACCCAATGCCTCACAGGTGTCACGCCCCATGAAGATAGCCCCGGCATGCTTGATCTTCTTGCTGTACGTCAATGGATCTTCAACTGACAATTCTAAATGCTCTGGTGCAATGTAATTGCTGATCTCAGCTGCCTCATCCAAATCACGCACATGTATCAAAGCGCCCCGATCTGTCAGTGAGGTAGTAATAATGTCTTTACGCGGCATCTCTTCCACCAGTCGCTGAATGCTAGCGATAACTTTATCCAGAAATTCAGCGTCAGGGCTTAATAAAATGGATTGTGCCAGCTCATCATGTTCTGCCTGTGAGAACAAGTCCATCGCTATCCAGTCTGGGTTTGTTTTGCCATCGCAGATAACAAGAATCTCGGACGGCCCCGCCACCATATCGATCCCCACCACGCCGAACACGCGGCGCTTGGCTGTAGCCACATACGCATTACCCGGCCCGACAATTTTATCTACTTGCGGCACGGTTTCAGTGCCATAAGCCAAAGCACCCACTGCTTGCGCACCACCGATGCAGAATACGCGATCCACACCGCAAACTGCGGCGGCAGCCAGCACCAGTTGATTCTTTTCACCGTTAGGTGTGGGCACCACCATGATTAGCTCTTGCACACCAGCCACTTTTGCAGGAATAGCGTTCATCAACACAGAAGAAGGATATGCCGCCTTACCACCTGGCACATACAAGCCAACACGGTCTAAAGACGTCACTTGCTGACCTAATAAAGTGCCATCAGCCTCGGTATAACTCCATGAACTCATCAGCTGTTTTTCGTGATAACTGCGCACACGATCCGTAGCCGTCTGCAATGCAGAACGCTGATCAGCAGGTAGTCCATTCAAAGCCGCCATCAATTCAGCTTGGGTAAGCTCAAGCTCATTTAAATTCGCTGCTCCCGTTTTGTCGAAACGGTTGGTGTATTCAAGCACCGCAGCGTCCCCACGAGTTTTCACATCCTTCAGAATATTGGCAACAACCACATCTATGCTGTCATCCTGCGCAGTCTCAAATGCGAGCAGCTGTTTCAGATTGCTTTCAAAATCTGCGTCCAGCGTAGAGAAACGTCTGATTTTCATATATTGACCTATTAAACGATTATGACTTAATTAGCCGTAATGACCGATTGAAACGCATCCATGATCGGCTGCAATTTATCGCGGTTCAATTTCAAAGAAGCCTGATTCACAACCAGCCTTGAAGAGATGTCCCCCACCTCTTCTACTGCCTTAAGATTGTTTGCGCGCAATGTGCCGCCGGTGCTGACCAGATCCACGATCACATCCGCCAATCCGACCAGCGGACCCAGCTCCATGGATCCGTATAGCTTAATCAAATCTACATGCATCCCTTTGGCAGCAAAATGTTCTCTGGCGGTCTTAACATATTTTGTGACAACCTTTAATCTGGCTCCACTTCGAACTGATCCAAAATAATCAAAATCCTCGCGCACGGCCACCATCATCTTGCACTTAGCAATTTTTAAGTCGATAGGTTGATATAAACCCTCACCGCCATGCTCATCTAGCACATCCTTACCTGCGATACCTAAATCAGCTGCACCGTATTGCACGTAAGTAGGCACGTCGGTTGCTCGAACGATAATCAAGCGTACATCCGCACGATTAGTGCCAATAATCAGTTTGCGGGATGATGCCGGATCCTCAGCAGCATGTATTCCTGCAGCGGCTAATAGGGGTACCGTTTCTTCAAAGATTCGACCCTTTGATAATGCTATCGTAATCATATTCTCTATCTACTTTGCTTGGCGACTCACGAAGAGAGGCGCTTAACGTTCGCGCCCAATGCGTTCAATTTTCTTTCGAGGTGCTCATACCCACGATCTAAATGATAGATGCGCTCGACAACTGTATCACCACGCGCTACCAAACCAGAGAGCACAAGGCTTGCAGATGCCCGTAGATCAGTCGCCATCACCGTTGCGCCATCTAGAACCGGCACACCCTTGACCAAGGCCGTGTTGCCATCAATGCTAATGTCAGCTCCCATGCGCTGCATTTCCTGTACATGCATGAAGCGGTTCTCAAAGATGGTTTCCGTCACTTTTGACACGCCTGTTGCCACAGTGTTTAGCGCCATGAATTGAGCCTGCATATCGGTTGGGAAGGCGGGGTGAGGCGCTGTACGAATATTCACTGCTTTCAACAGACCATCGCTCTTCACCGTAATCGTATTGGCATCGCTGGTAACAGTCGCCCCCGCTTCACGAAGTTTTTCAATCACAGCATCCAGTAGATCGGCACGCGCATTCAGCAATTTGACTTCGCCGCCAGTCATCGCTGCTGCAACCATGTAGGTCCCGGCTTCAATACGGTCACATACGACATTGTGCGTCGTACCATTCAGTTTTTCGACGCCTTCAATCGTAATGACATCGGTACCGGCACCCGTAATCTTAGCCCCCATCTTAATCAGCATCTCGGCCAGATCAACCACCTCCGGCTCTTTCGCGGCATTTTCTAGTACAGTCGTACCCTCCGCCAGCGTTGCTGCCATCATCAAGTTTTCCGTACCTGTTACCGTAACCAGATCCATGTAATAACGTACGCCCTGCAGGCGACGATTGGGTAAATGCAAAGTACTGGCTTGAATATAGCCATGTGTAATATGGAGAGCGGCGCCCATGGCTTGCAAGCCTTTGATGTGCAAATCAACTGGGCGCGAGCCGATAGCGCACCCCCCAGGAAGCGAGACACGCGCTGTACCAAAGCGAGCCAATAGCGGACCAAGCACCAAAATAGAGGCGCGCATCGTCTTTACCATCTCATAAGTAGCTTCAAATGAAGCCACTTCACTGGCATCTAGACTCACTTTATCTTCATGACGAGACACTTTCACGCCCATCATGCCGAGCAGTTTGAGTGTCGTATCAATATCTTTCAAGGCTGCGATGCTGGAGAGATGTAAAGGCGTTTCTGCCAGCAATGCAGCACAAAGAATCGGAAGTGCAGCATTCTTTGCCCCGGAGATGGTCACTTCACCATGCAGGCGATTGCCACCTGTAATCAGTAATTTATCCAATTAGTTAGCCACATTCAAAAGAGTTTGCAATTCACCACTCTCGTACATTGCACGCATGATATCCGAACCTCCAATAAACTCGCCGTTGATATACAGCTGAGGGATCGTCGGCCAATTTGAGTAGACTTTGATGCCATCCCGAATGCTTTGATCGGCCAGTACATCAATCGCGACATACTGAACTTCGCACGCATCGAGTATCTGCGTGGCCAAATTTGAAAAACCGCATTGTGGAAACTTAGGCGTCCCCTTCATGTACAAAACGACGGGGTTGTTCGTTACCTGATTCTTGATGACTGCTTGTATATCCATCAACCTTCTCTCTACATTCAAATTATTTCAAACTATCCTGCCTTAAGCTGGCCCAGGCTTCAGTCGTTAACGTCTTCATCGATAACGCATGTATCTCGGCGCGCATTTTGTCACCCAAAGCTGCATATACAAGCTGGTGCTGCTGTACCATTGACTTACCCACGAAGGCGGGACTCACGACCAAGACCTCAAAATGTGCACCATCATCGCCATGCACTTTGATGTAGTCACACAACAAACCCTGCCTGATGTACTCTTCAACCTGTTGCGCACTTAACATAGACCCCGACTCCTTTTCGCAATTAAGTCCTGAGCTTGTAGCCGGATTCTAACATTTTTAAGCATCCCCACGCCAATGCCAGTAAAAAACCAACCACCACGGTAAGACTAAACCAAGGTGAGACATCCCCTTTGCCAAAGAAGCCATATCTGAAACCATCAATCATATAAAAGAATGGATTGAAGTGAGACAAGGTTTGCCAGAACTGTGGCAATGAATGAATGGAGTAAAAAACACCCGACAAGAATGTCAGCGGCATAATGACAAAATTTTGGAAGGCGGCCATTTGATCAAATTTTTCAGCCCAAATACCAGCAATAATGCCAAAAGTTCCCAACAACGCACTTCCCAGAAATGCGAAGGTCAGAATCCAAGCACCGTTTGCAACAGGCAAATCCACAAAGAACAATGCCACCACATAAATAACGATCCCCACCATCAGACCACGAATCATCGAAGCGGCCAAGAATGCCAAAAATAATTGCAAATGCGTTAATGGCGTTAGCAAGATAAATACGATATTCCCCATCACTTTTGACTGAATCAGACTGGATGAACTATTCGCAAAGGCGTTTTGCAATATCGACATCATGATTAAACCGGGGATTAAGAATGCTGTATAGGCCACTTCTTCATACACTTTAACGTGCCCCGACAGGACATGTGAAAAGATCAGTAAATAGAGCAGCGCCGTCAACACTGGAGACGCGATGGTCTGAAACGCTACACGCCAAAAACGCAGTAACTCTTTTTTGAATAGCGTATAGGCACCACGCCAATTTGAATGAAGCTGAATCATGCAACGTCACCCATTTCAGATTTTAGAGCCGAAGATCCAACTAATGACAAGAACACATCCTCCAGATCCGCTTCCTTTAGCTGAATATCCTCTACCTTCACGTTTTCTAGGCGCAGTGTACTGAGCACGCCCTCCATTTGATCTAAGTCTGATAGCGCTAAAGTATACGTTTGGTCTTCCTTTGATTTTAGCAACTGCTCTAAGCCTGAGGGGAGCGGCGCCCCCGACAACTTAAGCACCAGATTCTTACCCGAAAACTGATTCAACATATTCACCGTACTATCAAGTGCGACAATTTCACCTTGCTTCATCATTGCGACGCGCCTACATAGGGTCTCAGCCTCCTCTAGGTAGTGTGTGGTCAGGATGATGGTATGCCCCTCACGATTTAGTCTCTTGATGAACTCCCATAACATCTGCCTGAGTTCCACATCTACGCCTGCGGTCGGTTCATCTAGAACGATGACAGGAGGTCTGTGAGCCAGCGCTTGCGCGATCAATGCACGTCGCTTCATTCCTCCAGAAAGTCTGCGCATATTGGTGTGCGCTTTTTCCGTTAAGCCAAGACCTTCCAGTATCTCATCTACCCAAGCATCATTTTCACGACCTCGCCCGAAATAGCCTGCCTGGAACCGTAGCATTTCACGCACATTGAAAAACGGGTCAAATACCAACTCTTGTGGCACCACCCCTAGCAATTTGCGCGCTTGTTGATACTGCTGGTCGACGTCAAATCCCATGACAGAAACTCGACCGGATGTGGGCTTAGTCAAGCCAGCCAAAATGTTGATCAGCGTTGATTTTCCAGCGCCATTGGGACCGAGCAAACCAAAGAACTCTCCTTGCTCAATGGTTAAATCAATTCCTTTCAGCGCATGCAAGCCGCCAAAATGCTTATGTATCCCATTAATTTTAACTACAGAAGATGACAAAATATTCTCGAGTCGCAGTGTTCACTGCACGATTACAAAAAATTAGCCTTGCATCTAGCAAGGCTAACTCTAGGCCACATCATAATTAATGCAATGCAATAAAATCTGTAACGCCATAAAGTGCGGCTAAACTGGTGAGGCTGTCAGGCAAATTTGCAAAAGCAATCTCTTGATTGAATGAAGCTGCACGCCTCTGCCACTCCATCAACAAACTCAGCGCCGAAGTATCTACACTCGTCACCGCAGCCAAGTCAACGCACAACTTAGCTGACATAGAGAGCGCGGTACTCTCTACCAAAATCGTATTGGCATTATCTACCAGAATCTCACCCGACAAGTGCCATGTACCATTCTGAACTATGATATGTGTCATGCCCCCGCCGCTTTGTTCTTATCAGCCAACTTCTTGTTCAAGCTATCGATACCATTCTGACGTATCTCGTTACTGAACTGACTGCGATAATTCGTGACCAAGCTTACGCCTTCTATCACGATATCATAGACCTTCCAGCCGTCGTCCCCCTTGATCAAGCTGTAATCAACAGCAATGGGTTGGCCACCCGGCTGAAGAATCTGTGTCTTTACACTCACATTCTTTGCCCCCGCATCTTCACGCATGGGCTTATATTCTATCGTTTGATCCTTATATTTGCCGAGTGCTGTGGCGTAAGTGCGTAGCAACAGTGTGCGGAACTCTTTCTGAAACTGAGTCTGCTGCTCAGGTGAAGAAGTTTTCCAATTCTTACCTAATACCATGCGACAAACACGATCGAAGTCGAAATTAGGAAGAATTTTCTCCTCGGCCAATGCAAAGATCTTCTGCTGATTGCCAGCTTGAATGTCCTTATCGTTCTTCACCACAGCCAAAACCTCATCAGCAGTGCGTTTAACGAGCTCATCTGCCGTTACCTCTGCACTCATAGTTGCATAGCTCGCAGACAAGCTCACTAACAGCAGCAGTTGCAATAGATGCTTAAAAAACGTTCTCATTAAACCCTCTGAATTTCACTAAATGCCAATAATAAGGAAGCGCCGCATGGCTAGAACGGTGCATCCCCCAGTTCAGTTGACTTGCCGTCAGTCGGCTTCGTATCAGCTTTAACATCAGTCGACTTATTGTCATCCTTCGTCTCAGATGCTTTATTGTACAAAAACTGGCTGATCATTTTTTCCAATACAACCGCATCCTGTGTTTGCGTGATTTTATCACCATTCTTGAGTACCTCTTCGTCACCACCAGCCTCTAGCCCGACGTACTGCTCACCCAGCAAACCAGCTGTATAGATATTGGCAAACGTATCTTTTGGAAAGGCATAGCGCTCATCGATTTTGATATTCACGATTGCTTCATAAGCCTTGGTATCAAAGCGAATGCCTTCTACGCGACCAACCACTACACCAGCACTCTTAACTGGCGCATTGGGTTTTAAGCCGCCAATATTTTCAAATGCCGCAGTCACCGTGTAGGTATCTCCTATCTTACTGGAAGTCAGATTCCCCACTTTCATCGCCAAACCAAGCAAAGAAGCCACTCCAAGCGCGACAAATATGCCCACCCACAAATCTATTTTAGTTCTTTCCACTCACGCACCTTTCCTATTCACTCTCACACATATCATAGCGATTCTTTTTAGACCACCAGCATGAAAGAGGTTAAAACAAAATCCAATCCGAGCACAGTCAGCGAAGAAATCACCACCGTGCGCGTCGTAGCATGACTTACGCCCTCTGCCGTAGGCGGCGCATCAAATCCCTCAAACAGCGCAATCATGGTGCACGCCACACCAAATACCAAGCTCTTGATGACGCCATTCACAATATCATCTCGAAAATCCACATTGGCCTGCATTTGTGACCAAAACGCGCCATCATCCACCCCAATTAACGGCACAGCCACCAGATACCCCCCCAGCACACCCACCATAGAGAACAATGCCGCAAGTATCGGCATCGCGATTACACCTGCCCAAAAACGAGGCGCCACCACTCTGGCAATCGGATTAACCGCCATCATTTCCATTGCGGATAACTGTTCGGTCGTCTTCATCAATCCTATTTCAGCAGTAATCGCAGTGCCTGCACGACCAGCAAACAGCAATGCTGTAACCACAGGGCCTAACTCGCGCACCAAGGCCAGCGCCACAAGAACACCAATCGCCTCTGATGAACCATACTTCTGCAGCGTGTTGTAACCCTGCAGCGCCAATACCATCCCCACAAAAAAAGCAGAGACGATAATAATCAGCAGTGACATTACACCGGTAAAATAAATCTCACGCAATGTGAGATGAAATCGACGGAAACTTTCGCCTGAATAGATGATGGTCAAAAAAAACAAGTGCGCACCAGCACCCAAGCGCCAAACTCGCGCAATCATGCGCTGACCTAACTCTGACAAGAAACCTAGCATGCCTGCAAATAAATTCAATTGATTCTCGATGATTCGCGTATATTAATCTGGACCACTAACCGAATAGCTCCGACCGGTAATTTTGCGCCGGATAATGAAAAGGAACCGGGCCGTCCTTCTCTCCATGTACAAACTGATGTACAAACGGTAACGTAGACTGCATCAAATCATGCGGCGTCCCTTCAGCCGCCACCTCGCCATTTGCCACAAAATAAACATAGTCCGCAATCAAAAATGTCTCTTTGACATCATGCGAAACGATAATTGAAGTTGCCCCCAACGCATCGTTCAGGCTGCGGATCAAATCACAAATAACCCCCATCGATATGGGGTCAAGACCTGCGAATGGCTCATCATACATGATGATATCAGGATCAAGTGCAACCGCACGCGCAAGTGCAACGCGTCTTGCCATACCACCGGAAAGTTCAGTGGGCATTAAGCTATGTGCACCACGCAAACCAACCGCATTGAGTTTCATCAGCACCAAATCCCGAATCATAGATTCGGACAGATCCGTCAGCTCTCGCATCGGGAAAGCAACATTGTCGTACACACTCAAATCCGTAAACAAGGCGCCATGCTGAAATAGCAAGCCCATCTTGCGGCGCAACTGGTAAATCCCCTCTCGATTCTGCTGATGGACAATCGCTCCATCCACCCGCACCTCGCCCTTGCTAGGCTTGAGCTGACCTCCTATCAAACGCAATAACGTGGTCTTCCCACTGCCACTGCCACCCATGATTGCTATAACCTTACCGCGAGGAAAAGCCATATTGATCCCCTTATGCAGTAACCTCCCCTTGTAACCAAAGGAAACATTGTCAATTTCTACGATGTTGGATGTCATGGATAGGATGGAGTTAATTGCTTATTTGAAGCACTATTCTAAAACAATTTAGCTTGTTAGCAAGCTTTTCTAGTTATTAAACGATAAAGCTCACCGAAGAGAGCTTTAAACGTTGAAAACACAACTTAACTAGAAGATAGTCATCCCCGTGTGATGTAGCGAATATCGACAGCAGCAAGGAGTGATGAGGTGAGTTCCGCATAACGAGTCACAACTCCTCGCCACCGCTTAAGATGCAAAAAAGCGTTCTCCACCAGATGTCGTAGTTTGTAGAGGCTTGCTACTCTTTCCTGCTTCTTTGAGGTGGAATCTGTGCCTTCATGCATCTTCACGTCTAGGTAGGTGTGTTTCCAGCAGTTCCCATATACGATTAATCATGTCGCACTAGAATGAGAGACAAACATTGTACGTGGAGTTATCTAGAATCGTTGGTGATGCCACATTACTAGTCGCCCAGACTGGTGTAGTGCCAGTAGCATATGCCCTGAATGAGCCCGTTGAAGTCTCGCTATCATCCAAAGATGTATCTAGTTGCTTGGCAAATTTACCAAGAACGCCAGCGGAACAGATCACAAACGCACCGGCTAATCCTGTCGGTCCCCCAAAAGTAGAAACACTCTCAATACCAATCCTGCCACCATCAGTATTTGTAGGCAGATAATTAGCGTCGGATGTACTTGTTGGACCTGCCGCCAATCCAGCCAATCTTACATGCTGCCAAAACAAACCCGCTTCTGTAGTAAGGGTGCTGGAGTCCCAATCCCCCTCAATTACACCATTCCCCAGAGTGCCGCCTGCTCCATTTGTGCCGCCTGTCAAATGTGTACTTGCCAGCCTGTCATCGCCTGGCAATGCCCTATATTTATCCTGATATTCCTAAATATAAACTTGTATATTTTTAATATCTGCTGCCATGTTTTTAACCTTAGCGCTATTGATTAGTTCCTGTCCTTTTAAAACCCCACCTAACAACAGGCCAATAATTACCAGTACTATTGCTAATTCGATCAAAGTAAAACCCGATTGCGTCTTTTTCATTGATTACTCCATATTCAATACAAAAAATAAATGCATTACATAATCTACTACATCTGACCAGTAACTCGCAAAAACGTACAAATCTAATTGCGGCCATTAAATAATACTTACATCCAATTGAAATATAGGACGCTTCTATCAATACATTTTTTGCGAACATCAGCTTCGCGGATTGCTTGCTTAAACCACTTGATCACATGATTGCGTTGGTTTTCTCGGTTTCTGAATTCCGGCACAACCGATTCGAGCTTCAGCATCTAGCGAGGTTGGGACGCCCCGTGCAGGTGTGCGCCTTTGGCGTGTGAATAACCAGCTTTAGCTGGGGTATTCCACGGACCAGCCAAGTACAGGCTTATGCGTAATGCTGCATCTCAATCTCTGTATTTATAGAAGTGCCCCATAATTATCACACAAAAACATATTGAGATTTTGTGAGCGGTTAACTGTGGTTTCTAGGTTTATTGGCATTATGCCTTATTGCAACGTGGTTTATTAACTATTGTTTTTAGACCGCTATTAGGTGGAAAACAAACGGTTTTGAAAGATTTTAGTGTTACTCGCAATATGTTGGATTAATCTTTCTACCATGGTTTTTTCGGTACCTGCGGCTGTGAAATGCCAGTGGAATGAGTGAAGCTAGAGCTTTCTTCTTAAGCATCATAATGATAAACCTCGGGTTTACATGAGAGACCTCATTAATCCCGTTAAAATTCATCTCAATACGTGAATTAGTTCACGCTGCCGCACGGGAGAAACTCCCGAATTTACTTATGACTCTTTTTGAAGAGTTTCGGCATTTGATGCCAAAACCAGCCTATCAATACCAGTATGGTCGCGATTAAACCAAATATCCAACGCGCATCGCGTTCTGCAATCGCTTCTTCTCCTTTGGTTGATTAACGTCTTTTAAGAATCGTCAATTTACCAAACCGAAGCAGTGGCTACCCGCCTTTTTATTTACAGCAGTTTATGGACTTGACCTGTGTCTCGATATGGAGTTGACATATACAGGTTTCAGATAGAGTGGGAGGAACTCCCGAATTTACTTATGACTCTTTTTGAAGAACCTCGGCGCTTGATGCCAGAACCATCCTATCAGTACCAGTATGGTCGCGATTAAACCAAATATCCATCTGGCATCGCGTTCGGCTATCGCTTCTTTTTTAAGTTCATTGTTGCTCAATGGCTTCATCGCGTCAGTGGGTGTTTTGATGTGGGTTGCTTGCATGGCAGCGGCTTGCGCAACATGCAACATAAGCGTTTGATTAAATGCGGATAAATGTTCCCCCACTTCATCTAGCAAACCATCGGGGGTAGGCTCTCCCAGGTTTAGCTCTTTTACATAGGCGAGCAAATTCGGGTGGTTGCCTTCTAAAACCGCTTCTTCTCGTGTCCAGTAGCCAATAATTTGATGATGACCATCGAGTTTGGGGATGGGTTGTGGCGTTTCATTGCCAACCCCTAGTAATAAGCCTTTTACTTTTCCTTTTATTTCAAGTAGTTCTGTGAGCCTTGGTGCGCTGTGGTGCGGCATTTCATCCGCATCTGTCACCATGACAAGGTTTAATTTTCGTTTATCGGCTTCTTTGATGGAGGAAATGAGGGCGCGAATAATCCATGAATCCCCAACCCAGCGCATATCAGTGCTGACTTTTGCCACCACTTGCTCAATGGCTGGGAAATGTTGGCATATTTCTAGTGGCTCAAACAGTACGGTAACTTCATCTCCTGCAAATAGCCCAATAGAGACTCGCGACCCGCAAGGTAGAGATGACATCGCCTCTCGGACAGTGAGTTTTGCTAATTCAATGCGCGAGGTTTGCGGGTTCGGGTAGTCAACATCACGTACATTCATGCTTTCACTAATATCAATGACAAATAGCGTGTCTTGCACGATGCTTTTTAATTGAATATGTGGGTAAAACCAAACCGGTAATAGCACTAATCCGGCCAATATAAAAAATAGGGAGCCGTTTTGCCATGCGTGGCGCAGTGCAATCCGTAATTGTTGCCAGTGATATTTTACCGAATGGGGCATTACGGCAAGCCTCTGCGTTTGTTATCACGCATCATTGCGGTTCCATTACGTTTAAATGGTTGCAGCGTTACACCGTCTGTTTCTGCCAGCCATGCTTGCGTGCGCTTCTCAGGGCTGAGGCGGTCTAGTAGCTCTAAGTTAAATCTTGCTTGATATAAGTCTGGATTCAGCCTCAAAGCACCTTTGTAAGCTTCTCTGGCTAACTCGATATGCGCAACGGCTTGTTGATGTGAGCCGCCTGCTTCTATATTGGCTGAGTTTAATGCTAAATCAAAATACAAATTACCCAGCCCGAATTTAGCAAGCGCACGTATGCTTGCATCTGAAGCCGCCTCAGCTAAGGTAAACGCTTTTGCTGTTTGTGCGAGCAGTAGTGAAGTTTTCTTGAGTGACGTTGTCTTTTGTTGAGATAAGCGATAACCAATATTGTAAGCAAGCAAATGATTGTTCGCGTTAAGCTTGTGCTTAACAATGGCACCACTGCGGTAATCTTGATTTAACTGGTGCGCTTTCCAAGCAATGTAGGCTTGGTAGCATGCAAAAGTACATAATACAACGATGAGGGATAATAAAATCTTGGGTAAATGTTGTGTCCACCCATGTTTAGCTTTGTTGATGAATCTGAATTGAACGGTCATGGCTTCCACACTTTTATTTCTAAGCGTTTAACAAAAATGAGTGCTGCTAATAACAACATGGTGAGCATGTAAAAATAGATGCCATAATCTTTGCGCGGCAAGCGTAGCTCATATCTTGTGGGTTTATTTGTGGCTTGGCTAATGGCTGCAATCGCGGTTTGCAAACCTTCTTCACTTTCAACTTCAAATGCGCGGTATGGCATGCCAAGTTGTTGAAATACTTCGTGCATGGAGGTCGATTGTTTTTTTGCAGCATAAGCCGTGTCTGCTTGGGTTTCAATTTCATTCTCACCCGCGATCACCGTGTCTAAAATGCTCATTTCTCGTTCGCCGCGCACGTAAATCCACATCAATTGAGCGCGTTGCCTGATGAACTCTTGTTTGAGAACTGCCTGATCTTCCCCCTCTATAATTGCATCGCCATCAGAAACTAATAAAATGAGTCTGGTTGCGGTATAAGGTCTGCCTTCAAAGTAATCTAATGCCAGTGCTAAGGCGCGCCCTAGGGCAGTAAATCCGGTACTTTGGCTTTGCGCGCTTAATAAAGCAGCTTCTGCCAATGCTCTATCAGAAGACAATGGCGCAACACTAATCGGCGAGGCATTAAAAGCCACCATGCCAAAAGTATCCGCAGGTCGCCGCTGCATAAACTTTAGTAACACTTGGCGAGCTGCCTCTATTTTGCTCAAAAAATGATGGGATGACTCTCCAGCCTCAGCTGCTTGCCGATTGTAGTCTCTGCCTTTGATACCTTCTGACATACTGCCACTGCGATCCAACACCACGACAATTTCTGCACCCTCGCCAATTCTGCTTGCCGTTCCGCCTTCGGTAAAAGGGGCTGCGGATGCAATAATTAGGCAGGCAATCGTTAGGCTGGCAAGTGCACGGATACCCCAGCGCAGATATTCGGATGGCCTGTCTCTGGGCCAATCTTCTAACCCGGGGAAGTTAAATTGCCTAATCCCATGTGAGATAAAAGGCAAGCCAGCCATCGGCAACAACCACAATAATTCGGGCTTAAAAAAATGTAGGGTATTCATTGCTTAATTTTTTGTGAGCGACTTCACGGGCATTGCGCGCTTTCTGTAAATGCGTTCAGCAATTGCTGAACGGCTTACCCAAGCCAAGGTTTGCGCTACAGTGATTGGGGCTGTCGATGTGTTTTCATAAATACTGCGCCATGAGTCATTAAAAAATTGATGGATTGCCTCGCGTTCGCTTTCTAAATAAGTGGCTTCTGTAAACAGTGTATTCAGCGTGCTGGGGTATAAACTTTGCTTTGCGGCACGGTTGAGTGCATGATGAATTTGTTGCAATTGCTTATGTTGCAACACATCGTTGTTAAAGCCCTTGAGTTGTCGCGCCAATGCGGCGATGGGTCCGGGTTGATACGGTAACCAAGGAAGCAAATCCTTCACCCATAGTAAAAATAGTCCCAAGATAGTTGCAATTGCGAGGCATATCCCCATTAGGGTGAGCGGGGTGTAAACATCAAATGCTGGCGGGGGAATATTGTGATGCCGCTTTACTTCGCCTATTGGGTAAGGCAATACGGGGGAGTAGTAAAAGCGCTGCGCTGGGATCACGATAGACTGCTTGGGGTCATCTAAACTTTTGATGATGATTTGAGGCGTTTTGAGTGCTTGCGCGATTTCTACCGTAGCGAAAATTTGCCAAGTAAACGTTAAGCTGGTTTTATCTTTTTGACTATCCACTTTTAAGTCGTGCAAATCTAACCAAGGTTTGACACGCCCAATCAGTGGCAAGCTCTCAGGGTCTATCGAAAGTTTATTTTTTGTAGGAATCTCTACGTGCATTTTGATGTAGTCCCCCATCGTGTAACCACTATCTTTCATCGCAATATGGACAGGTAAGCCACTGTTGACGTCGACGGCTTTTGCAATCGCTGTGTGACAAACCAACATGAGCAATAGCAAGGTTCTGATGAGGTGACGCATCATGCGTTTCTTTCTAAAAAATACTGTGTTAAATATTCGGGTTGAAATTGCCCCCTGACTAAAAAAGGCTTGTATCCATAAATACGACAGGTGTCTTGAAGCGTTTTTAGATGTTCAGATCTAGCCTTAACAATTTTTTCTTTTAGAGCTGACCGCATCCACACAAATTGTGATGTGCCAGTTTCCATATCTTGCATAGTGGCAATTCCCCGCGTTGGCATGTGGTTAAACTCATGGGGGTCTTGCAAAATAATGGGCACCACATCATGGTGATTAAGTGCCTGAAACAGTTTTCTCGCGCGGTCTTTAGCCCATCTAAAATCTGATATCACAAACACCAGGCAACGCTGTTTAGGGAGTAATGATGAAACATTCAACAATCCATCCGCATTGTTGCCTGAAAGCTCAATTTTAGATAAATGCTGTTTTACCCAAAGCCATGCGGAGCGATTGACTTTAGGGGGTAGCATGTATTGCTTTATAACTGCACTATTCGCCGCATAGAAACCAAACGCATCACCTGAGCGATAAGCAGATAGTGCAAGTTGTGAAGTAATCTCCTCCGTGACTGCAAAGCGACTCACTGCGCCTTGATAGCCCATAGATGCGGAAGCATCCACCAATGCGATGACTTTGAGCGACGTATTCAGATTAAAATCTCTTACCCATATTTGCTCAAAGGGGTCGCGCATACTTGCCCGCAAATCAATGCGCCGTGGGTCAGGATGGTCACGCAGCAGAACCAGCGCGCGTAATTGATCGCCAATGCCGGCGGATACACCACGTTTAGCACCCGGCTGATTGCCCGTTGGCTTCCATCGAATTTTATAATGGATTAGTGCGCTCTTAATCATGAATCTTGATCGTCAGACCTAGTGAGAGATGTTTACGGCGTTGGCACGTGATTTAAAATCGCTTTTGTATAAGCACGCGCGAGCCAAGTGCGCTGTAGTTCATAAATTGGCTTAAAAAACACGCGGTGCGCAATCACTTCATGAAACACGCTGGCAACATCTTCTGGCGTTAAGTGGGAGCGCCCATTCATCCATGCGGCAACTTTTGCAGCGCGTACCAGCATACTACTCCCTCGTGGACCCATGCCAGCGATCATCAGTTCATCCATCTCTACATCAGGTAAAGCAATACCGTACTCTTGTGGGCGGTGAGAAGCCCGTCTTAAATGTTCCACAAAGTCTTGAACAGCGTCACCAGCGCTTACCATATTTTGGATAATCGGGGCGACTAGGCGGAGCTCGGTAAAGTTAATGCGATTAGATGTCACCGATTGGATCAATTGATCCGTATCGTGAAACCGAGTGTCAAAAGTGAGTGCCTTATGAATGTCAGCATCATTTTTTGGAGCAATTTCAATTTCCATCAAGAATCTGTCGCGTGCTGCACCCGGTAACTCAAAGGTTTCTTCCTTTTCAACCGCATTTCTATCTGCAAACACTTGTAAATGTGGGAATTGATATTCTCGGTTAAATGCACTCACAGAGCGCTCTGCCATGATACGCAGTAATAGTGAATGCACTTGTGGACGCGCTCGGTTAATCTCATTGAAAAAGAAGACGGATAAATCCTCGCCTTGCATCAATAATGGACTAGGCTCTACTTTGGGTTTTCCTTCGCTACTAATGTTAAGTGTGATAGATCAAGTCTTGAGGCATTAAATCAATTGTGCCTTCAATGCGTTGATATCCCCCACCAATCCCTCTGGCAGCAGCTCTTAGTAATGTTGTCTTCCCTACGCCAACATTGCCCTCAAGTAAAACATGGCCACGTGAAAAAATAGAAATAATCAGCAAGCGTACAGCAGGTTTTAATCCTAAGACGACGTTGTTTAATTCTTGTTCAAGCGCAAGCGCGTGATTACGCCATTCTTGCAAGGTGGCCTCTGACATAATGTTCCTTTATGGTAATGGCGAAATTGTCTTAAATAGATTCTAAGTGCTATTAGAATCTTCTGCCAAGGTGATTGGATAGGGAAGTTTTCCCGACTTTTAGCGTTGGGGTTTTACCCTGATGTTTGGTGAAAGGTGCCACTGTATGTCTAAGCGATAGTGTTTTGTTAAAGTGAACGGTTGTCGTATGGTCATAAATGTGACATGGGTGTCCGAATGTCGACGATATCTCGGTGTAGAGCAGTCCATGAGGCTACAAAATAATTGAGCAGTTAACTGCGGTTTCTAGGATAATGTACGACTTCGTGCGCTCGTAGCTCAGTTGGATAGAGTGTTGGTTTCCGAAGCCAAAGGTCGTGGGTTCGACTCCCGCCGAGCGCGCCATATTTTTCAAGGAAAGCTAGGATAGTGATTACTAACTTTGCTTTTTCATGGCCCACCAGTGGCCCACCAATGGCCCAAGTTTGGCCCACATCCTTTCATCCAAAATTTGGATTATAAATTTTGACCATTGGTTAATGGCCCATAAACTTATCTACATTTTAGTCGTCTTTACCATGTCTTCGTGCCTAAAAGTTTATTGGTACTAAATTAATGACTTATCCACTATGATGTTCACAGGCGACCTATTTCACTAGCTCTCGCCAACCCATCATCAAATTCTCAACTAATAGCATTTATTAAGCGGAGCTAAGTATGGAAAGATTTTTCAAGAGTTTCTCTAGCCTAAATCGCTTCCCAGTTCTACATTTGAACACGCATCCATAATTCACTCTTCTGGAACGAACTGCAATAAGTCATCCACATTGCAGTCAAAAAATATACACAGCTTATTCAATGTATCTAAATCAACACGATTAGCATTTTCATCATAAAGAAGAGTAATTGTGTTTCGGTGAACATCTATTGCCCTTGCTACATCAGAAATTTTCAATTTTCTCTCTCCCATCAATCGGGATAAATGACATTTAATCATACAAAACTCTCTTTTTACATTCTAAATGAAAATAGTTGTTGCAAAATGAAATATTTGCATCTAAAATGTCATGTAGGATGGAATTTATACAGGCAGAAAGATAAATGTTCATTCTATCTTAATTATTTACTTTTAGAAAGAATATATTATGACTCAAACATACTTAACTACTGATCAACTGGCAGAGCGCATTAACTACAACCCTAGAACGATCCGAAATCAATTGAAGGACAGTGTTTTGATAGAGGGGGTACATTACATACGTCCTTTTGGACGTAGAAAAATCTTGTACATCTGGGAAGTCATCGAGAGCGAAATTCTTACTCGCCCCCTCAGCCCAGCCTCCATTCCGATGGCAAATGGAGGGTACTGCCATGGGTAGCATCCGTGTAAATAAGGGCAAACTCTTTTGTGACTTTCGATATAAAGGAACTAGGTGTAGAGAATACACTGCACTTGCAGACACAAAACAGAACCGGCAGAAGCTATCTAAGCTTCTGGAAAAAATAGAGGGCGAAATTAAAGATGGTGCTTTTGAATATGCCAGATATTTTCCTAATAGCAGACTAGCCAAAACTTTTACTTTTAACATTGCTGCATCTAGTGAGTCAAACTTGCATTTAGTCACAGCAAATAAACAATTAGCCCATATTCAACAGCAGGTTGATGGTGCTCCGTTTTTTAGTGACTTTACTGAGAAATGGTTTGATGAATGTAAGATCGGCTGGCGCAAAAGCTACGTGCAAACCATGCGCGACACCATCGATAAACACTTGGTGCCGTATTTTGGAGAAAAGGTAGTCAGCAGCATCCGTCGTGAAGATATTCTTGATTTTCGTTCTCAACTCGCCAAAGTCCCAGGACGAAAAAATCAGACCCTCTCAGCACGGCGCATCAATGCCATTGTATTGGGATTAAGACAAATTCTTAATGAGGCTGCTGACCGTTATAACTTTACCTCACCGGGGCAAAGAATCAAACCCCTAAAAATCAAGCGATTGGATATTAAGCCCTTTACGCTTGATGAGGTGAGTCTGATTCTAAAAACCGTGAGGCAAGATTATCGCGATTATTTCATTGTGCGATTTTTTACAGGAATGCGCACGGGCGAGATTCATGGTTTGAAATGGAAGTATGTTGACTTTAAAAATCGACTGATTCTGATCAGAGAAACCTTGGTGGGTGAAGAGATGGAGGATGAGGGTAAAACTGATTTATCCATCCGCGAGATTTTCATGTCAGATGCAGTGCACAACGCCTTGATGCGCCAAAGTGAAGCTACGCAAAAGCATTCTGAATTCGTATTTTGCAACACTGAGGGCAAACATCTAAACCTTAACAATCTAACCAACAGAGTCTGGTACCCATTGCTCCGCTACCTAGGTTTAGAGCTACGCAGACCTTACACATCTAGGCATACGGCAGCTACGCTATGGCTAGCTGCTGGAGAAAATCCAGAATGGATTGCACGTCAGATGGGACATTCAACGACGGAAATGTTGTTCCGCGTTTATAGCCGTTATGTGCCTAATTTAACGAGAAATGATGGTTCTGCCTTTAACCGTTTGCTTACAAGCAACTTAGAGGTTCCATCCACAACAACTGTAGTTAAAAATACATAAGGACTTCATCATGAACGATGTATTAAATGAATCACGAGAAATGCAGATTGTAGATCGACTGATTATGCGCCTAACCTCTAAGGCGACACCCAGCCTATGCATGCTGATAGAGCAGTTACCTTTGATTTTTAGGGTGATAGCAATTGAATCTCGACTGACCGAAAATAACCGTCATGAAATAATCACTGAGATATTTCATGAACAGGCTAGCCTACGTGTGAAATGGACGGCTGATTATGTAGATGCGCGACTCAAAAAAGGTTGTCTTGTCAGCATCCGCTGGAAAGGACAAACTTTGTGCGAGCATGGCGCAATTATCATAAGCCGACTGGTGTTGGTTGATAGCCCACCGAATGGCTTGAGTATTTTTGAAACAGTGCCGACCGACTGGGTCTGGGATAGGTCGCTCATTCAACGTGCTATTGCCATTTATAATAAACTGCCTAATAACTATCAGAGATTGATCAATGGAGTTTTGTGGGATCAGAAACGTTTCTGGCAATTTTTGAACTATCCTAGCTCGTTGAACCACCACCACGCAATACCCCATGGCAATTTGATTCATACCATTGAGGTGTGTGAGCTGGCGCAAAAGGTGACTTTAAATGATAGTGTAGATTTAAATCGTTTGACTCTGCTTTGTTTTTTGCATGATATTGGCAAGACTGACGAGTATTGGTATCACGAACAACATCAGCGCTATTACATGTCGAAACGAGGGCAATTGCTTGGGCACAAGCTCACCGCCTTGGAATGGGTGGTCGAGGCAAAAAATAAGTATCAGATTATAATAACTGAGCGGGAGTGGCTGGAGATACTTCATGGCATTACATCCACCCAAGGGATTGCCGACTGGACTGGATTTAGGTCTCCAAAAACTACGGAGTCATCTCTTATATCAATGATAGATAACTTGTCGGTAAAGCAACAATGACTCCTTTATCAGGATAATGCGGACAAAGGAGTCGTTCAGGTTCAGCAAGCCAACCTCAGTTCAGGGCAATTGGCAGTTCAATTTAGTGCCATTAGTTCGAGCCTAAACTGGGGAGCCAGATACTAAAAGGCTAGCATTCATGCGCTAGCCTTTTTCATTTCTGAAACGTGACAAAAACGTGACAAACTAATCACGTTACCTGTCCCCCGACCGAGTTCAATCCTGGAAGCAGCAAATGCCAGATTCTCAGTTGCAAATTCTGCATAACGATCAACCATCGATCTGGTTTTCCAGCCTCCCAAGTCCTTCAGTTCATCACAACTCGTGCCAGCCTGACGATGCCAGGATGCCCAAGTGTGCCTCAAGTATACTAGCTCATAGTGACACCAGTTGCGTTGAAATAATCAGTAGCCACTGCTTGGTATTTTGAACAACAGGGGCGAACTCACTTTATTTAAGACCCGCGCCTTCAAGAACGTAGCCTTTTTCGCGGAAGAGCCTCAGGCAAGCGTCAACCACGTCCGGATCATAGATCTGGTCGCGTTTTGCTTCGATTTCAGCCAGCCCGGCCTCGATGCCGATGGCTGGGCGGTAGGGACGGTGGCTGGTGATGGCCTCGACCACGTCGGCCACACTGAGAATACGCGCCTCCAGGATGATCTCATCGCCCTTGAGCCCATGGGGATAACCACTCCCGTCCAGACGCTCATGATGTTGCAGCACCATGTCAGCGACCGGCCATGGGAATTTCACATCTTTGATGATCTCGTAGCCCACTTCGGGATGTGAGCGGATGATTTCAAGTTCACCATGTGTGAGCCGGCCCGGGCGATTGAGAATCTCGGCGGGAACGTAAATTTTGCCTATATCGTGGATCATGCCGCCCAACCTGAGGCCTTCGATGCGATCTGCATCCATCCCGAGTTCTCCGGCAATCGCGGTAGCCAGTTGCGCGACACGGCTTTGATGGCCTGCGGTATAGGGATCGCGCTTTTCCACGGTGAGCGAAATGGCACGGATAGTATCGAACAGGGATTCCCTGAGCTGTTCCGCGCTCTTCTGATGCTCCTTCTGAAAGTGATCGCGTTCCTGATGTGTACGAAGGGTGTGAATGCCAAAAGAAAGATCCTCGGCCAACTCTTCAAGCAGATCCAGTTCCTCGTGACTGAAGGTATTGGCTTCCGCTGAGTAAATGACGAGTCCCCCGAATGCGACCCCCTCCTTTGGCTTCAGCGGAAATGCGATGCATGCCCTATAGCCACGGGCAAGGGCCGCCTCGCGCCATGGCGCGAAGGATGGCTCATTGGCAATATCCCGCACGACAACCACCTGGCCGCTGCGTATGGCCTGTGCGGTGGGTCCCTCATAACGCCCGGTATCCGACCAGGTAAGATGCAGCATTTCAATATAGCCATCGTTATGTCCGGCACTGATCATGGGACGGATGCTCTGCTTCTCGTCATGTTCCGCATATCCCACCCAGCACATCCGGTATCCGCCTTGCTCGACGATGTTCCGGCACATCTCGGATAGCAGGTGATGCTCATCCCTGGCGTGGACCAGAATCCTGTTGCAGGAACTCAGGGTTTTCAAAGCACGCACGGCGCGCAGCAGGGTATGCTCAGACAGTCTGCGCTGAGAAATGTCGCGGCACAGCGAAAGTATCTGTATCTGACCCTGTCGTGTCACGACCGTCGCATTGACTTCGATGGGCGTGATCCTACCTTCGCAGCCTGTATAGTCGATTTCCAGGTTTCTGATCTGTCCATCCCGTGCGCATTGCGCAATGGCATTGGCATTCTTGTCCGTCTCGTACTCGGCAGTCCATTCAATCACGCTGCGACCAATAATTTGCTTCAGTTCGCGGTAGCCCGTGAGTCGAACGTACTCGGCGTTGGCATCGATGACGCGGCCCTCAGTGTCGATGACAACATATCCGGTGTTCGTGGTTTCGATCAGACAGGGTGCGATGCTCGTTTTCCCTTGTCCCGGCCAATTTGGCTTCGGTAATGTCATGCAGAAAGTGGATGGAGTATAGGTATTCGCCATTTTGATCGAATGCATGGCTCGAACGGGAAAGGTAGATTTCGCCGGTTTCCAGCTGAAACTCCTGATCGTGAAAAACCCCTGGTTGCGGGTGCTTGACTGCATCCACGCTCCCCGACAATGGCCCTTCCAGCTTCGGAAAAACCTCCCAGTAAGGACGACCGATAAACTGCTTGAAAGCCAACCCCGCCTTGTTGGCATAGGCTTTGTTGGCACGGAGCACATTGAATTGGCGATCATGCATGAAGATCGGATCCGGCACGGCATCAAATGACTGAAGCCATTCCTGATGCACGGCCTCAATCTTGCTGCGCGAGATTTCCTGCTCATGAATGGCAGCCTCCCTCCGCTCAATGGCGCTGTGATAGACCTGCTGCAGACTCAACTGGATGCTGTCGCGCAGGCACTCGAACAGGTGGTGGGTCTGAGGGGTATAGCTGTTTTCCTTCTTGTCCAGAATGCAGATGGTGCCGAAGAGCTCGCCGTTGGGCCAGGTCAGCGGCAGACCGCAGTACGAGATCATTCCCAGCTTGATGTCCGGGTTGTGATCCCAGACCGGATCCTTCAGGGCGTTGGGCACCAGCAGCTTGCGCTGGGTGCTCATGACGGTTTCGCAGTAAAGCCCGCTATTCAGCGGCGCCTTTTCGCCGGGCTTGTAAACATTGCCCTGGCTGTGGCTGCTGCGAAACACCTCGATTTCCTGCTCATGCACCCGCATGATCAGCGCCGCCGGAATACCGGCGACCTCGGCCAGCAAGTCGACTGTCACCTGCCAGCTAGACAGTATGTCTTCCGGAATTTCGATGTCGTCGAGGACGGGATATTTTGGCGAGATTGCGGTTTCTGTGTTCATCGTCATTCCCTGTTCTGCGTAGTTGGCCTTCCGCCGGTTTTTTGAGCTAAGTCCGATTTTATAGAGGGGCAAGTTTGATTATTATGCAGCATTTTATGTTGTTGTATAAGCCAACCTTGGGCGAATTGAGCAGGTATTTGATTGTTTATTTTTTACATATCGGCGAATGCGATTGTAAAACACCTCAATATACTCAGGCGACGTCGCGGCCTTCACGTTTTCTTTGCTGCGCATTCCCGCCTTTTTTCTAACGGATCAACGGGCATTTTCGCGGTATCCCTCTTTATAGGAGATGCCTTGGCTTTTGAGTTTGCCTGACCATTGGGTTTTGCTTTCCCGCTCGGTTCAGCAATACGTGCAAATTCCGGTTTCTTCGAATTCTTCTTCTCGTCGCTTGCTAAGGCTTGCAGGCCGCTCAAGAACAAGGTCATTGATCAGGCCAATCCAAAGTTTTCTCATCGCGCTCTCCATCTAGGGGGTGTGTTAAAACTATATGATCCAGGCGACTTGAAAGGCCCAAGTGCCACGAAAGTTTCATCAACAAAATACGCTTTACCAATTCACTTTGATACTACAATATACCCGGAACATCGCCAAATCAATTTCAGAAACCAATTAATGAAATTGAAATAGAACTAAATGCAGGTAATGTAGGCCGGGGCTTTGATATCGTGTTAGCTTTACAGCAGAGGGTTCCTTTGAGAGTTGAAAATAATAGCAAAGCAAAACGTGGCTATGGGTATTATCGCGCTAGCGCACTTCAAACGTACAAAGCTAAATTCCCAAATCTAGATAAACATATTGATGCAAATGCCGCTTTTAAGATAATTGCAAGGGAGTGCATTAACCATCTAGAGAGTAATCGAGATATCGTACAAAATGAAGCCAACATTGAAGGCGTCCATCAAATGCGTATTGCTTTGAGACGGCTTCGTTGTGCATTTTCATTATTTGAAAAATTCATTAAGTGTGAAGAAAGCCATTTGATACTCACTGAAGTGAGTTGGCTTGCAAACAAATTAGGAAAAGTCAGGGATTTTGACGTTTTAACTACTGAGACACTCCCTAATCTTAGAGATTATTCAAACAATCATAACGACATATTAGTGCTTAGTGAGCAAGCAATACGGGCAAGACAGTTAGTTTGTCAGGCTATGCAGGAGGCAATATTGTCCCGGCGTTACCACAGTCTTTTGTTAACACTCTCATCTTGGATTGAAAATAAACGCTGGCTGGAGCAGCAACACAAAAGCGGTCATTTTAAACTACTCAAGTTTGCTAAAAAGTCATTGAACTCGTTTTATAAACCTCTAATGAAGTGCAAGCTAAGATTCAAGGATATGCAACCTAAAGATAGGCACAAAGTCAGAATTGCAGCCAAAAAATTAAGATATGCCATGGAGTTTTTTTACAACTTGTATCCAACCAAGCAGATTGATGCATTCATAATAAAATTAGCTAAGTTACAAGACAGTTTGGGTGCGATGAATGATATGAATGTTACTCAAGGTCTATTAAGGCCAATTTCTAAAACCATACCTAGTACCAACCTAAATGAAGCAATAGATATTTCCGAAAGATGGATCAGGAAAAAAATCAACCAAGAATGTTCTAAAGCGGATTCTGCATTAAAAAACCTATTGAAAGTTAAGCCCTTTTGGATTGATCTAGAAACTCCTCAAACCTAGTCCGCAAAATTTAACGGTTTGCCTAAGGCCAACTTTGTAGTGTTTTTAAAGGACTGCGAGTGGCGTTTTAACAATCCAACACCACATCTCGCGTTTTTTGAATACGCAGCATACGTGTTCGCCCTAACTTAAGTGTACCGGCGATTCTTGCTAGAGTATAGACTAGGTGACTGGCGAGTGAAAAAGTGGGGCATGACCGCTTTTCATGAAAATTTGACGGTGTCAGGGGGCGTCCTGAACAGGTGATTGGTCTGGGAGCATCAACCGCGTGAAATAAATCCACAGGCTATCCGCGCCCGCAATCCAAGCACCTACCGTAATGCATAGTGAACCATAGGGATTTGTTGTGATTCTGGATAAGAAACTGCAGGAGTTATCGGACTATGCAAAACCAAGATTCGTGCATGCATTGCATCTGCATGTATCTCAACATCAGGACATCCATAAACTGGAGGAAATTTTCAGTAGCCCAGATTTCAATATATTTTTCAACGCCAGCACGTTCATCATCATTTGCGGAAAATCCGATAACATTTTCCATGTCGCCGACCGCCATTATTGCCATCAATCACCCGCATGGCACGATGGAAATCACGACCACGGACATGCATTTGGCAAAAGGCATTGGGGAGGCGGTACATCACGCATATCAAGGCGAATTAAAAACCAAGCATACCCCCGGTGAGAATCTGGTGCGCGTGCACTGGCATCGCTAGTCTTGGGCTACCTACAGTTAGGCACTCAGCTTTTCGCTAACTAAAGGGATGGAAAAAAACCTGATGCGCCGGATCATTTACCTCTCTGTGGCGACCGCCGCCATCGCCGTCATGATAGTACGCAAAAGCGTGGAGTCATTTATTGCTGCCAGTTGAATAAGTCAAACCTAAAGGAGTCAAGAATGGAATCGGTATGGCTGAAACAATACCCTCCCGGCATCCCGGCTGAAGCCGATATTGCCCGATTTTCCTCTCTGAAGGATATGCTGGAAAAAAGCTGCGCCCGCTACCGCGCCTTGCCGGCGTTCACCAATATGGGCGTCACTATCAGCTTTGACGATCTGGACCGCCTCTCGCAAAATTTCGCCGCTTATCTGCAGCAGGTACTCGGCATGCGCAAAGGCGAGCGAATCGCCATCATGCTGCCCAACCTGCTGCAATATCCGGTGGTGCTGTTTGGCGCATTGCGCGCCGGGCTGGTAGTCGTGAACGTCAATCCGCTTTATACGCCCCGTGAACTGGAACACCAGTTAGCCGATTCCGGTGCCACCTTGGTGGTTGTGCTGGAGAACTTCGCCCATACTTTACAGCAGGCGTTGCCGGCTACTGCCGTCCGTCATGTAGTAGTGACCAGAGTTGGCGACATGTTTCCTCCGGTGAAACGCTGCCTGATCAATTTCGCCGTCAAGTGGATCAAGCGCCTCGTGCCGCGCTGGGACATCCCCCAAGCCACGCCCTTCCATGCCGCGCTCGCGCAAGGCACTAGCCTCAAGCTGGCGGAGATACCTCTTGCCCTCGTAGACACAGCTTTTCTGCAATATACCGGCGGCACTACCGGCGTAGCCAAGGGCGTGATTCTGACGCACGGCAACCTAGTCGCCAATGTGGAGCAGACGTCAGCCTGGATCGGCAGCACCTTGAAAGAAGGCCAGGAAACCGTCATCACGCCATTGCCGCTGTACCACATCTTCGCATTGACGGCCAACCTGCTGCTGTTTATCCAGTGGGGCGGCCGTAATGTGCTGATTACCAACCCACGTGACATTCCCGATTTCGTGCGCACGCTGGAAAAGACCCGTTTCACCGCTATCACCGGTGTCAATACCCTCTACAACATGCTCCTGAATTCGCCCCGGTTTGCCCGTGTGAAACAGACCAATGGCAATGCGCTCAAGCTCGCCGTGGCGGGCGGTATGGCCGTGCAGCGCGCAGTGGCGGAACGCTGGCAGCAAACAATGGGGGTGCCGCTGATTGAAGGCTATGGCCTGACTGAGGCATCCCCTATCGTCTGTGCCAACCGTTTCGATATCACGGGGTTCAGCGGGAAACTCGGCTTGCCGTTGCCTTCGACGCTGATGACGATCTTGGATGAATCCGGGCACGCCTTGCCGTATGGCAGTGTCGGGGAGATTTGCGTCAAGGGGCCACAGGTGATGAAGGGCTACTGGAACAGGCCGGATGAAAGCCGCCATGTTTTTACTGCCGATGGCTGGCTGCGTACCGGTGACTTGGGCGTAATGGACGACCAGGGCTATATCACTTTTGTTGACCGCTGCAAGGATGTCATTGTGGTATCGGGATTCAAGGTATATCCCGCCGAAATAGAGGAAGTGGTCATGCACCATCCCGGCGTCGCAGAAGTGGGTGCGGTGGGGGTGCCGGATGAGAAAAGCGGTGAAGCGGTCAAGATTTTCGTAACCAGAAAACACCCTACCCTTACTGCCGGAGAACTGCTGGCGTATTGCCATGAAAACCTGACACCTTACAAGGTACCCAAGCATGTGGAGTTTCGGGAAAAGTTGCCCAAAAGTCCGATCGGCAAGATTCTGCGCAGAAAACTGAAAGAAGAGCATGCCTCATGAAAGATAGAGGGGCACCATCATGGTCGTCGGGCATTCATTCTTTTCACCCCCACCACCACAGCAGGAGAACACGATGAAACACCTTTCGCTCACCGTTCCAATCAATCACCATGTTTGCTGCCTGCACCACACAAGGCAAGGGCACCGCCCCTTCAACACCTGCCGGCCGGAAATAAAGTGAAAACCCACGTCAGATGTCATGAGCGCGGCGCTCGTCGCCCCAAAGTATGCAAGTTCCGACTTGCCTTTGATAGCACACACGCTGAACGAGAGAGACATTCTGGATATCGCCGGTTATTTTTTCAGTGTCATCAAATAGATGGCAAAATGGCTACTAACTCACAAACGTGTCTGCCATGGAAAGCACAATGAATCGCATCAGACAGGTCACGATAGGCGTTGTTGTACTCGCCATGCTTTCAGGCTGCTCGCCGATGCGGCACTACCAAGCAGCACTGGTACTGCATGACTTGGCTGCCGGGAATACCGGTTCTCGTCTGAAAAAAACCACGCCTGAGCCGCAGCGCAAGCTGGTGTCTTATACCGTGATGGGGCGCAGCCATGAAGCCGACCTTTATTTGCCGGACGTGCTTGAAGGTTGTCAGGCTCGCTCGCGCTGCCCGCGCGCTGCGATCGTTGTCGTTCCTGGCGCTGTGCCGCAAGGCAAGGATGACCCGCGGCTTGTCGCCTTTGCAACCACTCTGGCGCGTGCGGGCTTTGCCGTTCTGGCTCCAGAGATCAGGGGGTTCCGGAAACTGCGCATTCACCCCTCGGATGCCCGTACTGTCGCCGACTCTTTTTTCTGGCTGGCCAGCAACCGGGAACTGGCTCCAGGCGGACGCGCAGGCATGTTCGCCTTTAGCTACTCGGCTGGCCCTGCCCTGCTTGCAGCGCTGGAGGATGATATCCGGGAGCAGGTACGCTTTATCGTCGCGGTGGGCGGTTACCACGACTTGCAACGTGCGATGCGCTTCTTTACTACCGGCTGGTTCGAATACGAAGGCAAATGGCATTACATCATTCCGGATGATACCGGCAAAATGGTGCTGACCTACGCCAGCCTGCCCTATCTTGCCGACAAGCGCGACCATGCCGTATTTGACCACATGGTGACCTTGCGCATGCACGATCAAAAGGCTGACCTGTCACCATTGGCCAGGGAGCTAAGCAATGAAGGGAGATCGGTCTATGCATTGGCAGTGAACGATGACCCCGCCCGCTTCCCCGATCTGTTTGATCGTTTGCCCCGCGCGATGAAGCAAGACATTGCCCTGCTTGATCTGGCGCGGCATGACCTCAAGCCGCTCAAGGCGCAGCTGATCATAGTGCATGGCATGAACGACAACCTGATCCCTTATCCGGAGAGCCTGTCGCTGGCGGCTGCGGCACCCAAGGGACAAGCGCGGATGTTCCACATCCACCGTGTTCTCGGCCATGTGGATTTGCGCTTCCGCGATATCCTGACATGGCGCTTCTGGGCCGAGGACATCCCGGACTTGTGGCGGCTGTGGCGGGTGGTGGATTTGCTGCTAGCGCAGCGCGGGGAAGCACCATGATTGCCCATAAAAGAGAAGATCACGGCAGAAAGCTTTTTGTGCTTTGCGTGTCTGGCGTGATTCTGGCTGTTCTGGCGATGGCGCTGCCACGCATTCCCCAGCCAGCCGCATATCATGACTTTGCCGATCAAAGCGTTTGCATGGGAGTGCCGCATTGCTTCGATATCGCGTCCAACCTGCTGTTTATCATGGCCGGCATGGCCGGAATGTTTTTCCTGAGCGGCACCGCAGAGCAGCGGGCTTTTATTGATGTGCGGGAGTCCTTGCCTTACAGATTGTTTTTTCTGGCTACCATTCTGGTCGGCCTGGGATCCGGCTTCTATCACCTTGCACCGGACAACGACCGCCTCATGTGGGACCGCGCCGCAGTCTCTCTGGCACTCATGTCCTGGTTTGCCGCAATCCTGTGCGAGCGCGTCAGCCTGCGGGCCGGGTTGAGCATGCTCCCTCTGCTGCTCGCCGCGGGGCTCGCCAGCGTTTTTTACTGGGGCTGGAGTGAGCGGCAAGGGATGGGCGATTTGCGTCTCTACGGCCTGATGCAGATTATTCCCATACTTCAGATTCCGCTTCTGCTCAGACTTTATCCGCCGCGCTACAGCGGGGACAAGGATATCCTATCGGTCATTGCATTATACGCTGTGGCATTGCTGTTCGATCTCAGCGACCATCAGGTTTACAACTCCACCCGAGGCATTGTCAGCGGCCACACGCTCAAACATGTGATTGCCGCGCTGGCAGCGTATTGGGTGTTGGTGCGGTTGCGTCGACGGACAGCAAGGGAGTAAAAAATGGGGAATAGTCAATTATCCGCCTCAGCACTGCGCGCCGCAGCGATTGGCGTCGGTTATCTGGGGACATGTTGAAAAGTTACCGGAATACCCGAGCCGTGCTACGGGCGGATGTCAGGCCCCGGGAGCTGTGGGCATGGGCCATGTACGATTTCGCCAATTCCGGATACACCACTGTAGTCATTACCGCATTGTTCAATGCTTATTTTGTCGCGGAAGTTGCCGCCAATGCTCCATGGGCAACATTTGCGTGGACACTGGCGCTTTCCGTATCCTATGGCCTTGTTGTTGCAAGCGCGCCCGTCATTGGCGCATTTGCTGACCTGCACGCCGCAAAGAAAAAATTGCTCGCAGTAACCACCACCGGCTGCATCCTGTTCACTGCCCTGCTCTATTTTGCACAGCCAGGAAAGTTGCCACTGGTGATTGTCTGTGTAGTGGCTTCCAATTTTTTCTTTGCAAGCGGTGAAAATCTGATTGCGGCCTTTTTGCCGGAACTCGCGCGGCCGCGTGCGCTCGGCCGTGCTTCCGGCTGGGGCTGGAGCCTCGGTTATATTGGCGGACTGACAACACTGGCCATCTGCCTGGCTTATGTCACATGGGCACAATCGCGTGAAATGACTGCCAGGGAGTTCGTGCCGGTGACCATGCTGATAACTGCCGGCATATTCGCCCTGGCAAGCATGCCCACCTTCCTGTTCCTGCGCGAACGCGCCTTGCCGCCACCCGCCAGCAACAATGCGCCGATACACTCTGCATGGAAAAGAGTACGTCAGACTTTGTGCCATCTCGAGGCATTCCCGGACTTACGCCGGTTCTTGGTTTGCTGCCTGTGCTATCAAGCTGGCGTCCATGCCGTCATTACCCTAGCTGCGATTTATGCCACGCATGCCATGGGTTTCGCCATCCGGCAGACACTTGCCTTGATTATCGTCGTCAATATTTCCGCAGCGGCTGGCGCCTTTCTTTTTGGCCCATGGCAGGACCGTCTTGGTCATGTCCGGGCCATTGCACTGACGCTATGCGGCTGGCTCATAGCCGTAGTACTGGCCTGGATGGCGCATGGCCAGCTGCTGTTTTGGCTAGCAGCCAACATTGCCGGCTTATGCATGGGCGCCTCGCAGTCCGCAAGTCGGGCAATAGTCGGCCTGCTGGCACCGCCATCCCGCAATGGGGAGTTTTTTGGGCTGTGGGGGCTTGCCACCAAGCTCGCAGCCATCTTTGGGCCACTGACCTATGGTACGGCCAGCTGGGTCAGCAGTGGGGACCACCGGTTGGCTCTGCTCACCACCGGACTCTATTTCGTGATCGGACTCATTTTGCTTAAGGGAGTGAATGCTGGACGTGGACGACGTACCGCCCTGCGCGCCGAGAATCGGCTGCGTCAGAAGACATTGGCCAAGGTGGCATCATGACCCAGAAAAACCTTGCCGCCGGATCGTCTGCCGCCGACATCGAAATGCGCCTGCTCGGCATGGTGCGAGATCTTTCCGTAGAATTGCGCGTCGGCGCCAGCGATATTGATCGGCTGGGGCTGGATCATCAGCTGGAACGCGATTTTGGAATGGACAGCCTGGCGCGCGTGGAACTGCTTGCCCGCATTCAACGTGAATTTAATGTGCAGCTTACCGAAGAGGTTTTTGCCACTGCCGAAACGCCACGGGATCTGGTCGTGCAAGTAAAAACCGCTGGCGGTATCAATCTGCCATCTGTAGCCATGGCCGAAGCAATACCGGAAGACCGGCTCGAGGTGCCGCCACAGGATATTCAAACACTCACCGGCCTGCTCAACTGGCATGCCGCCCATCATGGGGAGCGCACCCATGTCACCCTCTACAGCGATGGGGAGCAAGTCCATAACATCAGCTATCGCGCCCTGCAACAAGATGCGCAAAAGATTGCTGCTGGTCTGCTGGCGCTTGGTTTGGAAGCAGGCAGTCGGGTGGCCATTATGCTGCCCACTTGCCGCGAGTTTCTCGCTGTCTTTTACGGTGCGATTTATGCCGGTTGCGTGCCGGTACCGCTCTATCCACCTGCACGCCTTTCGCAACTGGAAGACCACATGCGCCGAATCGCCGGCATTGTAGCCAATGCGGGCGCCGCGGTGCTCATCACCGATAGCCGGGCCAAAATACCTGGCTATCTGCTGCGGGCACAGTGCGAAACGCTACACAATGTCGTCACTGCAGAAGAGCTTGCTGCGCATGGAGCTGCGCCAGCGCTTCCGGAAGTCAGGCCGGATGACATCGCATTCCTGCAATACACCTCCGGCAGCACAGGGAATCCAAAAGGGGTGATACTTACCCACAACAACCTGCTTGCCAACCTGCGCTCCATGAAAAATGCTTCCGGAGTGGCCGCTTCGGATACCTTTGTCTCCTGGCTGCCGCTATATCACGATATGGGATTGATTGGCGCCTGCATGGGCAGTCTTTATGTCGGATTTCATCTGGTGCTGCTGTCGCCACTGGCTTTTCTTTCCAGACCAGCCAGATGGTTGTGGGCCATACACCGGCACCGCGCCACCATTTCAGCGGCACCCAACTTCGCCTATGAAATCTGTGCTGGAAAGATAGATGAACGTGACCTGGAAGGCATCGACCTGAGTTGCTGGCGTATTGCCTACAACGGCGCCGAACCGGTAAGCCCGGTGACACTGGATAGATTTTCTGCCCGATTCGCCCCCCATGGCTTTCGTCGCGAGGCGCTGACCCCGGTTTACGGCCTGGCGGAAAACTCGGTCGGACTGGCCTTCCCTCCCCATGGGCGCGAGCCGCTGGTAGATCACATAGACCGCAACGCCATGCTGAAAGAAGGAGTTGCTCTTCTTGTGGATAGCAAAAACAGCCATGCCCAGCACATCGTTTCATGCGGCCAGGCACTCCCTGGCCATGAAATCCGGATTGTCGATGCCTCCAGCACTCCTCTTCCGGAAAGACATGTCGGCCGGGTGCAGTTCCGCGGGCCATCTGCCACATCCGGCTATTATGGCAATATGGAAGCCACTGCCCGCCTGTTCGACGGTCCATGGCTGAACAGCGGCGACCTCGGCTACCTGGCTTCGGGCGAACTCTACCTGACGGGGCGAGAGAAGGACATCGTCATCCGCGGCGGCCACAATATTTACCCGCAGGAGCTGGAAGAAGCCATCGGCAGATTGGATGGCATACGCAAAGGCGGGGTAGCGATCTTCCCCGCTACCGACCCCCGTAGCGGGACGGAAAGGCTGATCATTCTGGCAGAAACACGTACGGAAGAAGCAGTTCAACACCAGCGCCTGCAGACTGAAATCAACAACTTAGCTGTTGATCTTATCGGCATGCCAGCGGATGACATTGTGCTGGCACTGCCCCGCAGCGTGTTGAAAACCTCTAGCGGCAAAGTACGACGTGCTGCCTGCCGGGATCTTTACGAGCGCGGAGCAATAGTCAGCAGCCAGCGATTGCCCTGGCTGCAGGTGCTGCGTCTGGGGCGGGCTGGTGCAGTGGCAAAATCGGTGCAAACCCTGCGCCTGCTGGCAAATCTGGGATGGGCAGGCTGGGCCTGGGCGATATACCTTCTTGTAGTGCCGCTTGCATGGGTATTGATCGCGCTGGCACCCACCCTCCATCTGCGACGAACCTTTGCCCGCCAGTGTGCGCGTCTTGCGCTGGCCTTGACGGGACTGACACCCAGAGTGGAAGGATTGCAACATCTGGCTGGCAGTACCCCATGCATTCTGGCCGTCAACCATGCCAGCTATCTCGATGCACTAGTGTTGACCGCCGTCCTGCCGCAGCGCTTCGCTTATGTCGCCAAGCAAGAGCTTCTAAGCAAACCCGTAGCAAGCATCCCTTTGCGACGGCTGGGCAGCGCTTTTGTCGAACGGTTTGATAGCGTGCGAGGTGCGGAAGATACACGCGAATTGGAAAGGCTGGCACGCGACGGCGTGTCGCTGGTCTTTTTTGTTGAGGGTACTTTCCGCAGAAATCCCGGGCTGCTACCCTTTCGCATGGGGGCGTTTAGCATTGCAACACAATGCAGAACACCCATCATACCGGTTGCAATCAAAGGCACCCGCCTCCTGCTTCCTGGCAATACAAAATTTCCGCACCATGCTCGGCTGGAAGTCGCGATCGGCTTACCTTTAATGGCGCAAGGCGAGGACTGGCAAGCGGCCTTGCAATTGCGCAACGCAACCCGTCAGTGGATATTGGAACATTCCGGAGAACCCGATGACGAATAGGCTGGGAGACAGCCATTGTGAGTAAAGTTTCATGGCTCAACCATATGCGGGAAATGCCTGTCCCAAATTTTAGCTCACCCTTTACATGCAAGCTGTAATGGTCTAAAAAAACGGATCATTGCTTAAGGGGCTGAAGTAGATAGTCTCAGTACAAGGTGCGCAGACGGATTTATTTATTATGGAAGTATCATATCAACCGTGAGATGGGCGAAGAATCCATTAAGCTTTGCATCTCGCCAATCAAGTTCAATAGTGATCTTGGCGCTGATTGACTAGCCGCATCAAGGTAATCTTTGCACCTGCCCCTCGGCTGCAAGCCAATACTCAAGCGGAGAACACCTGAAGCCATCCTGCTCAGCACGGTAATAGGCCGCGAGCTCAACCAGTCTGTGCAGTTCCAACTCATAAGCTACAGGTAGTGCGGCTGCAGACCTCTTCTCTCCGACAGTTTTATTTTTCTTGTCAGGCGCTGATTCTTCCATCATGATCTCCTACTATTCAATATGAAGTTATGTATAGGGAACCTGTCCATGCGGCTCATAGACATTACTGCTTTTCACAAGCTGCGCCTCTCGCAAGATTTCCATCACCTCATGATCTTCAACCTGAGGAAAGTCATAATAAAACTGTCCCACAGCCTGAAAATCATCAGGCGTATCAAGGCAAACTACTTCATCTGCGATTTTGGCAACTTTCCTTAACGTATCCGCTGGCGACACTGGTACCGCACAAATCAGTTTTTCCACCCTTTGCTTCTGAAGCCCATGCAGCGCTGATATCATCGTCGCCCCCGTAGCGAGTCCATCATCCACCACAATTACGATGCGGCCAGCTGGACTAATGGGCGGCCTGACAGGTGTATATTGCTCGCGCCGCTCTCTGATTGTATCCATCTGAATCTTTTTCTCAGCCGCAATGTACTCATCGCTAGCGCCGACGGATTTAGTATAATCGGCAAGGTAAACCCATCCGCTCTCATCTACTGAGCCAATTGCCAGCTCACGGTTAAAAGGTGCCCTCAGCTTGCGTACCAGCACCACGTCATAACTGCCGCCCAATTTTTCGGCAATGATTTTTGCCATGGGTACCGCCCCGCGGGGAATTGCCAGCACCAGTGGATGCTTGCCGCGATAATGTCCGAGCTTCTCGGCCAGTTTTTCTGCAGCTTCAGCACGATTATTGAACATCATCACTATCCATATCAATTAATGGTGGGTTTATGCAAATCAATCTTGAATTCAGTTTCATATGGCGGAACATTACATTCAATAATGTCAGTAGGCGCCACATCCAGTCTTACACCAGAAACATCAACGCGTACAGGGAGTTTATTGGCTCCACGATCCACAAGCACAACCGTGCGAATCTCAGCGGCATTTTTACTGGCCAGATAATCAACTGCGCGCAACATTGAATGACCTTGAAACATGACATCATCAACGACTACAACCGTAGTCCCAGCAAGATTGATTAATTTGGATGAGTCATCTTCGGTCAATTTGGTTTCTGGGTATATCAAGGTCAAATCATCTGCGTAACGCTTGATATTCAGATTCATCAAACTTATATTAGCCAATTTGAAATTCTTCATCAGCCGGTTACGCAACATCTCGGCCAGTGGGGCTCCACGCCTCAAAATCCCCACCACCATGATATTTTCCTTGCCGGTAAGAAACCCTGCTACACGCCATGCCATGCCATCAACAACCGCTTCCAACTGGGCTGTGAGATATAGACAAGTCCTGTCTCCCATTGATGTAAAATCCAATCATGGCTCCTCTAAGGTAAGGTCTCTGATATTGGCCACCAATAAATCAATTTCTGATGTTTCTTACCATCATTCTTTACCCACTGACTTTTAGCAACCCCCTCATATTCAGCCGTAATCAGATACTTGCCTAGCGGCAGGTTCATGAGAAGATAAGGTCCCTCTGTGTCAATATTAAGCAAGCTTTTAAGATTGTGATCAAAAACCTGCACATTGACATCCGCTAGATACTCTTCTCTCTGTTGTAGTTTTTGTATCAGTACGATCTCAAGCTGATAGTCAACCGCCAACGCCTTCATCATGACTGATTCGGATTCACTCACACCACCTGAGATGTAGGTAATATCTCCCACCTGCTCCACAGTTGGATCAAGCGAGGATGATGACCCTGTCACCCCGCTTGAAAAAAGCAATGAAAGTACCGCTAATATCAACAGAATGAATAAGACGACCCGATGCTTAAGCCTGAGCCACTTTAACAATCCGTTTTCTTTACCAAGTAGCATGCATTACTGAACAGCTATTTTATGGCGCTTGGAAGACTCGAGTTTCGGCAAGGTAATTTCCAGCACTCCGTTTTTTAAATTGGCCACTGCTTTTGAACCATCTACGTTCTGGGGCACTGTAACTGACCTAGCAAAAGATGAACTGGATATTTCATGCCTGTGATAATCCCCCTCCTCCTTTTTAAATTCCTTGCGGGTCTCACCTTTGATTGTGAGTAAATTATCAGTAAGCGTAATATTGATATCATTCTTATCAATACCAGGCACTTCGGCCCGCACCAACACCTCATTATCCCGATCAATCACATCCAGACTTGGCAGACGCTGATTTTCAAATTCAAACAATCTCTCCATCTTTGGCATATCCCCCCAACGCCATAAAGATGGAAATCTTCGATTGAAAAACTTTTCAATCGCATTCTCCATATCAGATATCGAACTCATATAGGATGGCTTGTCATCCTTAGTGGATGTAACCGGAATGTTTTGTTTAGTTTCTGCACTCATTACTCTTACCCCCATCATTTACGGATTAATTAAAATATAAGTGATCCAAAATACAAAGTGATCATTGATAAGTCGGAACGGGTCTAAAAATTATCCTGATACGATGTTTACCAAAATCTCCTATGTCATTAAAAAACAATGCGCATAAAAAACGTAATCCATTCTCGGCCACCACCTCAAAATGATGATCGGCACGTGAAAGAAAACGCAAATAAGGATCTACCCTATCGCCCTTTATTAAAGTCACACCTTCCAACTGCGGCAATACTTTTGTAATGTGTCGCATCAGCAACGCGGTCGGTGTACAACCTAACAACTCAGCCCCTGCTCTGCTACATGATTCAATTACGCCATTATCATAAAGCGTAATCTCAGCAATATTGTTTACAGCATCTATCTCGCTGATTTTATTACGATAATTACCTGATGACTGTTCACGCAAACCAGCTTCTAAAGGTAACATAGTACCTCCTGAAAAAATGTATAAAAATATCTAATCACAATTAGAAAGACACATCGCTCACTACTACCAAAACGATATAACTAGTGAAAATCTACTAGGGCGTTTATGTTATGTACATTCGTGCGAACACGTAAGTGCTAACACTTATATGCGAAGACACATGCAAATGGGAATTAAAATTTGAACTTACTGAATTCAATCAACTTGAATCAAGTTAAAGAGTATTAGGCATCCATTATTTTTTTATCGTAGACTTACACAATACGTACAGAAATTATAGGTAACCTCTTAATGACCAGTCCATTTCAAGACCTATGTTCTCAAACACTGTTCGATGCAGTGCCTGAAGCCATGCTGCTGATTGATAAATCTGGATATGTGGTACTGACCAACAGTGCAGCACGGCAGTTGTTAGGCTATTCTGAAAAGGAAATCATCGGCCTCGAGGTCGAGGCACTGATGCCCCGGCAATATCACGAACACCATCGCCATTACCGCAATGCTTTCAATGAAAATCCAGAACAACGCAACATGGGCACAGGTGCTGTACTTGATGTGCTTTGCCAGGATGGGAAAGTGCTTAAGGTAGACATTGGCCTGACCCCTGTACGTATGACTGATCAAAAATTCACACTGGCATCGATTCGCGTGGCCGATCGCCGCCGCCAAGCCGAAGAAGCATTAAGAACCAGTGAAGAAAGACTGCGCCTGTCCAAACAAGCGGCCAATCTGGCTGTGTTTGACTTTGGTCCCAACTACATTATCAAACATTGGGATGAAAAAATGAGCGTGCTGTGGGGAGCAGAGGCTGAAAGTGAGTTGTCAGACAAACAGTTTCTCACTGTGATACATCCCGATGACCGCCATGCAAGAGAATATGCATTGAACAGCGCCACAGACCCAGCAGGCAAAGGCAAGTATAAAATTGAATATCGCGTCATTGAGCCTGCCACCGGTGCAGAGCGCTGGGTGATAGCGTTGGGGCGCGTATTTTTTAAAAATGGGGTAGCAAGCCGACTGATTGGTGTTGCAAGAGATATTACTGAACGGAAGTTGCTGAGTAAAAAGCTTCAGCAATATCGCAACGAAACTGAGTCGCTTTTAGCACAGCAAGTAGCCGCACAAACTGCATCAGCCATTGCACATGAACTCAATCAGCCGCTGGCGGCAATTTCAGCCTATGGCGAAGTTGCCTTACATGCATTTGAAAATGACAGTATAGATGAAACCACTATTAAACACGCACTTGAAAGCTGTATAGAACAAGCCCACCGTGCGGGCAAGAGCCTACACGAGTTAATTGCTTTCCTGCAAAAAGGCGATTTGATCAAAGAACAATTTAATTTAAATGACTTGGTAAAAGAGGCTGTAAATATTGCCAGAGGCGACGACTACGGTCATTTTACGCCTGAACTGCAGATTGAAGAAAATCTTGCCACTGTAATAGGCAATAAAATCCAGATACAAAAAATTCTGGTCAATCTGTTAAGAAATGCGATTGAGGCGGTGAGAACCATCAACACAGCGTCCCCACCCATTACCATCACGGTTCGCAACAATAGCGAAATAAAAATGGTGCATGTTACAGTCAAGGATAAGGGGCCGGGACTGAATGCTGATATTGCGCAACGCGTCTTCGAGCCATTTTTTACCACAAAACCGACTGGCGTCGGCATGGGTTTAGCCATTAGCCGCGCATTAACAGAAGCGAATGGCGGTAAAATGTGGCTTGATCCTAGCGATGGCACGGGTGCGGCCTTTCACTTCACACTTCCTTTGGCATCATGAGTACAGACACCAGTACCGTTTTCATTATTGATGATGAACCCGCAATTCGGGATTCACTGACACTGATGATCAGACAGGAAGGTATTACCGTTAAAACCTACGATAGTGGCAAGGCATTTCTGGCGGCCCACCACGAAGGGAGCCTAGGGTGCGCTATCGTCGATGTAAAGATGCCAGATATGGATGGACTTCAGCTGCAAGAGTACCTTGCAAGGAAAAATATTCAGTTACCCATTATATTTCTCACTGGCCATGGCGATATTCCAATGAGTGTGAGAGCAATTAAGGCAGGCGCTGTGGACTTTCTCACCAAACCAGTAACACGGGAGAAGTTATTAACCGCTATACATTCTGCACTGAACGAAGCGAAAAGAATATTAAGCGAGAATGCCAATCATCAACACGCAGAGACACTTCTGGCAGGACTTACTGAGCGCGAACGGGACGTAATGCTACTAGCAATTCAAGGCCACCATAACAAGGAAATAGCACGCCTGCTGGAAATCAGCCACCGCACGGTAGAAATCCATAAATCGAAAATCATGCACAAAACCGGCGCCATGAATTTACTTGATCTGGCACGGCTTGCACACGACGGCGGCGTAAGTTAACTTAACCACCGCACACGTTAGCCTCTACTCTGCTGCCCAAGCGCTCATTGAGCTGAAAAATAGGCTGCTATATCCTGAATTTCTTGATCATTCAAATCATGCCCAATCAGCGGCTGCGGTGCGTAGGCATCACGCACCCTCTCCATTGCGGCAACAAGCTCTTCACGCGAGCGGTCTGCAAGCGGCGGCACGCCTTCCTTGCCAGAACGACCATCCGCCCCATGGCAAGCAATACAACTTCCGATTTTACTGGCCCCGGCCCCACTGCCTGATTCAACTTTACTCTGGCTGGTGCAGGCAACCGCAAACAACAAAGGCAAACTCAATATCAAGTATTTCATTACTTAATTCTCCATTG
The DNA here is from genome assembly GCA_016867975.1 of Betaproteobacteria bacterium. Classification (GTDB taxonomy): domain Bacteria; phylum Pseudomonadota; class Gammaproteobacteria; order Burkholderiales; family Methylophilaceae; genus Methylotenera. The sequence continues at coordinate 1,342 of VGIC01000008.1, read as the reverse complement.
TCAGACTAGTCAGGCCTAACCATACATCAATCGGTTTCATTATGCAACGATGGGTTGTCAGATCGAAACTTCTGCGGTATTGATTTTTATACGTGTTCGCGCGGATTACATCATGATGCATTTACTGATAGTTTCGCATAATGTATTTTAAATCAGCGTGGTGAGGTGGTTGCGTGTTACCTTTAGATGATACAGAAAAGTCAATCTATGAGACGATACTGGCGCGACGTTCGGTACGCAGTTACCAGCCGCAAATAGTTGATGATGTAACGCTATGCGTTTTATTAGAAGCAGCAGTGCGTGCACCTACAGCAATGCATCGTGAACCGTGGGCATTCGTTATTATTCAGGACAAATCACTGCTGTTGACAATATCCAACCGTGCCAAAGCGCTTTACTTTGCAGAGGAGCACCAAAAAGAGCACCATAACAACCTCACGCATTTCAGTCAGATGTTCAATAGCCCTGATTTCAATATATTCTATGATGCCAGCACGCTGATTCTGATTTGTGGCAAAAAATCGGCCCCTTTTGCAGAAGCAGATTGCTGGCTGGCCGCAGAAAATATGATGCTGGTTGCGTGCGCAATGGACTTAGGTACATGTGTCATCGGTTACGCACTACCTGCGTTCAACGATGCTGATATCAGAAACAGACTGAGTATTACCGATGATTATCAAGTGGTAGCCCCCATTATCGTGGGTTACCAAAGAGGAAAAACAACACCAAGCCCAAGAAAAGCCCCAGTGATACTCTTTAAGAACACTGTCATTAATTAAAAATAAATGGCGGATTCAACTTTGAAGAGCAACAACTGCAAATTTAGAAAATACCTACTCAGGGGTGAGGGTATAAATAATTTTTGTGTAAATGGCAGCAGTGGCGACAAGATTCGCGACGTAGCAACCGCTCCGTTATGTTTTTTTATGATGAGTTTTTAATTCTTATTTAGAAGCCAGATTCATTGTTTTTGGCTCATGCTAGGAAATAAAGAACTTAATAATCCAGTTCTCATTGAGGAGGCATTATGACCACAGAGTCCAACAAGAAGCAATCTACTCGAAAAGTAGAATCCAATCATCTCAAGCGCGATGATCATCTCCGCCGTGAACACATCCGGCAGGAGCACATCGCCACGGCCGCCTATTACCGGGCCGAGGCGCGAGGCTTCACGCACGGCATGGATATGCAGGATTGGCTGGAAGCAGAAGCGGATTCCGAAGCCAAAGGTCGTGGGTTCGACTCCCGCCGAGCGCGCCATATTTATCAATACAAGCCAAGATAGTGCTCACTTACTTGGATCTGTTTGTGCCCATAAATTTTCGGTATCTCTTTTCTAAAT